>NZ_PSUU01000001.1:0-357773 GCF_002932015.1 Rathayibacter sp. AY1H3
GCCGCCGACTCCGCGGGCCGCGCCGAGGTCGCGGGCGAACGCGCCCATGTAGCCGCCGCAGGAGCTGGCGACGCGCATGTCCAGCTCGACGAACCCCTCCACCGGGTGGCTCGCCAGGACGGCGAACTCCGAGACGGTCACGGGGCGGGAGGCGAGCACGACCTCCTCGCCGTCGCGGGCGCGGGCGTAGGCGCGGCGGCCGTCCACCTTGATCGCGCTGACCGTGCTCGGGACCTGCTCGATCGCTCCGGTGAGGGCCGCGATCGCGTCGGACACCGACTCCGGGGCGAGGGCCGCGACGAGTGCGGGCTCCGCCGAGGCGAGCACCTCGCCCTCCTGGTCGTCGGTGGTGGTGGAGGAGCCCAGCCGGATCGTCGCCTCGTACTGCTTGTCGAGGCCGACGAGGTAGGTGAGCAGGCGCGTCGAGGGGCCGAGACCGAGGATCATCAGCCCGGTCGCCATCGGATCGAGCGTCCCCGCATGGCCGACCTTGCGGGTCCCCGCGCGGCGGCGGGTCCGCGAGACGAGGTCGTGGCTGGTGATGCCGCCGGGCTTGTCCAGCAGGAGGATCCCGTTCGGAGCCGGGGCGGGGGTCTCGAGCACGGGTGCGAGGATACACGGACGGATCGGGAGTACCCCCGGGGTGGAGCCGGAGCCCTCGCCCGCCCGTCCTAGGCTGTCCGGATGAGGATCGCAGTACTCGGAGCAGGCGCCGTCGGCGGCACCATCGCCGCCCTTCTCGACCGCGCCGGGCACGACGTCGAGGTCACCGCCCGAGGCGACCACCTCACCGCGATCCGCCGGTCGGGGATCCGGCTCGACGGGGCGTGGGGCGAGCACACCGCCTGGGTCCGCTGCGGCGAGTCCCTCGACCTGGTGCCCGATCTCGCCTTCGTCTGCACGAAAGCGCAGGACGCCGAGGACGCGCTGCGCACCAACCGCCGCACGGTCGACGGCACCCTCGTCGTCGTCGTCCAGAACGGACTGGACGGGCTCACCGCGGCGGCCCGGCAGGTGCGCGACGCCCGGCTCGTGGGTGCTCTCGCCCTCTTCGCCGCGAGCCACCTCGAACCCGGCCGCGTCACCGTCACGGCTCCTGCCACGACCACGCTCGGCGTCCCCGGCCGCCCGGCCGACGACGACGTGCGACGGGCCGCCGCCGTGCTCGGCGAAGCGGTCCCCACCGCCGTCACCGACGACTTCACCGGAGCGCAGTGGACGAAGCTGCTGATCAACGAGGTCAACGCCCTGCCCGCGATCACCGGGCTCTCGGTCCAGGAGACGATCGACGATCCGGGGCTGCGGCGCGTCCTCGCCCGGTCGATGCGCGAGGCCGCCCGGACGGGCTTCGCGTCTGGCGTCCGCTTCGGCTCGCTGCAGGGACTCTCGAACACGTCCGTCCGCGCCCTGGCCGCCGCTCCCCTGCCCCTGGTCGAGCTGCTCCCCCGCCGGATGGCCGCGCGGATGGGCGAGGTGCCGAACCCCGGGTCGACGCTTCAGAGCATCCGCCGCGGAGTGCCGAGCGAGATCGACCACCTGGCCGGGGCCGTGGTCCGCACCGCTCACCGCGGCGGGCGCGAGGCACAGGTCAACCAGCTGCTGGTCGACCTGGTGCACGAGGTCGAGGGGGCGGGCGCCTTCGTGCCGCCGGCGGAGGTCGTGCGCCGCGCCGCCCTGGTCTGAGCCCGCGGCCCTGTCGGACGGACGCCGCCCGCGGCGGCGGCCTCCGTCCCGAGGCTCAGCAGGAGTCGGCGAAGAGGCGCCGGGGCTGCTCCGGATCGCGGACGTCGACGAGGATCCCCGCCAGCCGGCGCAGGTCCGTCGTGGCGCGGTACGCCGCGTCCACCGGCGGCTCCTGCGTGTCGAGGCGGATGCTGGTGCTCCACGCTCCGCGCAGCTCCGGCCGGAGGGCGAACTCGCCTTCGACGAGCAGCACCGCGTCGCGGCCGGCGGTCCGCCAGCGCGCCTGCCGCGCCTCGTCGCGCACCGCGTCGAAGCCCGCCAGCACGAACCCGGTGCTGCCGCCGAGGGTGAACGGATCGAGCAGCACGCGGCGCAGGAGCTCGTAGTCGTACCCGGCCGCGTAGGAGCGCTGCTCGTCGGGCACGGCGGGGTCGTCCCGATCGGCGCGGGGACGTCGGAAGTCGGCGAGGTGCGCGACGATCGCGTCCTTGCCGGCCCGGCGGAGCGCCTCCGCGAGGTCGACCGCGAACGCCGCGCTCACCGCGGGGTCGTCGCCGTCGATCCCGACCTTGACCCGTCCGCGCCCGTAGTTGTGCAGCACCTCCGCCGCGAGAGCGTCGAGCACATCGGCCTTCTGCGGAGCCCACCTGGTCATCCGCCCACGATACGCGCCGCCGCCTAGTGTGGGCTGATGCCCTCCGACCCTCTCGTCGACGCGATCACCGCCTGGTTCCGCACGAGCGCCCGCGACCTGCCGTGGCGCCGCGAGGGCTTCCCCGCCTGGGGCACGCTCGTCAGCGAGTTCATGCTGCAGCAGACCCCGGTGGTCCGCGTCGTCCCGCGTCTGGCGGAGTGGCTGGAGCGCTGGCCGACACCCTCCGCGCTCGCCGCCGTCCCGCCCGGCGAGGCGGTGCGCGCCTGGCAGTCCCTGGGCTACCCGCGGCGGGCCCTGCGCCTGCATGCCTGCGCCGTGGCGATCGCCGAGGAGCACGGCGACGTGGTCCCCGACGACGTCGAGACCCTCCTCGCGCTGCCCGGCATCGGCGACTACACCGCCCGCGCCATCGCCGTGTTCGCCTACGGGAGGCGGCACCCCGTGGTCGACACCAACGTCCGCCGGGTCCTCGCGCGCGCGGTCGACGGAGCGGCGGAGCCCGGCCCGCCCCGCGCGAGGGCCGACCTCGCCGCGATGTCGGCGCTGCTGCCCGAGTCGCTCTCCGAGGCGGCGGCCTTCAACGCGGGCGCGATGGAGCTGGGGGCGGTCGTCTGCACCGCCCGCGCTCCGCGCTGCGACGAGTGCCCGATCCGCGACCTCTGCCGCTGGCGGGCGGAGGGGTACCCCGAGCACACCGGTCCCGTGAAGGCGAAGCAGAAGCGGTTCGAGGGCTCGGACCGCCAGGTCCGCGGCCTCATCCTCGCCGAGCTGCGCGCCGCGCACGGCCCGGTCACCGCGGCCGAGGTGGAGTCTCTCTGGCCGGACGCCGACCAGCGCGGTCGCGCCCTGGCCGGGCTCCTCGCCGACGGCCTGGCGACGGGCGGCCCGGAGGACGGCTACCTCCTCCCCGGCTCCTGAGGGCCCGTCGACCGCCGTCCGCGTCGGAGGAGGCGGGTAGGGTCGGCGCCGTGACCGGTCGCCGCCTCCGCCTCCCCCGCCCCGACGCCGCCGTCGAGCGCGCCCTCGACGTCGACCTCGCCCAGGACGTCCAGCGCGCCCTCGCCGCGGTCCGCGTCGAGCACAACCTGCCCGGCCCCTTCCCGCCAGCCGCGCTGGCCGAGGCCCAGCACGCGGACGCCGGAGCGGACGACGAGGACCGCGTCGACCGGACGGACCTCCCCTTCGTGACGATCGACCCGCCCGGCTCGCTCGACCTGGACCAGGCCCTCCACCTGGAGCGCACGTCGGAGGGCGTCGTCCTCCGCTACGCCATCGCGGACGTGCCCGCGGTCGTCCGCACCGGCGGAGCGCTCGACGCCGAGACGCGCCGCCGCGGCCAGACCTACTACCTCCCGGACGGCCGCGTCCCGCTGCACCCCGCGGTCCTCTCCGAGGGGGCCGCGTCGCTCCTGCCGGACGAGACGCGCCGAGCGCTGGTCTGGACGCTGACCCTCGACGAGCGGGCGGAGCCGAGCTCGGTGCACCTCGAGCGGGCGCTCGTGCGCAGCGTGGCCCGGCTCGACTACGAGGGCGTGCAGCGCAGCGTCGACGCGGGCGATCCGCACCCCTCCCTCGCCCTGCTCCCCTGGTTCGGACGCGAGCGCCTGGCGCGCGAGGCCGAGCGCGGAGGAGCGAGCCTGACGCTGCCCGAGGAGGAGATCGTCGCCGTCGACGGCGGCTACCGGGTCGAGCGCCGCGCTCCCCTGGCCGTCGAGGGCTGGAACGCCCAGGTCTCGCTGCTGACCGGTATGGCGGCGGCGACGATGATGCTCGACGCGGGGGTGGGCATCCTCCGGACCATGCCCGAGGCCGACCCCGCCACCGTCGCGGCCTTCCGCTCCCGAGCCGCGGCGCTCGGCGTCCCGTGGCCCGAGGAGGAGGCCTACGGCGCCTACCTGCGCCGCCTCGACACCGACGACCCCGCCCAGCTCGCCATCATGTACGCCGCGGCGACCCTGTTCCGCGGCGCCGACTACACCGCCTTCGACGGCGCCCCGCCGGAGCATCCCGCGCAGGCGGCTCTCGCCGCGCCGTACGCGCACGTCACCGCGCCCCTGCGGCGCCTGGTCGACCGGTTCGGCCTCGCCGTCTGCCTCGCGGTGTCCCGGGGCGGAACGATCCCGTCGCAGCTGCGCGAGGCGCTGCCCCTGCTCCCGCCGCTCCTCGCCGCGAGCGACCGCCGGGCCGGAGCCGCCTCCCGTGCGGCGACCGCGATCGTCGAGGCCGCCGTCCTCCGCGGCCGCGAAGGAGCCTCCTTCAGCGGGATCGTCGTCTCCTCGGCGCGCACCCGCTCCTCGGTCCAGCTGCTCGACCCGGAGATCACCGTCGACCTCCCGGCCCCGCTCGAGCCGGGAGCCCGTGTCGTCGTCGTCCTGGAATCGGTCGACGTCGCCACGGGCTCCGCGGTGTTCGGGCTCGGCGCCTAGTCCTCGTCGTCCTCGCGGGGCTTCACATAGGGGTCGGCCTCGCCGGCGTAGTCCGCCTGAGCGGCGAGCGACTGCACCTGCGAGTCCTGGCTGCGCGCGGCGGCGAGCAGATCCTCGATGTGCTTCGCGTTCTCGGGCACCGCGTCGAGGATGAACTCGAGCGAAGGCGTGAGCCGGGACGTGATGTTCCTGCCCACCTCGGTGCGGAGCATGCCGGTGGCGGCCTTGAGAGCCGCGGCCGAATCGGCGCGCTCCTCATCGGTGCCGTAGACCGTGTAGAACACCGAGGCGTGCTGCAGGTCGCCGGTCACCTGGACATCGGTGATGGTGACGAAGCCGAGGCGCGGGTCGCGGAGACCGCGCTCGAGCCGCTTCGCGACGATCACCTGGATACGTTCGGCGAGCTTCCTCGCCCGGGCCGGATCTGCCATGGCTGGTCCTCACATCTCTCTCGGCGAACCGTTCAGCTCGCCATTCAACCACTCTCCGCCCGGACGACCGGTCGCGTCCGAGGGGGCCTTGCTTCTGGGGCGTGATGCCCCTCGACCGCGCGTCTGCGACGGCGCGGGTGGGGCGCGTCTGCGACGGCGCGGGTGGGGTGCCTCCTCGCGGCTCCCTGATCCTCGGGGATCGGGGGGGCGGGAAGGCTCAGGTGCTGGATCGGGAGCCGGACGTCGCCCGCAGGCTCGCTGCTCGCTCAGCGGGCGCAGTCACCGCTGCAAGAACGTCTGATCGGGGCCGGCCTCCCACGCCCGGAGGTGCGGAAGCGCACGCTGGAGGGTGCGCACCTCCGGGACACGGGCGGCCCCCGATTCCTCCCGCAGGGCGCGAGAGGACGAGAGTCCCCTCCCGATCCCGCACGAACAGCGCCGTGAGACGCCGGAAGGCCCGGGCGGACCCGGGCCTTCCAGTGGAGCGGATCAGCCTCGCGGCTTCTCCTTCATCTCGATCGTCTCGATCTCGTCGCCGATCTGGATGTCGTTGTACTTTCCGAGTCCGATACCGGCCTCGTAGTCCGTACGGACCTCCGTGACGTCGTCCTTGAAGCGACGCAGCGACTCGATGGCCAGGTTGTCCCCGACCACGACGCCGTCACGGATGACGCGCGCCTTCGAGTTGCGGGTGATCGTGCCGGAGCGGACGATGACACCCGCGATGTTGCCGAACTTGGAGGAGCGGAACACCTCGCGGATCTCGGCGACACCGGACTGGACCTCCTCGAACTCGGGCTTGAGCATGCCCGTGAGCGAGTTCTCGACCTCTTCGATCGCGTTGTAGATGACCGAGTAGAAGCGGATGTCCACTCCTTCTCGAGCAGCGCGCTCGCGGGCCTTCGGGTCGGGGCGGACGTTGAAGCCCACGATGATCGCGTTGTCGATCGTCGCGAGGTTGACGTCCGACTCCGTGATCGCACCGACACCGCGGTGGATGATGCGCAGCTGCACCGAGTCGTCGACCTCGATCTTGACGAGCGACTCCTCCAGCGCCTCGACGGCACCGGACACGTCGCCCTTGATGATGAGGTTGAGCGACTCGACCTTGCCCTCCTCGAGAGCACGGGTGAAGTCCTCGAGCGAGATGCGCTTGCGGGCCTTGGCCAGCAGGGCGTTGCGCTGAGCGGCTTCGCGCTTCTCGGCGATCTGACGGGCCGTGCGGTCCTCCTCGGTGACGAGGAAGTTGTCGCCGGCGCGGGGCACGGACGAGAGTCCCTGCACCTGCACCGGACGCGACGGCACGGCTTCGAGGACGGCGTTGCCGTTCTCGTCCGCCATCGCACGGACGCGGCCGTAGGCCGTTCCGGCGACGATCGCGTCTCCGACGCGCAGCGTTCCCGACTGGATGAGCACGGTCGCGACCGCACCGCGTCCCTTGTCGAGCTTCGCCTCGATCGCGACTCCGCGCGCCTCCTTGTTGGGGTTGGCGCGCAGGTCGAGACCGGCGTCCGCGGTGAGCAGCACGGCGTCCAGGAGGTCCTGGATGCCGGTGCCCGCGCGAGCCGACACGTCGACGAACATGACGTCTCCGCCGTACTCCTCGGCGACGAGCCCGAACTCGGTGAGCTGCTGGCGCACCTTGGCCGGGTTGGCGTCGGGCTTGTCCACCTTGTTCACCGCGACCACGATCGGCACGTTGGCCGCCTGGGCGTGGTTCAGCGCCTCGATGGTCTGCGGCATGATGCCGTCGTCCGCCGCGACCACGAGGATCGCGATGTCCGTGACCTGGGCACCGCGGGCTCGCATGGCGGTGAACGCCTCGTGACCCGGGGTGTCGATGAAGGTGATCGGGCGCTCGATGCCCTCGTGCTCCGCGACGACCTGGTACGCACCGATGTGCTGCGTGATGCCGCCCGCCTCGCCGGCGACGACGTTGGCGTTGCGGATCGCGTCGAGCAGGCGCGTCTTTCCGTGGTCGACGTGACCCATGACGGTGACGACGGGGGGACGGATCTCGAGGTCCTCGTCCGTCTCGTCGTCGAGCTCCTGCTCGAGGTCGAGACCGAAGCCCTCGAGGAGCTCCTTGTCCTCGTCCTCGGGCGAGACGACCTGGATCTTGAAGCCGAGCTCGGAGCCGAGCACCTCGAAGGTGGCCTCGTCGAGCGACTCGGTGGCCGTCGCCATCTCGCCGAGGGCGAAGAGGACGGTGACCAGGTTGCCGGGGGGCACCGGCACGCCGGTCATGGCCTCGATCTTGTCGGCGAAGTCCGAGATCGACGCGCCGCGGCGCAGACGGATGACCGTCCTGCCGTCGCCGCGGGGGACGCTGACGCCGCCGAGCGACGGGGCCTCCCTGAGCTCGAACTCCTGACGCTTCGTGCGCTTGGACTTCCGGGCCTTGCTCTTGCCGCCACCGCGACCGAAGGCTCCTGCGGTTCCACCGCCGGGGCCGCGACCGCGACCGCCGCCGCCACCGGGACGCGGGGCGAAGCCGCCACCGGCACCGGGAGCGCCGCCGGGGCGCTGGAAGCCGCCGCCGGCCGGACGACCGGCACCGCCGGGACGTCCTGCTCCGCCGCCGGGTCCGCCGGGACGCTGGCCGAAGCCGGCGGGGCGCTGGCCCATGCCGGGTCCGCCGGGTCGGGGCGCGCCGGGGCGCGGAGCAGCGGGGCGGGGGATGTTGCCCGGGGTCGGACGCGATCCCATGCCCTGCGAGCTGGCGAAGGGGTTGTTGCCGGGGCGCGGGGCGGCGGGACGCTGTCCCATGCCCTGGTTGCTGGCGAACGGGTTGTTGCCCGGGCGCGGGGTGCCGCCGGGGCGGTTGGAGCCGCCCGAGGCGCCGCCGGGGCGCGGGGTGTTCGCGGCGGGAGCCGGACGCGGGGTCACGGGCTTGGGTCCGCCGGGGGTCGCGCCGGACGCCGGCTTCTCGGCGGCGGCCGGAGCCGCGGGGGCCTCGGTCGGAGCCGGAGCGGCGGCCTCGGCGGGCGCGTCCTTGGCTGCCTGGGCGCGCTGAGCGGCCGCGGCCTCCTGGGCTGCCTGAGCCTGGGCCTGGCGCTCGGCGACAGACATCGGCGGTGCCGGCGCCGGAGCGGGCGGCTTGGCCGGGCCGGGCGTGGGCGCGGACGGACGGGCGCCGGAGGGGCGCGGGGCCCCGGGACGGGCGCCGGCGGCGGGGGCGGTCGGGGTCGCCGACGCTCCCGCGGAGGAACCGCCCTGGCCCTGGAGGGCCTGGCGGAGCTTGCGCGCCACCGGGGGTTCGATGCTCGAGGACGGGCCCTTGACGAACTCGCCGAGCTCCTTCAACTTCGCAAGTGCGACCTTGCTATCGACACCCAGTTCGGATGCGATCTCGTGTACGCGTGGTTTTGCCACTTCTCTCCTGTCTTGGGCCTGCACCCAAGACGGGGGCAGGCGTCACGAACGGACGGGTCTCATTTCGAGCCGCTCATCAGTCTTCGCTCATGATCAGTTCACGGGCCGTTCTGCCTGTTCTCTATGGTGTGATCGTGCGCTGCTCCGGCCCCTCCGGTCGAGGGGCCGAGCCGGTCGGATCGTGCGATGTACTGCTCCAGCTCGCTCGCGTCCACGCTCTCGCGTGTCCGGAACGCTCTTCCGAACGCGCGGCGCTTGACCGCGAGCTCGTAGCAGTCGGCTGTGTCGTGGAGCCACGCTCCCCGACCAGGACGGACGGCACGCGGGTCTACCGCGAGGACGTTCGAGTGGAGGACCAGCCTCAGAAGAGAGGCCCGGGGGGCGCGCAGACGGCAGCCGACGCACGTTCTGACGGCTTCCACTCTACTCCCTCCCCTCTGGGACCGCTCCCCCGCACGGCCGATGCTCGGGGATCACTCCCCGTCCATCACCGAATCGGGCTGGATGTCGATCTTCGCGCCGGTCAGCTTGGCGGCGAGGCGGGCGTTCTGGCCCTCCTTGCCGATGGCGAGCGAGAGCTGGTAGTCGGGGACGAGCGCGCGGACGGCCTTGAGGCTCTGGTCGATCACGAACGCGCTGGTCACCTTGGCGGGCGAGAGCGCGCTGGCGACGAAGGTCGGCAGGTCGGAGGAGTAGTCGACGATGTCGATCTTCTCGTTGTTGAGCTCGGCGGTCACCGCGCGCACGCGCTGGCCGAGCTCGCCGATGCAGGCGCCCTTGGCGTTCACGCCGGGCTCGGTCGCGCGCACCGCGATCTTGGTGCGGTGGCCGGCCTCGCGGGCGAGGGAGACGATCTCCACCACGCCGGACGCGATCTCGGGGACCTCGAGGGCGAACAGCTTGCGCACCAGCGACGGGTGGGTGCGGGACACCTGGACCGACGGGCCCTTGGGTCCGCGGCCGACGCTCGTGACGTAGACGCGGATGCGGCGTCCGTGGCTGTAGTCCTCGCCGGGCACCTGCTCCTCGGGCGAGAGGATCGCCTCGATGGAGCCGAGGTCGACGTGGATCATCCGCGGATTGGGGCCCTGCTGGATGACGCCGGCGACGATGTCGCCCTCGCGGCCCTTGAACTCGCCGAGCACGTGCTCGTCGGCGATGTCGCGCAGGCGCTGGTTGATGACCTGCTTCGCGGCGAAGGCGGCGATGCGGCCGAAGTCGCGCGGGGAGTCCTCGGCCTCGCCCACGACGGCGCCCTCCTCGTCGAGCTCGGGCACGAAGACCGAGACGTGACCGGTCTTGCGGTCGAGGTGCACGCGCGCGTCGACGGCGGTGGCCTTGTCGGCGTCGTCGGCCTGGCCGATGTGCTTGAGGTAGGCGGTCAGGATCGCCTGCTCGATGATCTGCACGAGTTCCTCGAAGGGGATCTCGCGCTCGCGCTCCATGAGTCGCAGAACGCTCAGGTCGATGTCCACGGGCGGGCCTTTCTCTCTATTCACTTGGATGCCGCGGTGGTGACCGCGGTCGTTCGCCTGCCGGGCTCTCACCCGGATCAGCCCTCAAGGGTACCCGACGCGGCCCAGGGTTCCACCCGCGGTTCCTGCCGAGGCACGGAGGGCCCCGCCTGCCGCGGGAAGCGGTGGCGGGGCCCTCGGCGTGTCGGGTCTAGGCGCCCAGCCGGGCGAGCGCCTCGGCGACCGGGAGCTGCTCGCGCTCGCCGGACCGGCGGTCCCACAGCTCGACGATCCCGTCTGCCGCTCCTCGCCCCGCGATGACGATCACGGGCACCCCGATCAGCTCGGCGTCGCCGAACTTGACGCCGGGCGAGACCTTCGGGCGGTCGTCGATCAGCACGTCGCGGCCGGCGGCCTCGAGGGAGGCACCGACCGACTCGGCGAGCTCGAGAGCCGCCGCGTCCTTGCCGGTCGCGATGACGTGCACGTCGAACGGCGCGACGTTCGCGGGCCACAGCAGTCCGCGGTCGTCGTGGGTGGCCTCGGCGATGATGGCGAGGATGCGGGTCACGCCGATGCCGTAGGAGCCCATCGTGACGGTGACCAGCTTCCCGTTCTCGTCGAGCACCTTCAGCCCGAGGACGTCGGCGTACTTGCGGCCGAGCTGGAAGACGTGGCCGATCTCCATGCCGCGGGCGGTCTCGATCGGGCCCGAGCCGTCGGGCGCCTCGTCGCCGGTGCGGACGTCCGCGACCTCGACGGTGGCGTCGCCGTGGAAGTCGCGGCCGGCGACCAGGTCGAGGACGTGCTGCCCGGAGACGTTGGCCCCGGTGATCCAGGCGGTGCCGTCGACCACGCGCGGGTCGAGCAGGTAGCGGACGCCGGTCGCCGACTCCTCGCCCAGGACGGCTCCCTCGGCCGACCAGGGTCCGATGTAGCCCTTGACCAGTCCGGGGTGCTTCGCGAAGTCCTCCGCCGTGGCGGCCTCGACCTCGGCCGGGGCGAACGCCACTTCGGCGCGCTTGAGGTCGACGTCGCGGTCGCCGGGCAGGCCGACGATCACGAGCTCGCGGGTGCCGTCGAGCGCGGTGAGCGCGAGGACGACGTTCTTCAGGGTGTCGGCGGCGGTCCAGGCGCGGCCGTCGGGGCGGGGCTGCGTCGCGTTCGCCAGGTCGACCAGGGTCTGGATGGTCGGGGTGTCGGGCGAGTCGAAGACGCGCGCCTCGGGCAGGCCCTCGACGGGCAGCGCCGCGGGGACGGGCGTGCGGTACGCCTCGACGTTCGCCGCGTACCCTCCCGCCGACCGGACGAAGGTGTCCTCGCCGACGGGGGTAGGGTGCAGGAACTCCTCGCTCCGGGAGCCGCCCATCGCTCCGGCCTCGGCCTGCACGATCACCTCCTCCAGGCCCCGACGGGCGAAGATCCGCTCGTAGGCGTCGCGCTGGCGCTGGTAGCTCGCGTCGAGGCCGGCGTCGGTGTAGTCGAAGGAGTACGCGTCCTTCATCGTGAACTCGCGGCCGCGCAGGAGGCCCGCGCGGGGCCGCGCCTCGTCCCGGTACTTGTCCTGGATCTGGTAGATCGACAGGGGCAGGTCCTTGTAGGAGGAGTAGAGGTCCTTCACGAGCAGCGTGAAGAACTCCTCGTGCGTGGGAGCCAGCATGTAGTCGGCGTCCTTGCGGTCCTTCAGGCGGAACACGCCGTCGCCGTACTCGGTCCAGCGGCCCGAGAGCTCGTAGGGCTCGCGGGGCAGGAGCGCGGGGAAGTGCACCTCCTGGGCGCCGGCGGCCTCCATCTCCTCGTGGATGATCCGCTCGATGCGGCGCTTGACGCGCAGTCCCAGCGGCAGCCAGGCGAAGACGCCGGGCGCCTGACGGCGGATGTAGCCCGCGCGGACGAGGAGGCGGTGGCCCGCGACCTCGGCGTCGGCGGGATCCTCCCGGAGCGTGCGGACGAACAGATGCGAGAGACGGGTGACCACGAGGGACGATCCTATCCGCTGCGCTCCCCCGGCTCGCGAGGGCGCCGGGACCCTCAGTCGGGGATCCGCGAGAAGACGACCGCTCCGCCCGTGCCGTCCAGCAGCACGTCGTCGGGGGTGCCGCCGATCGTCATCGGGCCGGAGAGGAGCGCCCGGAGCCGGATGGCCTCGGGGCTCGGCGTGTCGGAGCAGCTGTCGGATCCGGTCACCTCGTCGCCGGGGACCAGCACGCCGTCGTCGATCCGGTAGGCGGCGCTGACCACGAGGCAGCCCGTGCCGACGACCAGGGTCGGCGCACCCCCGACGCTCTCCGAGCGGAGGCGAACGCGGGCGTCCTCGACCCAGGCCGTGTACGGGGTCTCCCCCTCTGCCGCGGTCAGCACCCAGCGGTCGCAGCCGAAGGGGTCCTGCGGGGTGCGGCTGTCGATGCACTCGCCGGCCTCGGAGGACGGGCCGCTGCGGAGCGCGGCGACACCGGAGGCGAGGAGCGCGGCGGCGACGACCACGAGCGCGAGGCGCAGTGCGGGGCGGACCACGTCGATCCGCCCCGCGCCGTCAGTTCGCGCCGACGGTGACGACCGGGGCTCCGGTCGAGGTGTCGTCGGCCGGCATCTCGGCGGCCAGGCGGTTGGCCTCCTCGATGAGGGTCTGGACGATCTCGGCCTCGGGGACGGTCTTGATGACCTCGCCCTTGACGAAGATCTGGCCCTTGCCGTTGCCGGAGGCGACGCCCAGGTCGGCCTCGCGGGCCTCGCCGGGTCCGTTGACGACGCAGCCCATGACGGCGACGCGCAACGGGACGCTCATGCCCTCGAGGCCGGCGGTGACGTCGTTGGCGAGCGTGTAGACGTCGACCTGTGCGCGGCCGCAGCTGGGGCAGGAGACGATCTCGAGCTTGCGCTCGCGGAGGTTCAGCGACTGGAGGATCTGCAGGCCGACCTTGACCTCCTGCGCGGGCGGGGCCGAGAGGGACACGCGGATGGTGTCGCCGATGCCCTCGCCGAGGAGGATGCCGAAGGCGGTGGCGGACTTGATGGTCCCCTGGAACTCGGGGCCGGCCTCGGTGACGCCGAGGTGGAGGGGCCAGTCGCCGCGCTCGGCGAGCTGGCGGTAGGCCTTCACCATGACGACGGGGTCGTTGTGCTTGACCGAGATCTTGAAGTCGTGGAAGTCGTGCTCCTCGAAGAGGCTGGCCTCCCAGACGGCGCTCTCGACGAGGGCCTCGGGGGTGGGCTTGCCGTACTTCTGCAGGATGCTCGGCTCGAGCGAGCCGGCGTTGACGCCGATGCGGATCGACACGCCGGCGGCCTTCGCGGCGGCGGCGATCTTGCCGACCTGGTCGTCGAACTTGCGGATGTTGCCGGGGTTCACGCGGACCGCGGCGCAGCCGGCGTCGATCGCGGCGTAGACGTAGTTGGGCTGGAAGTGGATGTCGGCGATGACCGGGATCTGGCTCTTCTTGGCGATGATCGGCAGCGCCTCCGCGTCGTCGCGGCTCGGCACCGCGACGCGGACGATGTCGCAGCCGGACGCGGTGAGCTCGGCGATCTGCTGGAGGGTCGCGTTGATGTTCGTCGTCGGTGTGGTGCACATCGACTGGACGCTGACCTGCGCGTCACCGCCCACGAGCACCTTGCCCACCTTGATCTGGCGGGACTTGCGGCGGGGGGCGAGGGTCATGGGGACCTTGGGAAGACCCAGATTCACTGCTGGCACGCGCCCCATCGTACGCGCGCCGCGGGACCCCTCGTCCGCTCGCCGCACCTTCCCAGCCGCCGCCCCTCCTGCGCGCCTCGGAACCCGTCCACCGCACCTGCTCTCAGCCCGAGACCGCACGACGATCCGCGGTCGCCTCGCTCCCGAGCCGAACCGCCGATCCCGTCCGAGCGATTAACCGCAGACGCTGCCAGCCCGCTCCCTTCACAGAGCGGACCGCGCCACGCCGGTCAGCGACCGCCCTGCCACCCTCGAGGCGAACGGTGAATCGCGTCCCAGCGATTCGCCCCAGCCGTTCGCACCCCGCTCCACCCACGCCCCACCCCGAGAAGCCGACCGCGCCACGCCGGGCGAGGCCCGGCGTGGAATCCAACTCAGAACAGCGTGATCGGCTTGACGATGTCGGCGTAGATGAGGAGGGCGCTCATGCCGCCGAGGACGAGGACGACGACGTAGGTGAGCGGGAGCAGGCGGGCGATGTCGACGGGGCCGGGGTCGCGACGTCCGAAGAGCTTGGCGATCCGGCGGCGCAGGCCCTCCCAGAGGGCGCCGGCGATGTGGCCGCCGTCCATGGGGAGCAGCGGCACCAGGTTGAAGACGAGGAGGGCGACGTTGAGCGAGGCGAGGACGCCGACCATCGTCTGCACCTTGGACACGACGGGGAGCTGGTCGGAGGCGGCGATCTCGCCCGCGATCCGGCCCACTCCGACGACGCTGATCGGGCCGTTGGCGTCGCGCGCCTCCGAGCCGAACGCCGCCTGGGCGACGTCGATGAGGCGCTGCGACAGGTTGACGATCACATTGGCGACGCTGGCGATGTTCCACTAGACCGTCTCGGCCCCCGCAGTGACCGGCTGCTGCGCGAGGGCCGACGTGGGCGAGATGCCGATGAAGCCGACCGTCTGCGTCTCGATCGCACCGGAGGCGTCGGTGACGGGGGCGCCGTTCGCGTCGGTCACCGCGACCTCGTTCTCGGCCGGGGTGATCGTGAGGGTCAGCGGGGCGCCGTCGCGCTGGACGGACACGCTGAGCGGGACGCCCGCGGAGCGCTGGATGATCGGGGTCAGGTCGTTCCAGGTGCTCACCGGAGTGCCGTCGATCGCCGTGATCGTGTCGCCCGGCAGCAGGCCGGCCGCGGCTCCGGGTGCCAGCGGGTCGTCGGCGGTGCAGGTCGCGGTCGCGCGCTGCGACTCCGGGACCACGCACTGCGAGACCGCGGCGAGGGTGCTGGTGCTCTGCGGGATCCCGATGCCGCAGAGGAGGACGGTGAAGAGGACCGTGGCGATCACGAGGTTCATGAAGGGGCCGCCGGCCATGACGATCACGCGCTTCCACACGGGGAGCCGGTAGAACGCGCGATGGTCCTCGCCGTCGCCGATCGTCTCGGCGCTGGCGGCACGGGCCTCGTCGATCATCGTGGCGTAGGCGCCGCGCCGGGGCTCCTCGAGCTGGGCCTCGGAGGACGCCAGGCCGTTGAAGAAGCCTGTGCTCGACTCCGTGGGCCGGTCCCCCGGGTGCTTCGGCGGGTACATGCCGATCATGGCGATGTAGCCGCCGAGCGGGATCGCCTTGACGCCGTACTCCGTCTCGCCGCGGCGCCGGGAGAAGAGGGTCGGCCCGAACCCGATCATGTACTGCGTGACCTTGACCCCGAACAGCTTGGCGGGGAGCAGGTGCCCGACCTCGTGCAGGGCGATGGAGAGGGCGACGCCGACGGCGATGATGACGACGCCGAGGACGAAGAGCAGCACGGATTCCACCGACACACTGTAGGCCGGGCCCGCCCGTCCACGCTGGGGTGCGCCTGCACGGATCCGATGAACTCCGCGGCCGAGCGGATCAGCGGCGCGACGTCCGCCGACACGGATCCGCGGAGAAGGAGCCCGTTCGGATGACCCCTGGTCAGACTCCGGCGATCCGCTCGTCCGCCGTGCGGCGCGCCCACTCCTCCGCCGCGGCCAGCGACTCGCGGGTCAGCGTGCCGTCGATGCTGTGCGCGTCGACCACCGCTTCCACCGTCGCGAGGATGTCGAGGGAGCCGATCCGCCCCGCGTGGAACGCCTGCACGGCCTGCTCGTTCGCCGCGTTGAACACGGCCGGGTAGGAGGCGCCCGCCTCCCCGACGCGCTTCGCGAGCCGGACCGAGGGGAACGCCTCCTCGTCCAGCGGCTCGAACGTCCAGGAGTCGGAGCGGGTCCAGTCGAGCGGGACGCCGACCCCGGCGACGCGGTGCGGCCAGTCGAGGCCGAGCGAGATCGGGAGCCGCATGTCCGGCGGCGAGGCCTGGGCGATCGTCGAGCCGTCGACGTACTCGACCATCGAGTGGATCACCGACTGCGGGTGCACGGTGACGTCGATCCGGTTGTAGGGGACGTCGAAGAGCAGGTGCGCCTCGATCACCTCGAGCCCCTTGTTGACCAGGGTGGAGGAGTTGGTCGTGACGACCAGGCCCATGTCCCAGGTCGGATGTGCGAGCGCCTGCGCCGGGGTGACGTCGCGGAGGGAGGCGCGGTCGCGTCCCCGGAACGGCCCGCCGGACGCGGTCAGCACCAGGCGGCGGACCTCGCGGTGCTCGCCCGCGAGGAGGGCCTGGGCGATCGCGGAGTGCTCGGAGTCGACCGGCACGATCTGGCCGGGACCGGCGAGCGAGGTGACGAGCTCGCCGCCGACGATCAGCGACTCCTTGTTGGCGAGAGCGAGCGTCCTGCCCTCCTCGAGCGCCGCGAGCGTCGGGCCGAGCCCCACCGAGCCGGTGATCCCGTTCAGCACGACGTCCGCGTCGACCGAGCGGATCAGCTGCTCGGCCTCCTCCGCACCGAACGCCGTGTGCTCGACGCCGAACGCGGACGCCTGCTCGGCGACCGCCGCCCGGTTCGAGCCGGCGGCGAGGCCGACGACCTCGAACCGCTCGCGGTTCGCGCCGATGACGTCGAGAGCCTGCGTGCCGATGGACCCGGTCGAGCCGAGGATGATGACCCTGCGCATCCGCCCATCCTGGCACGGAGCACCCAGCGCCTCCCGGTCAGCTGATGGCGAGGATGTCGACCACGAAGACGAGGGTGTCGGTCCCGCTGATCCCCGCGTTCTGGTTGCCCTGGTCGCCGTAGCCCTTCGACGGCGGGATGGTGACCAGCACCTGCGAGCCGACGGTCTGGCCGACCACGGCCTCCTTGAAGCCCTCGATCACGTCGCCGGTGCCGAAGGCGGCGGGAGCGGGCTTCCCCCAGCTCTGGTCGAACACCTCGCCGGTGCCCCAGACCACGCCCTGGTACTGCACGATCAGCTGGTCGCCGTCGGCCACGGTCGCGCCGCTCCCCTTCTTGAGGACGGCGAGCTGCAGGTCGGCGGGCGGGTCGGTCGAGGGGATGGTGACGGTGGGCGCCCCGTCCTCGGCGAGCGCCACCGTCGGCAGGCCGTCGACCGGGGGCTGCGGCTCGCCGTCGGCGGCGGTCGGCACGATCTGCTCGACGTCGATCACCATGACGATCGAGTCGGTCGCGGCGATGCCGAACTGGCTCTGCCCGGCGTCGCCGAACGCGTCGGCCGGGGGAACGACGGCGACGACGCGCGAGCCGACGGTCGCGCAGTTGACGGCCTTCACGAGACCGGCGAGGTACTGGTCGGTGTCGACCTCGAAGGCCGCGCGGCCACCGGACGCGTAGCTGCTCGCCGAGAACTCGGCACCGCTCGTCCCGTTGTAGAGCGTGTAGTCGACCAGCACGGTGTCGCCCTCGGCGACCTCCTCGCCGGTGACCCCGATCGCCACGGAGCGGTCGGTGGCGTTCACGCTGACCGGGCTGGGGAACACGGTGACCGGCTTGGTGGCGAAGTCGCCGCTGGTCTGCACTGCGGCGGTCGCCTCGCCCTCGGTCGCGCAGCCGAGCGGGGTGGCGGAGGCGGACGGCGCTGCATCCGGCTCCCCGGGGGTGCAGGCCGCCAGGCTCAGGGAGGCGCCGAGGACGGCGAGGATCGCGAGGGTTCTGCGCACAGGGGCACCTTTCGTGACCGGCGGCGGCCGGTGGACGTTCGGGGATCGCCTCCATCCTGCACGGCGCGCCTCGCAACGCGCTGGGTGCGGGTCCTCGAACGGTCCCAGGCCTACCATCGGGGCATGCGTGAATTCTCGGTCCCCCAGTCCCGAGAGCTCGTCACCGAGCTCCCCGGCCCGCGCTCCGTCGCCCTCCAGGAGCGCCGCGTCGCCAGCGTCTCCCGCGGCGCCGGGACGCTCGCGAACATCTACATGGACCACGCGTCGGGCGCGGTCCTGGTCGACGTCGACGGCAACCGCCTGATCGACCTCGGCTGCGGCATCGGAGTGACCACCATCGGCCACGCGCACCCCGCGGTCGCCGCGGCGGCCGCCGCGCAGGCCGAGAAGCTGACGCACACCCTCTTCACCGTCACTCCGTACGAGAACTACGTCCGGGTCGCCGAGAAGCTCGCCGAGATCACCCCCGGGGACTTCGAGAAGCACTCGATCCTGGTCAACTCCGGCGCGGAGGCGGTCGAGAACGCCGTCAAGATCGCGCGGAAGTTCACCGGCCGCCGCGCCATCGCGACGCTCGACCACGCCTTCCACGGCCGCACAAACCTCACGATGGCGATGACCTACCGCCCCTGGCCGGAGCGCGCGGGCATGGGCCCCTTCCCGGGAGAGATCTACAGCCTCCCGATCAGCTACCCGTTCCGCGACCCCGAGGGCATGACGGGCGAGGAGGCGGCCGAGCGCACCATCGACTACATCACCACCCACATCGGCGCGCAGGAGCTGGCCGCGCTCTTCGTCGAGCCGATCCAGGGCGACGGCGGCATCATCATCCCGGCGCCGGGCTACTTCCGCCGCCTGTCCGAGTTCTGCACCGAGAACGGCATCGTCTTCGTCGCGGACGAGATCCAGGCCGGCATCGCCCGCACCGGCACCTGGTACTCCATCGAGCACCACGGCGTGGTCCCGGACCTCATCACGACGGCCAAGGGCATCGCCGGCGGCTTCCCGCTCGCCGCCGTCACCGGCCGCGCCGAGATCATGGACGCCGTGCAGCCCGGCGGCATCGGCGGCACGTTCGGCGGCAACCCCGTCTCCACCGCCGCGGCGCTCGCGACGTTCGAGGCGATCGAGTCCGAGGGCCTGCTGGAGGAGGCGCAGCGGGTCGAGCGCCTGCTGCAGGCGCGGATCGGCGACTGGGCCGAGCGCTTCGCGGTCGTGGGCGAGGTCCGCGGCAAGGGCGCGATGTGGGGCGTCGAGCTCGTCCACCCGGGCACGAAGAAGCAGTACCCGGAGGCGCTCACGGCGATCCTGAAGCACGCCACCACGAACGGCGTGATCGTCCTCGACGCGGGCAGCTGGGACAGCGTGCTGCGGATCATGCCGAGCGTGGTCATCAGCGAGGAGCTCATCGACGACGCCGCGACGGTCATCGAGGAGGCGCTCGCCCAGTTCGGCTGATCCGCCGCATGACCGGAGCGGCATGGACGCCCCGGTAGCTTCGTCGGAATGCGGATCGACGACGACCACGAGAGGCCGACTCCCCCGGGGATCGGCCTCTCCGCGCGTCTGGCGCGCCTGTCCATCGGCGGCGTCGGCCGGCTGGTCTACCGGCCGATCGTGGAGGGGCGCGACAACGTCCCGGCCGAGGGACGCGTGATCCTGGCGGCCAACCACCTCTCGTTCATCGACTCCCCGGTGCTGACGCTGCTCGCCCCGCGGCCGGTGCAGTTCCTGGCCAAGTCGGACTACTTCACGGGGACCGGCGTGCGGGGCGCCCTCTCTCGCGCCTTCTTCACGAGCGTCGGAGCCGTCGCGGTCGAGCGCGGCGCCGGCCAGGCCGCTCAGGAGGCGCTGGACCTCGGCCGGGCGATCCTCGAGCGGGACGAGGCGTTCGCCGTCTACCCCGAGGGCACCCGCTCCCGCGACGGGCGCCTCTACAAGGGCCGCACCGGAGTGGCATGGCTCGCCCTCACCACGGGCGCGCCGGTGGTCCCCGTCGGCATGATCGGCACGCAGGAGCTCCAGCCGGTGGGCACGAGGGTGCCGCGCCTGCACCGGATCACGGTCCGCTTCGGGGCTCCGCTGGACCTCTCGCGGCACGGCTCCGCCGACTCCGGCCGCGCCCGACGCCACGCCACCGACGAGGTGATGGCGGCCGTCCACGCGCTCTCCGGGCAGGAGCTCGCCGGTGCGTACAACGAGTCGCCGCCGACGACCACGGTCGAGCGCATCCGCCGGGCGCTCCCGCACGAGCGCCGCTGAGCCTCAGCGCGCGGACGCCTCCGGCTCGCGGGCGACGGAGAAGTTCACCGAGTTGGCGATGAAGCAGAGCCGGGAGGCCTCGGCGTGCAGCGTCTGGGCGATCGCCACCATCGACTCCTCGGCGACAGTGACGCGGGGCCGGAGGGTCACCGAGGTGAAGCGGCCGCTCTCCCCCTCCTGCAGCATCGAGCCCACCGCGTCGTCCGTGTAGCCGGTGACGACGACTCCGTTCTTGACCGCCACGTGCAGGTAGGAGAGGAGGTGGCACTGCGCGAGCGCCGCGAGGAGCAGCTGCTCCGGGTTCCAGCGGTCGGCGTCGCCCCGGAAGGGCGTGTCGGCCGAGGCGAGGATGGGCGCCGGGCCCTCCGCCGTGACGGTCAGCTGGCGCCCGTACTCGCGATAGCCGCTCGTGCCGGTGCCCCGGTCGCCCTCCCAGACGACGGACACCGCGTACTCGTGCTCGGACTTCATCGGGCTCCTCCTCGACGGCGGTGGATCAGGCCGGTCGCGCCGGTCTGGACCTCTGGACGCGGAACCCCCGCGGGTAGACTCCGAGGACCATGACAGACACGCTCGCCCCCCAGGTTCCCACGTCCGCAGTCCCCCAGGAGCGGCGCGTCGCGACCGAGATCCCCGGGCCGCGATCCCGGGCCCTGCACGAGCGCCGCCTCGCCGTCGTGCCCACCGGCGTCGGCACCGCGCTCCCCGTCTACATCGACCGCGCGCACGGCGCGATCCTGGTCGACGTCGACGGCAACAGCTTCATCGACCTCGGCGCCGGCATCGGCGTGACGACGATCGGGCACACCGACGACTCCGTCGTCGCGGCCGCCGCGGAGCAGCTCGCGCGCCTCACGCACACCCTCTTCACCGTCACTCCGTACGAGCCCTACATCCGCGTCGCGGAGCTGCTGGCCCAGCACACCCCCGGCGACTTCGCCAAGAAGACCGTCCTGGTCAACTCCGGTGCCGAGGCGGTCGAGAACGCCGTCAAGATCGCGCGCAAGCACACCGGCCGCCCCGGCGTCGCGGTGCTCGACCACGCGTACCACGGACGCACGAACCTCACGATGGCCATGAACTTCAAGGCGCTGCCCTACGGCCTGGGCTTCGGACCCTTCGCCAGCGACGTCCACCGTGCGCCGAGCTCGTACCCGTACCACGACGGCCTGTCGGGAGCCGAGGCCGCCCAGCGCGCGATCTCGTACCTCGAGAAGACCGTCGGCGCGTCCGCCCTGGCCTGCCTCGTCGCCGAGCCCATCCAGGGCGAGGGCGGCTTCATGGTCCCCGCCGACGGCTTCCTCCCGGCACTGCAGGAGTGGTGCACGGCCAACGGCATCGTCTTCGTCGCCGACGAGATCCAGTCGGGCATGGCCCGCACCGGCGCCTGGTTCGCCAGCGAGCACCTCGGCCTCGTCCCCGACCTCGTCCTCTCGGCCAAGGGCATCGCCGGCGGCCTGCCGCTCGCGGGCGTGACGGGCCGCGCCGAGATCATGGACTCGGCGCAGGCCGGCGGACTGGGCGGCACCTTCGGCGGGAACCCCGTCGCCGCCGCCGCCGCCGTCGCGGTCTTCGAGCGCATCGAGCGCGAGGGCCTCCTCGCCGAGGCCGATCGGATCGGCGCACGCCTGGGCGCGGCGCTTCGAGGCCTGCAGGAGCGCTACGACATCATCGGCGACGTCCGCGGCATCGGCGCGATGATGGCGATGGAGCTCGTGCAGCCCGGCACCGCCGGCACCACGAAGGAGCCGAACGCCGTCGCGGTCCAGGCGATCATCGACTACGCCGCCCAGCACGGGGTCCTCGTGCTGAGCGCCGGCACCTACGGCAACGTGGTCCGCTTCCTGCCGAGCCTCGCCCTCACCGACGAGCTGCTCGACGACGCCGTGTCGGTCATCGCCGACGCGTTCGCCACCCTCTAGGCGCGATCCTCCGAAGGCCACCGCGGGCGCCGAGGCGCTCCCCGGTGGCCTTCGGCGTCTCGGGGAGCGCGGGACCGGTCCACGCATCGGGCAGGATGGGGGGATGCCAGCAGGAACCTTCACCGTCGCCGAGTCCGTCGAGCTGGCCGTCGTCGAGCGATCCGGGTTCGTCGAGTCGCGCCACGCCGGCTCCGCCGTCCTCCTCGACTCCGAGGGCCGCGTCGCCCGCAGCCTCGGCACCCCGACGGCTCCCGTCTTCCCCCGCTCCTGCCTCAAGCCGTTCCAGGCCCTCGCGGTGATGACCGCCGGAGTCGAGCTGAACGGCGCGGAGGCGGTCATCGCCACCGCGAGCCACGCCGGCATCCCCCAGCACGTGGCGCTGGTGCAGAACCTGCTCTTCCGCGCCGGCCTGGACCACACCGCCCTGCAGTGCCCGGCCGACTGGCCCGGCGACTCCGGGACCCGCGCTCAGCTGCTGCGGGCGGGCGCGACTCCGGACCCGCTCTACATGAACTGCTCGGGCAAGCACGCGGCGATGCTGCTGGCCTGCGTGCAGAACGGCTGGAGCACCGAGGACTACCTCGAGCGGACGCACCCGCTGCAGCAGCACATCGTCGACACGATCGAGCGCCTCACCGGCGAGCGCGTCGTGGCCTCGGGGATCGACGGCTGCGGAGCTCCCGTGCACGCCCTTCCTCTGACCGCGCTGGCGAAGGGCGTCTCACGGATCGTGTCCTCCTCCCCCGCCTCACCGTTCGGCCTCTACCGCCAGGCCGGCGTCCTCACGGCCGCGATCCTCGAGAACGCGTGGGCGATCGACGGCCCGGGCCGGGACAACACCGTCGTGATCGAGCGCCTGGGCCTGGTCGCCAAGCTCGGCGCCGAGGGCGTGCTCGTGATGGCCTCGCCCGACGGCACCACCGTCGCCCTGAAGATCCTCGACGGGAGCCTGCGCGCCGCGACCGTGGTCGCGCTGAAGCTCCTGGTCGAGGCGGACGCGGTGGACCGGACCGCGGCGAACGACGTGCTGGTGCGGCTGAACCCGGTCGTGTCGGGCGGCGGGCGCCCGGTCGGCGCGATCCGCGCCTCCTACGTCTGACCGCACGTCCCGGCACGCCCTGAGCTACTGCTCGCGCGCGAGGCGCTTCGCCCGGGCCGCCGCGGAGACCTGCGTGATCACCACCACGAGGATCGCCAGGACGAACACCGCCGATGCGATGACGTTCGCCTCCGCCGGGATGCCGCGCGCCGCCGCGATGTAGATGAACTTCGGGAACGTGGTGACCGATCCGGAGTTGAAGTTCGTGATGATGAAGTCGTCGAAGCTCAGCGCGAACGAGAGCAGCGCCGCGGCGAGGATGCCGGGCAGCAGCAGCGGGAAGGTGATCCGCCAGAAGACCTGGTTCGGCGACGCGTAGAGGTCGCGTCCCGCCTCCTCCAGCTTCGGGTCCAGGCTCGCCACCCGCGCCTTCACGGTGACCACGACGAAGCTGATGCAGAACATCGTGTGCGCCAGCACGATCGTGACCAGCCCCTTCTCGGCGCCCACGCTGAGGAACTGCGCGGCGAGGCCGGCTCCGAGCACCACCTCCGGAGTCGCCATGGGGAGGAACAGCAGCAGGCTGATCGCCGACCGGAACCGGAAGCGGAACCGCACGAGCGCGATGGCGATCATGGTGCCGAGCGCAGTGGCCAGCACGGTGGCGATCACACCGACCAGCAGGCTGTTCCCGAAGGCGGTCATCACCTCTTCACTGGTCCAGGCCGACACCCACTTGTCGAGGGTGAACCCGCGCCAGGCGAGGTTGCTCTTCCCCGAGTCGTTGAAGGAGAAGACGAAGGTGTACCCGATAGGGATGAGCAGGAAGAGCAGCGCCAGCGCCGTGTAGACGCCGAGCCCGAGGCCCCGGAAGCGGCGGCGGCCCCGGATCGGGGCGGGGGGCGGCGCGCCGAGCGCCTCCTGGGCGCTCGCGAGCGGACGGTCGGCCGTCGCGGTCACAGGAGGTCCTCCGTTCCACTGCGCTTCACGTAGAAGCCGACGATGACCAGGATCACGGCCATCAGCACGATCGAGAGCGCGGCGGCCGCCGGGTAGTTCTCGAGCGTGAGGAAGTTCGCCTCGATCGCGTTGCCCACCATCGAGGTCTGCGACGAGCCGAGGAAGTCCCGGCTCGCGTTGATGTAGTCGCCCGCCGCGGGGATGAACGTCAGCAGCGTGCCGGAGACGATGCCCGGCATCGACAGGGGGACGGTCACGCTCCAGAACACGGAGGCGGGGTGCGCGTAGAGATCCGACCCTGCCTCCAGGAAGCGTACGTCGAGGCGCTCGAGCGTCGTGTACAGCGGCAGCGTCATGAACGGGATGAAGTTGTAGGTGATGCCGAAGATCACGGCGATCGGCGTCCCCGTGAGGTGGCCGTCGCTCGGCAGGACCGCCACGGCCTTGAGCGCCTGCACGAGCGGGCTCTCGTCCGCGAGGATCTGCTTCCACGCCAGCGTCCGGAGCAGGAAGCTGATGAAGAAGGGCGCGATCACCAGCGTGAGGAGCAGGTTCTGCAGCAGCGGCCAGGGCCGCGCCTTCACTCCGATGAAGTAGGCCAGCGGGTAGCTGATCACCAGCGCGAGCACCGTCGCGATCAGCGCGTAGCCGAAGGAGCGGAGCACGTGCGGCCAGTAGTCGCCCATCACCACGAGGTAGTTCTGCCAGGCGAACCCGGGGGCGTACTCGCCGATGTCCCCGTCCGGCACCTCGGCCTGGAAGGACGTGAGCACGAGCGAGATCAGCGGCGCCAGGAAGAACAGCAGCATGTAGGCGATGCCCGGCAGCAGCAGGACGAGCGCGACCGTCGACCGCCGGCGGACCGGAGCGTCCTGAGGATCCGCCTGCCCCGTGGCGAAGGCGGCGAAGGCCATGCCTACGCTCCCCCGCTGCGACCGGCCAGGAGCCCCCGGCGCTGCACGGCGATGGCGCTGGTGGAGTCGTCCGCCTCGAAGCGCGGGACCGAGCCCGGTTCGTCCGCGAGTCCGAAGCCGTGCTCGGTGCTGAAGCCGACCCACACCTCCGCTCCCTCGCCGACGACCGGCCCGAAGACCATGTTCTGCGCGAAGACGACCACCGGGCCCAGGCCCGGCATCCGGATCGTGTACTGGGTGCTGACCCCGCTGAAGGAGACGTCGACCACTCGGCCGGGCCCGAGCACGTTCCGGCCGGAGTCCGCCGGCGGCTCCTGCGTCAGCAGCAGGAGCTTCTCGGGGCGGACGCCGACCGTGATCTCCCCGCTCGTGCGGGCGCAGCGGGCGACGGGCACGACGATCCGGTGCCCGCCCGCGTCGACGGTGAGTGCGCGGTCGGTGCTGCCGACCACCTCGCGCGTGAAGAGGTTGGACTGGCCGGGGAAGTTCGCGACGAACGCGGTGCGCGGGAGCTCGTGGAGCTCCTCCGGCGCGCCCATCTGCTCGATCCTGCCCTTGTTCATCACCGCGACCGTGTCGGCCATCGTCCTGGCCTCCTCCTGGTCGTGCGTGACGTGGAGGAAGGTGAGGCCCACCTCCTCCTGGATCGACTTGAGCTCCAGCTGCATCTGCCGGCGGAGCTTGAGGTCGAGGGCGCCGAGCGGCTCGTCGAGGAGGAGCAGGGCGGGCCGGTTGACGAGGGCGCGCGCGAGGGCGACCCGCTGCTGCTGACCACCGGAGAGCTGCGCGGGGCGGCGCTGGGCGAGGTGGTCGAGCTCGACCAGGCGGAGCGCCTCGTGCGCCTTGCCGACGGGGTCGGCGATCCTCCGCCGCTTCAGGCCGAAGGCGACGTTCTCGAGGATCGACATGTGCGGGAACAGCGCGTACGACTGGAACACGGTGTTGACGGGCCGCTGGTACGTCTTCGTCTCGGTGACGTCCCGCCCGCCGATGAGGATCCGGCCGGCGGAGGGCTCCTCGAGCCCGGCGACCAGGCGCAGCGTCGTCGTCTTGCCGCAGCCCGAGGGGCCCAGCAGGGCGAAGAAGGAGCCCGCCGGGATGGTGAGGTCCAGGGAGTCGATGGCCGTGAAGCCCGGGTACTGCTTGCTGATCCCGACCAGCTGGAGGTCGGCGCCGCTCTCGGCGAAGGTCCCGATCGCCATCAGATGCCCAGGAGCACCTTCTGGAACTCGGCCTGGTACTCCTTCTCCTCCGCGGCGGTCAGGGTCCGGAACACGTGCGCCTGCGCGAGCGTGTCCTCGTCGGGGAAGATCAGCTGGTTCTCGGCCAGCTCCGGATCGATGCTCTCCATGACGTCCTTCGCTCCATCCACGGGGGTGATGTAGTTGACCCAGGCGGCCACCTCGGCGGCGACCTCCGGCTCGTAGTAGTAGTTCATCAGGGCTTCGGCGTTGGCCTTGCGCTCGGAGCCCATCGGGACCACGAAGGTGTCGTTCCAGAGTGCGCCGCCCGAGTCGGGGAAGGCGAACTCCCACTTGTCGCCGGCCTCGGCGTTGATCAGGGTGATGTCGCCGGACCAGCAGATCGCCGCGAGGGTGTCCTCGTTCTGCAGGTCGTTGAGGTACGCGTTCCCCTTGATGTTGCGGATCTGTCCGGCGTCGACCTGCTCGCGGAAGACGTCGATCGCGTTCATGTACTCGTCGTCGCCCCAGGAGCCGGCGATGTCCGTCCCCTGAGCGAGCATGATGAGCCCGATCGTGTCGCGCATCTCGCTCAGCACGCCGACGCGGCCGCGGAGCGACGGATCCCACAGCTCCTCGATGCTCGAGAGGCCCTTCGGCAGCTTCTCCCTGTTCCAGCAGATGCCCGAGAACCCCGCCTGGTACGGGAGGGAGAGCCGGCGGCCCGGATCGAAGTCGGGGTTCGCCAGCGAGGGGGTGAGGTTGGCGATGTTCGGGATGTTCGCGTGGTCGAGCTCCTGCACGTAGCCGCGGCGGACCAGGCGCGAGACCATCCACTCCGTCAGGCAGACCGTGTCGGCGCCGATGTACTGCCCGAGCGCGAGCTGATCCTTCACCTTGCCGTAGTACGAGTTGTTGTCGTCGACGGCGACGTTGTAGGTCACCGCGATGCCCGTCTGCTCCTCGAAGCCCTGGAGCGTGGGGTGGTTCCCGTCGTCGTCCTCGTCCATGTAGGCGGGCCAGTTGTCCCACACCAGGCGCGGGTCGCCGGCCGATCCGTCGGCGGCGGCGGTCGGAGCGGCACGGGTCTGCGGGGCGCAGGCGGCCAGGGCGAGGGTACCCGCTCCGAGGCCGATCCCGCCGAGGACCGCCCGACGCGAGAGGACCGCCCGGCGCTCGCGCTCGTGCGAGCGTGCCGCGGCGACGGCCCGGCGGAGGACGGGATCCCTCGGGAGGGGACGGGTCATGGCGGGGGCTCCTGACTGCGTCGGGGCTCGTGCCTCGAGGGCCGAACGTGGGGAAATACTGGCACAGCGCTCATCCGCCTGTCACGGCGAACGGAGGAGCACGCTCATCCGGAAACATGATCGTCACGAATTCCGCACCCGGCGGCCGTCTCGACCGCCGCTTCGGTCCCCGGAGGCCGTGCCGTCAGCGGGTGAGGGGCGGGCGTCCCGAGCCGCCGGCGGACCCGTCGACGCGCTCGACCGCCATCTCGACCGAGGAGAGCAGGATCCGGCTGCCGAGCTTCGCGCGGTAGCGGCGGCCGGCCTCGAGCGGGAGCGGCGCCTGGGTCGGCGCGACCAGCACGGACCCGTTGGCCGACCAGCGGTCCCTGACCCAGAGCCCGCCCTCGTCGAAGCCGAACTCGAGGTGGGTCTTGGAGAGGGATCGCGACGGATCCGGGATCGCGAGGATGTGCCGGAACGTCTCGTTGGGGTCCGGGAGCGGCTGGCGTCCGATCAGGCCGTTGCCGGTCACGATCGCGTGCTGCCCGGTCGCGAAGCTGAGGCGCACGAGCCCCTGCGAGGGCGGCGCCATCGGTGCGCCGGGGGCGGGACGCCGGTGCCGGCCGGGGGCCAGGCCCGGCAGCCAGGCACGGCGGGACGGGTCGAGGACCGTCGTGTCGCCGGAGGACGAGGGGCGGGACGCACCCGTCGTGGCATGCGCCGCCACCGACGAACCGCACTCGCCGCAGAGGATCGCCCCGGGAGCGAGGTTGGAGCCACACTTGCTGCAGATCACCGAGAACGCCCTTCCGCTCACCATCGTACCCAGCGCCGGCGCGGGGAGCCTCGAGCCGGCCGAACCCGACGCGAACCGGCAGGCGCAGGACCGTCGTACGGCCGTTCGGCGCGTGCGGGCGGTCCGGCGGCACCGCGACCGCGGCCGTCCCGTGCCGGAGCTCTGCTCGTCAGACCGGTGCGCCGGCCTCCTCGTCGCCGGTGACCGCGAGGACGTCGACGACGATCACGGTGACGTTGTCGCGCCCGCCGTTGTCCAGCGCGGCGTCGACCAGGGCGTCGGCCGCCTCCTGAGCGGAGCCGGTGCCGCTGAGCAGGTGGCCGACGCCGGCATCGGTCAGCTCCTTCGTGAGTCCGTCCGAGCAGATCAGCAGACGCGATCCGGCGAGGACGGGCACGAGCCGGTAGTCGGGGACGGGCGCCTCGTGGAAGCCGACCGCGCGGGTGATCACGTTGCTGTGCGGATGCACGTCGGCCTCGTCGCGGGAGATCAGGCCCGCGTCGACCAGCTCCTGGACGATGGAGTGGTCCACGGTGAGCTGCACGAGGGTCCCGGCGACGCTCAGGTACACGCGCGAGTCGCCGATGTTGAAGACGGACCAGTAGGGCTCTCCCCCGACCACCGTGAGCGCGATCCCGGTGACCGTGGTCCCGGTGCCGACGTCGGCCGTGTGCGACTGCCGGGCGATGTCCCCTACCGCCTCCCGAAGCGCCCGGTCGATCTCCTCCGCTCCGACGGTCGCGCCGAGCGCCGCGGTGGACAGGCGCGACACGACCGCGTCGCTGGCGACCTCTCCTGCCGCGTGCCCGCCCATCCCGTCGGCGACAGCGAAGAGCGGGCTCTTGGCGAGGTAGCTGTCCTCGTTCGCGCTGCGCACGTGGCCGGTCTCGGTGCGCGCGGCCCAGCCGAGGGTCACTTCGGCCGAGGGCGCGTCGGAGCTCCAGGCGGAGACGGGGACGGTGACGGACGCGCGGCTGCGGCCGATCTGCGTCATCGCTGCTCCTCGCATCCCCGTGGCCCGCGGCCGTCCGGTCCGACGGCCCGTGACCGCCGGCTCCAGGGGTGCCCTGCCGCCTCCCGATGGTAGTCGCTGACGGCCCTCCGCCGAGCCGGCCGCCATCGCTGTCGCCCGATGTCCGTCGCGCAGACGGGACCACGCTCCGACCACCGGATCCGATGCCGGAGCGAGCTCCGACGTGCGGATCCACTTGCCCGGGCCCCCGTGGACTGCCAGAATCGCCGCATGGCCCCGTCTCGCCCACCCTCTCAGCGTCCTGTCCAGCTCGACGAGGTGTCGAAGGCGATCATCGAGCAGCTGCAGGCCGACGGTCGGCGCTCGTACGCCGAGATCGGCAAGGCCGTGGGCCTGAGCGAGGCGGCCGTCCGGCAGCGGGTGCAGAAGCTCACGGAGTCGGGCGTCATGCAGATCGTCGCGGTGACGGATCCGATGCAGCTCGGCTTCTACCGCCAGGCGATGATCGGTGTGCGCGTCACCGGCGACACCCGCGACGTCGCGGACCGGCTCGCCTCCATCCCCGCCGTCGACTACGTCGTGCTGACAGCCGGCTCCTTCGACATCCTCGCCGAGGTCGTGTGCGAGAACGACGACGATCTGATCGCCCTGCTCAACCAGGAGATCCGGTCGCTTCCCGGCGTGCTCTCGACCGAGACCTTCGTCTATCTGAAGCTCCACAAGCAGTTCTACAACTGGGGAACGCGGTAAAAGATGACCACCGAGACAGCCTTCTCGACCTCCGGCCTCGAGTCGGGCGATCCCGTCCGCGGGACCGACGCGCCAGGGGGGATCGACGACGCCTCCCTGCAGAAGAAGGCGAAGGACCACCTCTGGATGCACTTCACCCGTCAGTCGACGATGGACTCCGGCGCGGGCGTGCCGATCATCACGCGCGGCGAGGGACACCACATCTGGGACAGCACCGGGCGCAAGTACTTCGACGGCCTGTCCGGCCTCTTCGTCGTCAATGCGGGACACGGGCGGCGCCGACTGGCGGAGGCCGCGGCGAAGCAGGCGTCCGAGCTCTCCTTCTTCCCGCTCTGGTCCTACGCGACCCCCTCGGCGATCGAGCTGGCCGACCGGCTCGCCGACCACGCGCCGGGCGACCTCAACCGGGTCTTCTTCTCGACCGGCGGCGGCGAGGCTGTGGAGACGGCTTTCAAGCTCGCCAAGCACTACTGGAAGCTGCAGGGCAAGCCGGGCAAGCACAAGGTCGTCTCGCGCTCGGTCGCGTATCACGGCACTCCCCAGGGAGCGCTCGCGATCACGGGCATCCCCGGGATGAAGTCGATGTTCGAACCGCTGGTGCCGGGCGGCTTCCGTGTCCCCAACACCAACTTCTACCGGGCTCCCGAGCACGGCGACGACCTCGAGGCGTTCGGCCTGTGGGCGGCGAACCGCATCGAGGAGATGATCGAGTTCGAGGGGCCGGACACGGTGGCCGCCGTGTTCCTGGAACCCGTGCAGAACTCGGGCGGCTGCTTCCCGCCCCCTCCCGGGTACTTCCAGAGGGTCCGCGAGATCTGCGACAAGCACGACGTGCTGCTGGTGTCCGATGAGGTGATCTGCGCGTTCGGCCGTATCGGGCACATGTTCGCCTGCGACGAGTACGGCTACGTGCCGGACATGATCACCTGCGCGAAGGGGATGACCAGCGGCTACTCCCCCATCGGCGCGACGATCGTCAGCGATCGGATCTACGAGCCCTTCCGCCACGGTCAGGTCGTCTTCCCGCACGGCTACACCTTCGGCGGCCACCCCGTCTCGGCCGCGGTCGCGCTCGAGAACCTCGACATATTCGAGGAGGAGGGCCTGAACGAGCGCGTGCGCGAGAACTCGCCCGTCTTCCGGTCCACGCTCGAGAAGCTGCTCGACCTGCCGATCGTCGGCGACGTCCGGGGCGACGGCTACTTCTTCGGCATCGAGCTGGTGAAGGACAAGGCGACGAAGGAGACGTTCGACGAGGACGAGTCGGAGCGGCTGCTGCGCGGATTCCTCTCGAAGGGGCTCTTCGACGCGGGGCTGTACTGCCGGGCGGACGACCGAGGCGATCCCGTCGTGCAGCTCGCACCGCCGCTCACCATCGGCCCGCGCGAGTTCGACGAGATCGAGCAGATCCTCCGGAGCGTTCTCACCGAGGCCTGGTCGCGGCTCTAGCGACCTCACGCGGCGCGCTCCCGCCGATCGGCGGCGAGTGCGGCCGCGACCCGGCGCGCACCTGCGTGGTGCGGATCGAGAGCGACGGCCTCGTCGGCGAGCCGTCCGGCCTCGTCGGCACGGCCCTCACCGGCCAGGATCCGCGCGAGGAGGACGAGCACTCCGGCTCGCTCGCTCGCGGGTGCGACGACGGCGGCACGGCGGAGCAGCGGGGCGAGCGCTCCCGCCGCGCAGGGGTCACCGCTCCGCGCCGACCGCAGCACGCGGTCCGCACCGCGGCTGCGCTGCACGGCCACGACGAGCGCAGCCAGGCCCGCAGGCCGGACCTCGGGATCGGGACCGGTGAGAGCTCGCCGGACGAGGTCGTCGACGCCGTGCAACAGCACGTCGGGCAGTTCGGCCCGCGGGTGGCGGTCGAGGAGACGGTCGACCGCGGCGGCCACCGCTCGCGGGTCGTCCCGGTCGCCGGCCTCGAGCCCGTCGTCGCGGCCGGACGACGGGAGCACGGCGACGCGGAGGGCGAGGCCGGGGAGCCGGCGCGCACGCTCCTCGAGGGCGGCGACGAGTCCCTCGCACGACTCCGGACCCGCCTCGCCGGGATGCACCAGCGCGAGTGCTCGCTGCACCCGCCCGAACCGGCCGAGCGCACCGAGGCTGGCCCGCGCGATCAGGGACGGATCCGCCCCCGACAGCTCGAAGCGGAGCGAGCCGCTCGGCGCGCCGGCCCGGAACGGGACGAGCACGAGGCTCGCCTCGGCCGCACACCGCCGGGACCCGTGAGCGGCGTGGAACAGGGCGGCGTCGTCGGGTGAGGCCGGGACACGCGAGGCGGGAGCGGGGCGGAGGAGGAGCGCTGAGGAGGTCATGCTGCGATCCTGCCGACCCTCGCACCCGCCGGGAGCGACGGCCCTCGGGATCATCGGAAGGATCTCGAGATCGCCGCCTGTGGAGGGAGAGGTCCCATCGACACCGAATCGCCGGCGCACGGATGGCGCCCTCCGGCCCCCAGGAATCCCTCCACAGGGACCGATCGGCCGAGTTCTGCACCGGTGTCCGATTCCCGCCGGTCGGTGGGGAGTCCCGCGGATACTCTCGACGCATGAGAACGACTCCCCTTCACGTCCGACGGACGACGAGCCCCCTCGGCCGCATCGAAGTGGGCAGCGACGGCGATGCGATCGTCTCGCTCGCCATCGAGCAGGCCGGTCTGCTCCCGCACGAGCACCTCCCGGAGTCGGACCTCCCGGTGCTCCTGCGGGCCGTCGAGCAGCTGGACGAGTACTTCGACGGGACCCGCCGCTCTTTCGATCTGCCGGTCGCTCTGCGCGGCACGCCCTTCCAGCTCGAGATCTGGCAGCGGCTCCAGGCTCTGGGCTTCGGGGAGATCACCTCCTACGGCGCACTGGGCACGGCCGCCGGTCGCCCCCGGGCGGGCCGGCCGATCGGCGGAGCGGTAGGTGCGAACCCGGTGCCGATCATCGTGGGCTGCCACCGCGTCCTCGCGAGCGACGGACGGATCACCGGCTTCAGCGCGGGCGAGGGCGTCGCCACGAAAGCCTGGCTTCTCGATCACGAGGGGATCCCCCACCGTTGAGCACGGCCGACGGACTCGTCGAGGGAGAGGACGGCCTGGTCCGCTGCGCCTGGAGCGGCGCGGATCCGGAGTACCGCCGCTACCACGACGAGGAATGGGGCACCCCGCTGCACGGAGATCGCCCGCTGTTCGAGAAGATCTCCCTCGAGGCGTTCCAGTCCGGCCTCTCCTGGATCACGATCCTCCGCAAGCGGCCGAGGTTCCGCGAGGCCTTCGACGGCTTCGATCCGGCCCGCGTCGCCCGGTACGACGACACCGATGTCGAGCGGCTGATGGAGGACAGCGGCATCATCCGGAACCGCGCGAAGATCATCGCCACCCGGGACAACGCCCGGGCCGTGCTCGCGCTCCTGGAGCAGAGAGGCGAGGGCGCGCTCGACGAGCTCGTGTGGTCCTTCCACGATCCGGACGTCGAGGACCGGGTGGTCCGAGCCGCCGACGTCCCTGCGACGACGCCCGGGTCGACGGCGCTCGCGCGAGCGCTGAAGGCCGCTGGGCTCCGCTTCGTCGGACCGACCACCGCGTACGCGCTGATGCAGTCGGCCGGAGTCGTCGACGACCACCTCACCGGCTGCTGGCGCCGACGCTGACGCCTACGACTCCGGCACGACGAGGTCGAGCTCTCCCGTGTGCCGGTTCTCGGCGAGCAGGAACCCGCGCCCGGCCGCCCACGCCGAGAGCTCGCCGAGCGACTCCGTCGCCACCCGGTCCTCCGCCAGCGCCCTGACGAAGCGTCCCTTGCCCTGCTTGTTGAAGTGGTTCAGCGACCGGAGTGCGCCGTCGGCCCCGCGCGAGCGGACGCGGACGAAGAACCGCCCCTCGCCCGCGGGAACCGGTCCGAGCGCCGCGTACGCCTCGCTCCGCAGATCGAGGACGAGCCCGTCGAGCGCGCTCAGCACCCGCCCGGCCTCCGCTGCCCACCAGCGCTTGAGCGACCTCCCCGGGACGCGGGAGTCGTGGGACAGACGGTATGCAGGGATCAGGTCGAGGGCGCGGATCGGCCCCCAGAGCGCGGACTGCACGATCGCCGTCCGACCGAGCACCTCCCGTGCACCGGGATCGAGCCTGCGCGCGTCGAGCGCATCGAAGAGCACCCCGTCGAAGCGGTCGACCGCGGGGAGGCCTGCCGCGGTCGCGAGCGCCGCGTTGCGATCGATCTCGCCGAGCTGACGCGGACCGAGCTTCAGCGCCCGGGCCGAGAGCTCGCGGTCCCCGGCCAGCGCGATCAGCGCCTCCGCCAGCTCGCGCCGCTTCGCGTGGAGCTCGGGGAAGGCGAGCGACTCGAGCACGAACGGCTCGTCGCCGCCGTCGCGCTTCGTCTCGGACGGTGGCAGCAGGACGTGCACAGGACTCCTTCGGAGAAGAGGGACGGGCGGCACGACGAAGGGGCCGGACGATCGCGATGATCGTCCGGCCCCTCCGTGCCGCGGTGAGCGGCGGTGTACTAGACCAGCGATGCCTGACGGGCGACCACGGTCACCACGTCGTTCTCGACGGACAGGAAGCCGTCGTCGGCCTGCGCGGTGAGACGCGTGCCGTCCAGGGCCGTGACGCGCACCTCGCCGGTGGCGAGGATCGCGAGCATCGGCTCGTGGCCGGCGAGGATGCCGATCTCGCCCTCGACCGTGCGAGCCGTGAGCTGCTTCGCCTCTCCGGACCACACCTCGGCGTTCGCGGACACGACGCTGACCTTCAGGGTCCCGGCCATGATCAGCCGTTCTCCTTCTGGATCTGGGTCCACTTCTCCTCGACGTCCGAGATCGAGCCGACGTTGAAGAACGCCTGCTCGGCCACGTGGTCGAACTCGCCCTTGGTGATCGCGTCGAACGACTCGATCGTGTCCTTCAGCGGGACGGTCGATCCCTCGACACCGGTGAACTTCTTCGCCATGTAGGTGTTCTGCGAGAGGAACTGCTGGATCCGGCGCGCACGCGACACCGTGATCTTGTCCTCCTCCGACAGCTCGTCGACACCGAGGATCGCGATGATCTCCTGCAGCTCCTTGTTCTTCTGCAGGATCTGCTTCACGTTCGTCGCCACGCGGTAGTGGTCGGCGCCCAGGTAGCGGGGGTCGAGGATTCGCGAGGTGGACGTGAGCGGGTCGACGGCCGGGTAGAGGCCCTTCGACGCGATCTCACGGGAGAGCTCGGTGGTCGCGTCGAGGTGGGCGAAGGTGGTCGCCGGCGCCGGGTCGGTGTAGTCGTCGGCGGGGACGTAGATCGCCTGCAGCGAGGTGATCGAGTGTCCGCGCGTCGAGGTGATGCGCTCCTGGAGCACACCCATCTCGTCGGCGAGGTTCGGCTGGTAGCCCACCGCGGAGGGCATGCGGCCCAGCAGGGTCGACACCTCCGAGCCGGCCTGCGTGAAGCGGAAGATGTTGTCGATGAAGAGCAGCACGTCCTGCTTCTGCACATCGCGGAAGTACTCCGCCATGGTCAGGGCCGACAGGGCGACGCGCAGACGCGTTCCCGGCGGCTCGTCCATCTGGCCGAAGACGAGAGCGGTCTTGTCGAAGACGCCCGCCTCCTCCATCTCGGCGATGAGGTCGTTGCCCTCACGGGTGCGCTCGCCGACGCCGGCGAACACGGACACTCCACCGTGGTCCTGCGCGACGCGCTGGATCATCTCCTGGATGAGGACGGTCTTGCCGACGCCCGCGCCGCCGAACAGGCCGATCTTGCCGCCCTGCACGTACGGAGTGAGCAGGTCGATGACCTTGATGCCGGTCTCGAACAGCTCGGTCTTGGACTCGAGCTGGTCGAACTGCGGGGGCTTGCGGTGGATCGGCCAGCGCTCGGTGATCTCGAACGACTCTCCGTTGATCTTCCCGTCGGCGTCGGCGTTGAGCACCTCGCCGATCACGTTGAAGACCTTGCCCTTGGTCACGTCGCCGACCGGGACCGAGATCGGCAGGCCGGTGTCGTGGACCTCCTGGCCGCGGACGAGTCCGTCGGTGGGGTTCAGGGAGATGGCCCGGACGAGGTCGTCGCCCAGGTGCTGCGCGACCTCGAAGGTCAGCTTGCTCGAGACGCCCTCGACCTCGACGTGCGTGTAGAGCGCGTTGTAGACCTCGGGGATCGCGTCGTGGGGGAACTCGATGTCAACGACGGGGCCGGTGACGCGGGCGATGCGGCCGATGGCCCCGCCCGACGTCCCGGTCGCCGCCTCAGGTGCGGTCAGTGTCATTGCTACTTCCTTCTGTGGTCTCACCGCTCCCGGAGGGCGGAGTCGAAACTGTGTGGAGCGGAGCCCTCTTACTTGGAGGAGGACAGGGCGTCGGCGCCGCCGACGATCTCGGCGATCTGCTGCGTGATCTCGGTCTGGCGGGCGTTGTTGGCGAGACGCGTGTAGGTCTTGATCAGCGTGTCCGCGTTGTCGCTCGCCGACTTCATGGCCTTCTGGCGTGCCGCGTGCTCCGAGGCCGCCGACTGCAGCATCGCGTTGAAGATGCGGCTCTCGACGTACACGGGCAGGAGGCGGTCGAGGACCGTCTCGGGGTCGGGCTCGAACTCGTAGAGCGGGTACAGCTCGCTGTTCTGCTCCTCGGCGCCCTCGACGACCTCGAGCGGCAGCAGCCGGACGACGGTCGGCTGCTGGGTGACCATGCTGACGAAGCGGTTGTAGACGAGGTGGATCTCGTCCACGCCGCCCTCCTCGTCATCGAGGTTGTACGACTCGACGACCGCGTCCGCGATCTCCTTCGCCGTCTCGAACACGGGCTGGTCGGTGCCGCCCGTCCAGACGCGGACGCTGGCCCGCTTCCGGAACGAGAAGTACGCGTTCGCCTTGCGGCCGACCAGGTAGAAGACGACCTCCTTGCCCTCGCTGCGCAGCAGCGCGGCCAGCTCCTCGGCCTCCTTGAGCACGCTCGAGGAGAACGCGCCGGCGAGGCCGCGGTCGGAGGTGAAGATCACGATCGCGGCCGTGTCCAGCTTCTCGCGCTCGGTCGTGAGCGGGTGCTCCACGTTCGAGTAGGTCGCGACAGCGGACACGGCGCGCGTGATCGCGTTCGAGTAAGGCGCCGCGGCAGCGACGCGGTTCTGCGCCTTCTGGATGCGCGAGGCCGAGATCAGCTCCATGGCCCGAGTGATCTTCTTGGTCGTCTGGGCCGAGCGGATCTTCGACCGGTAGACCCGGAGTTGCGCTCCCATGTGTCTCCTGTTGTCCTAAAAGTGGCGAATCGTCGGGGTGCCGCTGGTCAGCGACGGCCCTTGACGATCTTCTCCTGGCCGACCTCGTCGGCCGCGATGGCCTGGTGCTCCTCGCGCCCGACCGAGGCGAGCGGCTTGCCCTCACCGGTCTGGAACTCCAGCTTGAAGCCGTCGACGGCACGGTTGCGCTCGCCGACGGTGTCGTCGGAGAGCACGTTGGTGTCGCGGAGGGTGCTCAGCACCTGGGTGTTGCGGCCCAGGTAGTCCAGCAGCGCGCGCTGGAAGCACAGCACCTCGGGGACCGGGACCTCGTCGAGCTTGCCGTTCGTTCCGGCCCAGATCGAGACGACCTGCTCCTCGACGGGGTACGGCGAGTACTGCGGCTGCTTGAGCAGCTCGGTGAGGCGGGCGCCGCGGGCGAGCTGACGGCGCGAGGCGGCGTCGAGGTCGGAGGCGAACATCGCGAAGGCCTCGAGCGAGCGGTACTGCGCCAGCTCGAGCTTCAGCGTGCCGGAGACCTTCTTGATCGACTTGACCTGCGCGTCGCCGCCGACCCGCGAGACCGAGATGCCCACGTCGACCGCGGGACGCTGGTTGGCGTTGAAGAGGTCGGACTGGAGGAAGATCTGGCCGTCGGTGATCGAGATCACGTTAGTCGGGATGTAGGCCGAGACGTCGTTCGCCTTGGTCTCGATGATCGGGAGACCGGTCATCGAGCCGGCGCCGAGCTCGTCGGACAGCTTCGCGCAGCGCTCCAGCAGACGGGAGTGCAGGTAGAAGACGTCACCCGGGTACGCCTCGCGTCCCGGCGGGCGGCGCAGGAGGAGCGACACGGCGCGGTAGGCCTCGGCCTGCTTCGACAGGTCGTCGAAGATGATCAGGACGTGCTTGCCGCCGTACATCCAGTGCTGGCCGATGGCCGAGCCGGTGTAGGGGGCGAGGTACTTGAAGCCGGCGGGGTCGGAGGCGGGGGACGCGACGATGGTCGTGTACTCCATCGCTCCGGCGTCCTCGAGCGCGCCCTTCACCGAGGCGATGGTCGAGCCCTTCTGGCCGATGGCGACGTAGATGCAGCGGACCTGCTTGTTCGTGTCGCCCGACTCCCAGTTGGCCTTCTGGTTGATGATCGTGTCGATCGCGATGGCCGTCTTGCCGGTCTGGCGGTCGCCGATGATGAGCTGGCGCTGGCCGCGGCCGACCGGGATCATCGCGTCGATGGCCTTGATGCCGGTCTGCAGCGGCTCGTGGACCGACTTGCGCGACATGACGCCGGGAGCCTGGAGCTCGAGGGCGCGGCGGCCCTCGGAGGCGATCTCGCCGAGTCCGTCGATCGGGTTGCCGAGCGGGTCGACGACGCGGCCGAGGTAGCCGTCGCCGACGGGGACCGAGAGGACCTCGCCGGTGCGGGTGACCTCCATGCCCTCCTCGATGCCGGAGAACTCGCCGAGGACGACGACGCCGATCTCGTTCTCGTCGAGGTTCTGGGCCAGGCCCAGGACACCGTTGGAGAAGCGGATGAGCTCGTTGGCCATGACGCCGGGGAGGCCCTCGACGTGGGCGATGCCGTCGGCGGCGTCGATGACGTAGCCGACCTCGGTGGTGGAGGCCTTGCCCGGCTCGTACGACGAGACGAAGTCCTTCAGCGCGTCGCGGATCTCATCCGGGCTGATGGTGATATCTGCCATGGGAATTCCTATTCGTTGGGTCCGTGCGAGCCGAAGAGGTCGTCGGGGCCTGACCTGGATGGTGCGGGGGTCGAGGGCAGTGCCCTCTGAGGATACGTGCGCCCGTCAGGACGCGAGCTGGAGCTTCAGGTCGGACAGCCGTGCGGAGACGGTTCCGTCGATGACCTCGTCGCCGACGTGCAGGCGCATCCCGCCCAGGAGGGAGGGATCGACCACGACGTTGACGGAGACCGGTCGGCTGTACTGGCGCGTGAGCGCCGAGCGGAGCCGGTCGAGCTGCTCGGGGGCGATCGGTGCGGCGACCGAGACCGTGGCGAGGATGAACCCGCCCTGGTCGGCGACCACGCCTGCTGCGAAGCGGACGAGCTCCGGGATGCGGCGACCGCGCGGGTGCGCGATCAGCTGCCGGAGGATCGCCAGCGTCTCGGCCGCGGCCTTGCCCTCGAGGAGGCGCTGCACGAGCGCGACCTTCGAGTCGGCGGCGGCGAGCTTGCTGCCGAGCGCGAGCTCGAGCTGGGCGTCGGAGGCGACGACCTCGCCGAAGGAGTGGAGCTCCTTCTCGAGGTTGACGCCCTCCGGAGCGGACGACGCGATCGCGCGGACCCCGACCTCCTCGACCCCGGCGACCATGTCGCTCGGGCTCGACCAGCGGTGGCCGACGATCACGGTGAGCAGGCGCTTGGCCGGCTCGCCGAAGGGACCGAACACGCGGGCGACGAGAGCCTGCTTGCTGCTCGAGTCGGCGCTCGGGTCGGCGAGGGCCGCGCGCAGCTGCGCCTGGCCGTCGATGACCCGTGCGGCCTCGAAGAGCTGCTGGGCCGTGTCGAGGGACGCCTGACCGGCGAGGGCGGAGAGCTCCGCCTTCGCCGATGCGAGTGCCTGCCTGGACGCGCTGCCCATCAGTTGTTCGCCTTCTCCGAGGCCTCGAGGTCGGCGAGGAAGCGGTCCACGATCGCGGACGCCTTCGCGTCGTCGTTGAGGCTCTCGCCGATCACGCCGGAGGCGAGGTCGATGGCGAGGGTTCCGACTTCGGAGCGGAGCGAGACCACGGCGGCCTGACGGTCCGCCTCGATCTGGGCGTGCGCGTTGTGGAGGATGCGCTCGGCCTCGACCTGCGCCTGCTCCTTCTTCGCCGCCACGATCGCGTTGCCGTCGGCGTTCGCCTTCTCACGGATCACTCCGGCCTCGGCGCGGGCCTCGGCCAGCTGGGCGGTGTACTTCTCGAGGGCGGCCTCGGCCTGTCGCTGGGCCTCGTCGGCCTTCGCGATGTTCCCCTCGATCGCGGCGGAGCGCGCGTCGAGCATCTTCTGCAGGCGCGGCAGGACCAGCCTCCAGAAGAAGAACAGCAGGATGAGGAAGATCACCCCCGACCAGAAGAAGTCGTAGAACTCCGGGATCAGAATGACCGCGGGGACGTCACCTTCTTCCGCAGCGATGTTCACAGCGGTGCTGAACACGACTACGCCGCGAAGATGAAGTAGGTGGCGAGGCCGATGAGCGCGAGCACCTCGGTGAACGCGATGCCGAGGAACATCGTGGTCTGGAGGCGGCCGGCCATCTCGGGCTGGCGCGCCATGGCCTCGACGGTCTTGCCCGCGACGATGCCGACACCGATGCCGGGGCCGATCGCTGCGAGGCCGTAACCGACCGTCGCGATGTTGCCGGTGAGTTCGGCGAGAACGGTGACTGAGTCCACGAGTGGGTCCTTTCAGTGGGGTGATCGTGAGAACGGGCGGGAGCCCGTGAGTAGTGGGGTCAGTGCTCCTCGGCGACGGCCAACTGGATGTAGACCGCAGCGAGGAGGGTGAAGATGTAGGCCTGCAGCACGGCGACGAGGAGCTCGAAGAGCGTGAACGCACCGCCGAAGGCGAAGGTCACGACGCCGAAGAGCTTGAAGCCCGGGTCGATCTGGGAGCTGAAGAGGAAGAACTGCGTGGCCGAGAAGCACAGCACTAGCAGGAGGTGGCCGACGATCATGTTCATCACGAGCCGCAGTGCGAGCGAGAGCGGACGGATGATGAACGTCTGCAGCAGCTCGATCGGCGTGAGGATGAAGTAGATCAGGAACGGCGCTCCGGGCGGGAACAGGGCGTTCTTGAAGAAGCCCATCCCCCGGTCCTTGATGCCCGCGTAGATGAACGTCACGTAGGCGACCAGGCCGAGGAAGAGCGGCATGCCCACCACGGAGGTCCCCGCGATGTTCAGGAACGGGACGATGCCGGTCAGGTTCATCGAGATGATCGCGAAGAAGATCGTCACGAGGATCGGGAGGAACCGGCGCGCGTCCTTCTCGCCGAGGATGTCCTTGGCGATGGTGACGCGGACGAAGTCGAACGCGAGCTCGACGACGTTCTGGAAGCGGCCGGGGACGAGGCGCAGCTTGCGCGTCCCGAGCCAGAAGAACAGCATCAGTGCGATGACCGCGATGAAGCGGACCAGCATGACGCGGTTGATCTCGAAAGGGGTTCCCTCGAAGAGGAAACCGGGCGGGAAGAACTCGGAGATCGACGGGGTGTGGAAGTCACTCTCACCGGTCGAGGACGAGACCAACAGGGTCACAGCGTTAGCAAACAGCGCTAGCTCCTGGAATTCGGGGCGTGGCACGTTGCAGCCGACCGAATCGAATCATTCGGACGCAACGCTCTCGCGACGACGAAAGGTGGGGTTTTCCGCTCGGACGGCGATCGTGCTCGACGACCGCCATCAACGATGAGACGATCTGAGGACACGTTCGCCTGCGGGATTCGTCCCTACTGTAGCAACAGAACGGCCTGAGAGCCGAATCGTGGTCCTCTCAGGAACCGTTCGGCTCGTCCTCATCGAGCGATGTCGCTGACGTTCGGCATGCGCGAGCGCGAGACGACGAGGACGTCGATCACCAGGGACCCCAGGACGGCGACGATGATCGTGACGAACATCGCGGTGCTGTTCAGCCACGGCTGATCGCGCAGGACCAGGGCGGCGATCACGAACAGCACGAACTTGGCGAGCCACGTGCCGAGGACGACGGCGAAGAACCCGCCGATGTCGAGGCGGTTGGCGACGAGGATGCTCGCGGCGGTGAGGAGCACCATCACGCCGCCGACGATCGCGCCGAGGAGGGCTCCGATCGCGCCCTCTCCCCCGGCGGCGATCCCGCCGACGACGGTGCCGAGAACGGCCAGGGCGAGCACGAAGAGGCCGCCCACGACCAGCGCGCGGCGCAGGACGGGGACGGACGCGGGCTGCGGACGGGGGGTGGCCGGGGAGGCTCCGGTCATGATGCTTCCTTCCGCGCCGTGGTCGGCGCTGTCGTGTCCCGGTCGATCGGGAGTCCGGCCGGCGGACGGAGCAGCTCCGTCGAGGACGCGCGGTCGAGGGGGTCGAGGACGGGTGAGGCCTCCGCGGACTGCGCCGCCGCCTCGAGCCGCTTGCGGCGGCTGAGCGGGGCGAGCGTGACGACGGTGCAGACCAGCAGACCGACTCCGAGGAAGACGAGCGGGACCCACAGCACGTCGACCACGAACATCAGCAGGCAGCTGACGGCGACGACGGCGGTCCACGCGTAGAAGATCAGCACGGCGTGCAGATGGGAGTGCCCCATGTCGAGCAGGCGGTGGTGCAGGTGCTTCCGGTCGGCGCTGAACGGCGACTTTCCCGCGCGCAGGCGCCTGATCACAGCGAGGCCGAAGTCCATCAGCGGCACCACGAGTATCGCGAACGGCAGGATGATCGGGATGAACGCGGGCAGGAGCTCCTTCGCCGCGAGCTGGGCCGGGTCGATCTGGCCGGTGACCGCGATCGCGGAGGTGGCCATCAGCATCCCGATCAGCAGTGCGCCGCTGTCGCCCATGAACATCCGCGCCGGACGCCAGTTGATGGGGAGGAATCCGGCGCAGGCGCCGACGAGCAGGACCGCGATGAGCGAGGCCAGGTTGAAGTAGTCGGTGGGCGAGGTCTGCTGCACCAGCAGGTAGCTGTAGAGGAAGAAGACCCCGTTGGCGATCAGGGCGACGCCCGCCACGAGGCCGTCGAGGCCGTCGATGAAGTTGAGAGCGTTGGTGACCAGGACGATCGCGAGCACGGTGATGATCAGCGACATCCACGGCGAGCCGACGGTCAGGCCGCCGATCGGCAGGGAGACGATCTGCACGCCCTTCCAGGCGATCAGGCCGGCGGCGATCAGCTGACCGGCCAGCTTCGTGCTCCAGTCCAGGTCCCAGATGTCGTCGGCGACGCCGATGAGGACGATGAGCAGGCTCGCGCCGAGGATCGCGAGGATCGGCTCGGGATTGGCGAACACCAGCCGGAAGTAGGGCAGCTGGGAGGCGATGCCGAAGCCGACGAGGATCCCGAGGAACATCGCGATGCCGCCCAGGCGGGGGGTCGGCCGCGTGTGCATGTCCCTGACGCGGATCTTCGGGTAGAGCCGGTACTTCAGGCTCAGCTTCCAGATGACCCACGACAGCGCTCCGGTCACGAGCGCGACCGCGAGCGAGACGAGGGCGAAGGTGATCACCGGTTACTCACCCGGAGCGGAGTCGGTGCGGGCGGCGCCGGTGCCGGTGTTGGGCGTCGGCGCGTTCGTGCTCGACGAGCCCGTGTCCGGCGCATCGGCGGAATCGACGGGCGCGGAGTCGCCGGGCGCGGAGTCGTCCTGCAGGCGGGCGCCGGAGGCCCAGTCGGGGCGCGCGGTCGGGGTCCGCTCGAAGGCGTACGGGTCGCTGCCGGTCGCGGTCTCGGCGGGCTCCTGCTGGTACCCGGCCTGCGCCGCGCCGGCCGTGGAGGCGTCGGGCTCCGACGTCTCGGCACGAGGCGCGTCCGGATCCGGCAGCAGGTCTCCGACGACCTCGCGGATCCGCTCGGCCGACACGACGCCCTGGCGCAGGATGCGCAGGGTGCCGCCCTCGAAGCTCAGCGCTGTCGCGTCGACGATCGTCGAGGACTCGCTGGCGCCCGCGGGGCGGTCGCTGTAGCGCGATCCGGCGGCGCCGGCGTCGAGATAGACGTCGACGGAGTCGCCGAGCTGGTCGAACGCCTCCTGTGCGGTCGTGGCCGAGGGCTGCCCCGTGCGATTGGCGGAGGAGACCGCCAGCGGGCCGGTCTCGGCGAGGAGCTCGATCGTCACCGGGTTGTCCGGCATGCGCAGCGCCACGGTCCCGCGCGTCTCGCCCAGGTCCCAGACCAGTGAGGGCTGGGCGTGCAGGACGATGGTGAGCCCGCCGGGCCAGAACTCGCGCGCGAGGTCGCGCACCGCCTCCGGCACGTTCTCGGCGAGGGCGTCGAGGGCGGCCACGTCCCCGATCAGGACGGGCGGCGGCGACTGCCTCGTCCGTCCCTTCGCGTCGAGCAGGCGCTGGACCGCGGCGGCGTCGAACGCGTTGGCCGCGACGCCGTAGACGGTGTCGGTGGGGATCACCACGAGCTCGCCGCGGCCGATGGCCGTCCGCGCGAGACGGGTGCCGGTCAGGAGGTCCGTGTCGACGGAGCAGTCGTAGATGCGTGCCATAACGGGTCGATGATACCGGCGCGGTCCGTGTCCGGACCGGCTGCGGCGCGGCGGTCGCGTCAGCGCCGCCCGAGGCCGGGGCTCGGCGGCCGTCGCAGCGGCGCCCGACCCGCGCCGGCCGAGGCCGCCGGAGCGCTTCCGTGAGGCACTCGGCCCGGCGTGGCGGGCGCCTCCGCCGACAGGACGCCCACGAGCGCCACGGAGACGGCGAGCGTCGCGAGCGAGTGCTGATCGCCGAACCAGGTGGTGTTGTCGGCCATCCCGTGCAGGAACGTCCAGAGGACGGCGACGGCGAGCGCCCCGACGGCGACGGCCTCGTTCCGGGCGACCCGGAGGAGCAGGCGCACGACGGCGACGGTGGCGAGGAGGAGGAACGCGATGACGGGGAGCGCGATCAGGAGCCCGCCGTTGGTCCACGCGGTGACGAGGAGGTTGTGAGGCGGGCGCGGCTCGCTGTGCTGGGTGAACTGCGACCCGCGCGCCAGCCACAGCTCCTGCCATCCGCCGTACCCCAGCCCCAGCAGCCAGTTGTCGGGGAACGCGCTCGCAGCCAGGCGCAGGAAGTCGCCGCGGGCCCCGAGCGTGAGCACGCCCGCCTCCGCCAGCTGCGGGAAGGACACGGCGACGGCGTACACGGCCGTGATCCCGGAGGGGATGGTGATCATCCAGGCGACCGGACCGAGGCTGCGTCCCTTGAGTCCGCGGATCGCGGCGACCAGCAGGGGCAGGACGATCGCGAGGACGATCGCGGTCTTGGACAGCGTGAAGAGGGCGCCGACCAGCCCGGCGACGGCGACGAGCAGGAGGAGACTCCCCCGCTGCCGTCTCCAGACGGCGAAGGCCAGCGCGCCGGTCGTGGCCATGTACATCGAGGCGATGTTGCCGTTGAGGAAGAACCCTCCCGACTTCTCCTGCAGGACGTTGTTGAAGAACGTCGTGAAGATGTCCCGCACGTAGATGTCGGAGAACAGCACCGCTTCCGGCCACCGGAGGTAGGCGGTCTCCTGCACGGGATCGAGCTGGAAGAGGATCGTGAGCGTCACCTGGAGGAGGAACACGGGCGCCGCCCAGTTGAGGGCGCGGCCGACGACACGCCAGGCGCCGTCGCCGAGCCCGCGGACGGCCAGGTACGGAGTGAGGAAGGAGACGACGGAGACCACGTCGCGCAGCGCGGCCGCGCGTGCTCCGGAGTAGGTGAGCGCGAAGAGGGTGCCGGCGATCACGAGCAGGAACATGACCACGAACCGGTCAATCCTCCCGCCAAACAGCCGCGCCACGGAGTACGGGAGGAAGAGCAGGCTCCAGGCGACCGGAGCGGTGACGGGGCCCAGGGTGTAGAGCTGCACGACGCTCAGCGCCAGGAGCACCGCGAGGAAGACGAGGACGATCCGCTCGTGCCGCCGCTGAGCGGGATCCGCCGGCGCGCGCGACGGCCGCCCGCGGGTCTCCGGAGCGTCGGTGACGCGGGTCGCGGCGATGACGGAGGGACGAGAGGCGGTCGGGCGGCGGAGGAGGGCGTCGTCGGCGTGGCGGCCCATGTCAGAGCCGTTCCGCGGAGGTGCTGGTGGCGGCCTCCGTCTGGCGGAGCGGAGGAGCGGCGCGCCGATTCCGGGACGACGGGCCGACCTCTCGCGGCGGGAGGGTCGTCCGCGGGCGCCGGTCCGGGGCGGGAGGCGGATCGAGCAGCACGGGAGAGGCGGTGGCGTCGGCGGACGCGGGCGGGAGAGGGGATGCAGGTGGCATGTCGCGCCGACACTAATCGCGCGGCACGAGCCTCGACGGGCTTGGCGCGGAACGTCGATCCGCGTGCGCGCGGCGGCCCCGCGCCTCAGCCACGGGGGTCTGCCAGCAGCTCGTCCGCGCGGCGGGCGATGCCCGGCCAGCCGAAGTCCGCCGCTCGGCGCCGCGACGCCGCAGCGACCTCCGCGCGTCGCGGGGAATCGCGCAGCGAGGCGATGAGGGCGGGGAGCTCCGCGAGGACGGCGTCCGCGACCTCCTCCTCCGTGCCCGGCGGGACGAGGACGGATCCGTCGACCACTCCGTCGGAGGTGCGCAGGATCTCGGGGAGGCCTCCGCGCTCGACCGTCACGACGGGGATCCCCCGCGAGAGCGCCTCCACCACCACCATCCCGAACGGCTCGTCCCAGCGGCAGGGGTAGAGCAGGAGCGCCGAGGAGCCGAACAGCTCCAGCAGGTCCTCGTGCCGGAGGAACGGGAGCCGGCGCACGACGCCGGGCAGGGCGGCGACCGCCTCGTCGAGCGCTCGGACGTACGGGGTGGGCGTCGCGTCGTCCCCGAGGCCCGATGCGCCGGCGATGACCAGCCGCAGATCGGCGCCGTGCTCGGTCCGCATCCGCCTCACGATCTCGACGGCCTCGCGGGCTCCCTTCTCGGCCACCAGCCTCCCGGCGAAGACCGCCTCCGCAGTACCGCCGAGCGGCGCTGGCGGGACCTCGGGCGGAGGGACGACCCCGTTGTACAGGACGGCTGTGGCGATCAGGCCGTACCGGTCGACCGCCCGGGCGCGCAGGAACTCGCTGCAGAAGATCCACTCGTCGACCGCGTCGAGGTAGCGCCGGGCGGCGGCGGGATCGGGTGGCAGGTGATCGAGCAGGTCGTTGTGCAGGTGTGCGACGATCCGCCCCCGGTAGCCCAGGCGGCGCAGGCGCACGGCGTAGCGGGGGCGGTTGTGGATCCAGACCGTCGGGACACGGCGCAGCGACGGAGCGAGCACCAGCAGCCAGAAGCGGCCACCGAAGGACAGCCGACGCAGCTCGGCGCCCGGGTCGCTGTCGCGCCGACGCGCCAGGAGGAGTGCCGCGCGCCGCTGGACCGCGTAGATCCGCCGGTACAGGCGGTGCGGCCGGACGTCCACGCCCGGTGACGCCGACGACCACGTCGCGAGCACGGCGAACCGGACCGAGACCCGCAACACCGTCTCGCGGACCCAGGTCGCCCTGGCTCCCCCGCTGCCGTCGAAGAGCTCCTCGGCGGCCAGCACAACGGCGACCTCGACCGGGGCGGCGGAGCCGAGCCGGAGCCGGGCGGGCAGTCGCGACAGGACGAGCGATCGCGCCTCGGCGATGTCGCGCCCCGGCGTCAGGAGGGCGGTCGCTCCCAGCACGAGGCCCGCGAGCGCCAGCTCCACCGGGAGCAGCCGCAGGGGCGCGCCCTCGGGGAGCAGGCGGAGCAGGAGCAGCACGATCGCCATCGGTGCGGCGAGCAGCGGCCCCGCGGCGCACGCGCGCAGGAACGCGCCGAGGCGCACTCCGAGCACCACCCGCAGCACGGCGCAGGTGACGGCGAAGCCGAGAGCGCTCGAGAGCAGCAGCCCGCCGATCAAGCCGTCGAGTCCGAACAGCACTCCCCCGCCGACGATCATCGGGATCGTGATCGCGGTCTTCACGATGTTCACGATCAGCCCGAACCGCACCCGGTCCATCGCCATCAGGATGAAGCCGACCGGATTGCCGATCGCCCGCACCGCGCCCACCACCGTCAGCGCGCTCGTCATGCCCGCGATCCAGCCCCAGCCGGGTCCGTAGAACAGTCGCACGATCTCCTCGGAGCGCAGCGCCACCAGCATCAGCGGCGGGATGCTCGCCATGCTGAGCACCGCGGTGACGCGGAGGTGGTTCCGCGCGACGCGCTCACGGTCGTGCTGGATCGAGGAGAACACCGGGAACATCACCCGCGTCACGATCGGGTTGACCCTCGCGGGGAGGTTCACGGCGAGGTTGTATCCCAGGGTGTACCCGCCCAGCTGGGCCGGTCCGAGCAGGCGGCCGATCGCGAGCGAGCCGGCGTTCGAGCCCAGGTAGTTGACGATGCCGTCGAGGGTCTGGAAGACGCCGAAGGAGAGGAAGCGGGCGGTCTCGCGGATCCGGAACCGGAATCGCAGTCGGAACCAGCGCCGAGCCTGCACGAGGGCGAGCACGGAGCGCAGAGCCGCGGTCGCGACGAGCCCCCACGCGTAGGAAAGCGCCCCTGCTCCAGAGACCGCGAGGCAGACCGTCACGGCGAAGCCGCCGACGAGAGCGATCGTCTCGGACACGGCGACCGCTCGGAACCGGATCCCCTTCTCGAGCACCGCTCTCGGCACCTGCCCGGCTGCGCTGCCCACGAACACGAGCGAGGCGACGGTGAGGACCGGCGCCGCGGCGGCGGACCCGAGCAGGGAGGCGATCGGTGCGGCGCCCAGGAGGACGGCGACGGTGACCAGCAGCCCGACGGAGAGGTTGAGCCAGAAGACCGACGAGAGCTCGAAGCTGGTCGCCCGCCGGCGCTGGATGATCGCCTGGGCGACCCCCATTCCGAGGAAGATGTCGACGAACGCGTTGAGCAGCGCGACGATCGCGATGATCCCCATCTCGGAGGGGTCCAGCAGTCTCGCCAGGAGCGCGAACTGCCCGAGCTGCACGACGAGCGCGACGGCGAACGAGACCGCCGTCCAGGCGGTCGCGTCGACGGTGCTCCGGCGCAGGCTCACCTCTCCCGCCCGGCGGAGGCCGGACGGAGGTCCGGTCGTGGATCGTCGGCGCGGTGCTCGGCGCGGCTCATCCGCGATCTCCGTCCGTCGTCGTCGGCATCGATCGGCCGGCCGCCCGGTCGTAGAGGTCCTCGAGGTCGCGGATCCGCTCGGCGAGGTCGAACGAGGCGAGCACGCGCTCCCGCCCCTCCGCGCCCATCCGCTCCGCGCGGTCCGGGTCCCGGAGCAGGGCGGCGAGCGCCCCGGTCAGGCCGGGCACGTCCCCCTCCGGGACGAGCAGCCCGGTGACGCCGTCCTGGACCGCCTCCGGGACGCCGCCGTGGCGGTACGAGACGACAGGGACGCCTGCGAGCGCGGCCTCGAGGAAGACCATGCCGAAGCCCTCGGAGTCGCCTGTCGCCGCGGTCCGCGACGGTGCGCAGAAGACCGCGGCGCCGGCGAGGATGCGGGCGACCTCGGCGGGGGGCAGGGAGCCGGTGAAGGTCACCTGCAGGCCCAGCCGCGCCGCCTGCTCGACGAGCGCCTCCCGCAGGTGGCCGTCGCCGACGACGGTCAGGGGGACGTCGCGGATCGGTCCGGGGAGGGCGGCGACCGCCTCGAGCAGATCCGGAACGCCCTTCTTGTCGGTGAGGCGTCCGACGAAGACGATTCCCGCGCGCTCCGCAGCCGGTGCGGCCTCGGGGCGGGAGGTCGGGACGCCGATGTAGCCCACTCCGGTGCGCCGCGGGTCCGCCCCCAGGCGCAGGAGCCCGTCGGTGATGAAGCGGGAGACCCCGATCACCGCGAGCGCGGTGCGGAAGACGGCGCGGGCCTCGAGGGCGCGGTGAGCTCGGGCGAGGGGGCGGAGCAGGCGCGGAGCTCCGGTCGCGAGCGGCCAGCTGGTCACGTCGTAGCCGTGCCCCGTCACGACGAGCGGGAGGCGCCTCCTCCGTGCGTACCGCGCGATGAAGACGGCGTCGATGAGGAAGTGCGCATGGATGAGGGCGGGCCGGTGCTCATCGACGATCGCGTCGAGCCGTCGTGACACTCCGAGCCACCGCAGGAGGAGGGACCGCCGCCCGCGAGGGGTGATCGGATCGTGCAGGACGATGTCCGTGCGGTCGTGGAGGACGCCCGAGCCGGTGCGCTCGAGGCCCACTCCGAGGGCGCGCCAGCGCTCGAGTCCGTGCATCTGATTGCGGACGAACGTCTCGGAGTCCTGCAGCCACGCGCGCTTCCAGACCAGGACCAGCGGCCTCTCGCCGGCGACGCCGCCCGCGTGCTCAGCGGACGGCACGGCGCACCCGGTAGCGGAGGGCCGCGACCACGCTCGGCAGCACCCGCACGGCGTCGCCCAGATAGCGCCGCCAGAGCCTGCCGGGCTCCCGGCTGAGCCGGTGCGCCCACTCGAGACCGAGGCGCTGCACCACGAGCGGCGCCCGCGGGATCTCGCCGGCGAGGAAGTCCACGGCCGCGCCGACGCCGAGGCAGACCGCTCCCGTGCCGCCGACGGCGAGCAGGCGCTCGCGAACCTCCTCCTGCTTGGGGGAGCCGAGGCAGAGCGCGACGATGCGGACGTCTGCCGTGCGCAGAGTCGAGGAGAGGCGGGCGAGGTAGGCGTCGTCCGCGAGCTCGGCCGGCTCCGGCGAGAGGACGACCGGAACCTGGAGCCCGGCGAAGCGCTGCTGCAGCTCGGCGGCTGCGCGATCGCCGACTCCGGGGCGTCCGCCGATGAGAGCGACCGGCGCACCCTCGAGCGCCGCGCGGCGGCAGACCTCGGTGAAGAGGTCGATGCCCGTCACGCGGCTCGCCGTGCGGTGGCCGTACGAGCGGGCCAGCCAGACCAGAGGCGCCCCGTCGAGCACCACGAGGGACGCCCGGCCGTAGTACCGCCGGAACTCGCCGGAGTGCTTCCAGCGCACGAAGTGGTCGGTGTTCGGCGTGACGACCAGCTCGTCGCGGCCGCTCCGGGACAGCTCGAGCACGGCCTCCGCCGCCTCGTCGAGCGTGGTGATGCTGGCCGGCATCCGCTCGATGCGGCCGGTGATGTAGGAGGTCATGCCGGTGCTCCTCGGGGGTCGGTGCGGGAGGGAGGGAACGGAGCTGGTGTGCGGAAGGGGCCGGTCGCGGCCGCCTGCACGGGGACGGTCACGTCGTCCACCGGGTGCTCCTCCGATCGGAGAGCCGGCGGCGGGTGTCGTGCACGGCGTAGAGGATCCGGCTGAGCGCCGTGAAGGCGGCGGGGACGTGCTTGAGCACCAGCCCCAGGACGAGCAGCCGCGGCGACCGCGCGGAGCGGAGCACGCGGACGTCGCGCAGCGCCTCGGACCCGAGCCGGACGCCGGTCTCGACGAGCGCCGCGTCGGAGTTCTGGCGGATCGGGGTGAGCGCGACGGGGACGGCGTAGAACCAGGTCGTGAACCAGTCCGACAGCGGGCGCGGCACCTCCTCGAACGTACGGGCGAGCGCCGCGCGCATCTCCTCGGCGCAGACCAGGAGGTTCCGGAGGTCCGGGTCGCGCCGACGGGTGATCGAGGACGCCGTGTGGACGTAGGAGTAGAGGATCTCCGGCACGAAGAGCACCCGTTCCGCCGCCTGGACGGCCCGCAGCACGCCGACGAAGTCGGACTGGGAGCTCAAGCGCGGGAAGAGCTCCTCCTGCAGGACGGCGCGGCGGAGGAGCTTGTTCCAGAGGAAGCCGTGCAGGCGCCCGGACGCCATCCGCTCGAGAGCGAGTTCGGACGAGACCAGTTCGCGCCGGTCGAGGCCGTCGATCACACGTCCGGAGGTCGACTGCCGGGTGCGGTAGAGCGCCCGGCAGACGACGACGTCGGCCGCCGTCCGCTCGGCCTCGGCGGTGAGGGTCCGCAGGATCTCCGTGTCCCACTCGTCGTCGACGTCCACGAACCAGACGAACTCGGAGTCGATGCCGTCGAGGGCGCGGTTCCGGGCGGCAGCGACGCCGCCGTTCTGCTCGAGGAGCAGGACCCGGGCGTCCTCGCGTCCCTCGGCCCACTTCTCGAGCACCTCCGCCGTGCCGTCCGAGGACGCGTCGTCGACGAGGACGACCCGCGTCCCCGGTCCGAGAGTGAGTGCGAGCCGCGCGAGGAAGCCGTCGAGCCGGGCGATCGCGTTGTAGCAGGGAGCCACGACGGTCACCGAGTGCACGCCCCCGCTCACCGTCGGCCCCCGAGCTCGCGGTAGGCGGCGACGACGGGGCCGAAGACGGCGTCGGGCGAGGCGGCCTCGTCCACCCACGCCTTCGCGCGGTCGGCCTGCATCAGGAGCCCCTCGGGTCGCTCCAGAGCGGCGGCGAGGAGCTCGGCGATCCGCTCCCCGTCGGCGTCGGCGGGGAGCAGGAGGCCCCGACCGTCGGCGAGCAGCTCACCCACACCGCCGACGTCGGTCGCCACGACCGGGCGACGGCGGGCCATCGCCTCCAGCATCACGAGCGGAGTCCCCTCCCACCGCGAGGTCGACAGGAGGAGATGCGCCGCGTCCAGCGCTCCGGTCACGTCCGCCGACGGACCGGCGAAGTCGACCACTCCGGCTCCCCGGGCGCGCTCGCGCAGCACCGGCAGCATCGGACCGTCGCCGAGCCAGGTGCCGGTGACGGGCCGGACCCGGGCGAGGGCCTCGACGGCCGCGAGGAAGCGGACCGGGTCCTTCTGCTCCGCGAGCCGCCCGATGCCGAGGACGCGGACGACCGGCTCGGCGAGTTCCGGCGCGCTCGCGGGCTCCGCGGTGACGTTCGCCGGGGCGTTGCCGGTGACCACGACGCGATCCTGCGGGCGGCCGTAGCCCTCGACGACCATCCGCCCCACTGAGGCGGAGACGGCGAACACCCGCCGGGAGCGGAAGGAGAGCGCTCGCCTGTCGATCCCGGGCAGCTCGGTGTGCGCGTGCTCGACCACGGGGACACCGAGCGCGGCGCCGACGAGGAGGGCCAGCAGAGCCTCGCGGCGCTGGTGGGCGTGCAGGACGTGCGGGCGGAACCGGCGGACGGCGAGTGCGAGCTCGCGCAGATCGGCCGCGAAGCCCTGTCCGGGTCTCGGCACCACGAAGACGGGCGACTCCTGCGCGGCGCGGTCGCTGAGCGGCCCGGGACGCCCCCAGTAGGCGGTCTCGCAGCCGTGCTCGCGGCTCCACGCACACAGGGAGAGGGCCACACGCTGCGCGCCCCCGTCCTCGAAGGAGTCGAGGACGTGCAGGATCCGCAGGGAACGGGAACGGGCTGCCCTCATGAGAGCGCCCCGTCGGGAACCGCGCCCGGGAAGCGGACGTCGAGTTCGGCCAGGACGGCGTCGACGTCGCGGCCCATCGTCCCGGGGTCGACGTCGTAGTGATCGGCGAGGAGGTCGACGACCTCGTCCCGGGGCCGGCGCTGCCTGATCACGGCCTCGAAGACCGAGGCGGCGCTCAGCGAGAGCACGATCGGGGGCACCGACGGGCGGGACAGGTCGAGCACGTAGACCTGACCGTCCGTGCGCTCGACGGCGAAGCGCTGGGCCGGCGGCGCGCTGCCCCCCTGCGCCTCGGCGGAGGCCTCCACCGGATGCACGGCGCTCGCCGCGGGGTCGGACGAGGCCGGGAGGTCGCTCGCCGGCGCCGTGGCCTCCGCGATCGCCTCGAACGAGGACGCCGGGCCCTGCTCCTCGCTGCGGCCGCTCAGCGCCACCCGGGCGAAACCGGTGAGGGCGGAGGGGAGGCCTCGGAGCGCCCGCAGGGTCCGCTCCCCCCGGAGCCGGAGCCGACGCCGGACCGTCGTCGCCTCAGGATGGCTCGCCTCGAGATCCGCGCGGGTGGGGAAGGCGGCTCTCACCAGCAGGCCTCCCTTCAGGTGCCAGGGAGCGGACGCCACGGCGTGCAGCCAGTTGAAGGTGTGCCGGTCGGAGCTGCGGCGCACGTCCCAGAGCATCTGGGCCTGCCGGTAGCGCTCCTCGGGCGCGGCGGGGACTCCCCAGGAGGTGAGGAGCTCCGTCATCGGCGTCTGCGCGCCGAGCTCGACGGCCGCGTCGCGGATCGCCTCGCGCTCCTCGCTCGGAAGGCCGGCGGCGTGCGCCTTCAGAACCGCCAGCGCCGTGGTCGCCGAGGCGGAGCGCGCGCTGCGCAGCTGGTGCAGGGCGTGCAGCACGAGGTGGTGCGCGCGCCCGGGGATCCGCAGGGTCTCGTCGCTCAGCGGCAGATCCTCGGCGGCCGCCCAGAGACGGTCGAAGACGATCCGCTCCTCCTCGAAGGCACCCGGGAAGGAGCGGTGGACGTCGACGTCACACGGCCACGAGGGGTGGACGAGCGTGATCGAGTGGTCGACGAAGAGCGTCCAGCTGAGAGCCTCGGCGCGGCGGCGCCAGCCCATCGAGGCGAGCAGCCCGAGAGCCTCGTCGAAGCGCTCGGGGTCGACCCAGAGGTCGACGTCGGCCGACGTCATCGGCGCGCGGATCCCCTGGCGGTGCAGACCCTCGCCCTTCACCACGAGGCTGCGGACGCCGTGCGTCCGCAGGCTGTACTGCACCAGCACGGCGGCCAGGCGCAGGGCGACGGCGTTCCGCAGCATCGCGTCGGCGGAGGCGCCGACAGCCGGGACCGGTTCAGGCGACACGGACGCGTCCCTCCGCGAGGGCGAGGATCTCCTTGGCCGCGACGGACCACGGGCGCTCCCGCGCGAGCTCGGCGGCCCCCCGGGAGAGAGCCGTCCACTCGCGTCGGAGCCGGTGGAGGGCGTCCTCGTACTCCTCGCGCGTCGCGTCGTCGGAGAGGACCACGCCCGCCCCCGCCGCGCAGAGATCGGCCAGGACGCTCGACTCGATCGCGAGGACCGGCAGCCCGCTCGCCAGCGCGTCGAGTCCGGCGGCCGCGCCGGTCGTCGACGGCGTCAGATGGGCGTACGTGTGGGAGTGGCGGAGCACCTCGACGACGCCGTCGCGGTCCTGCTCGCCGACGGAGCGCAGCCCCGATGCGAGGTCGTCGGCGATCCCGCCGCCGTCGTCGATCACGGTGACGTACTCGGTGCCGTCCAGCCGGGCGAGGAGATCGAGCCGCTCGGCGCCCCGGTCGAGACCGGAGGCTCCCACGGCGGCGAAGCGGAGGGGCCCGTCGGGGGCGGACGGTGTCGGGAACGACGCGTCCGGCAGGCCCAGGGTCACGACCGTTCCCGCGAGGGCGGACGCGAGCCGCTCCGTCGGGGTGACGACGACAGCACCGCGGCGCTCCTCCTCGAACCGGAGGCGCGGGAGCGCCGGGAGGTCGTCGGCCAGGAGGACGGTCGTCGGAGCGAGCCCGGCGAGCTCCACGGCCGTCCCAGGGAGAGCCACCACGAGGTCGGGCCGCTCCGGGGCGAGCAGTCGGCGGGACCGGCGCGTGACGACGGCGAGCCCGACGGACCCGGCGCCCCTCCGGCCGGCGGGCTCGAGGAAGCGGGCGAGCACGCTGGGGCGGAGCTCCGCCCCGCTGAACCCCTCCGGGTCACCGGTCACCACGACCACGCGGTGTCCCTGGCGGCGCCAGGCGCGCTCGAGCGGAGCCGCGTGCCAGGCATCGAGGGCGACGATCCCGATGGTCAGCACGGGCGGACTCCCCCCGTCAGGGGGGATCGGCGGCAGGGACCGGGAGACGTACGGAGCGCGGAGTCCCGCTGGTCGATGACCTCGTGCACAGGGCGGTACCTCTCTCCGTCGCGGCAGGCGGAGCCGCGGACGTCGGAGAAGTTATCCCCGTGCCCGGCGGCCTCCGAGTGGGAGGCGCGATACGGAGGCGGGGGCGGCGTGCGCGCCGCTCACGGAGTCGGATCGCGTCGGTAGCGGTCGCTCGACCGTCAGTCCCCGCCACGGGTTCCGCGCCCGCCGCACCGGCATGCGGAGGCACCGCGGCGCCGCCGATAGAGTCGGCTCCGTGACCCTCTCCCCGCAGATCTTCACGCTCCCCTCGGCGGTGCAGCGGACCCCCGCCGCAGCTCCTCACCCGGGGCTGCTCCGATGAGGGGCATCGTCCTCGCGGGTGGTTCGGGGTCGCGGTTGTGGCCGATCACCAAGGGCATCTCGAAGCAGCTGATGCCGATCTACGACAAGCCGATGATCTACTACCCGCTGTCGACGCTGATGATGGCCGGGATCGACGAGGTCCTCGTGATCACGACCCCCGAGTACAACGACCAGTTCCGCGCCCTGCTGGGCGACGGGTCGAGCCTGGGCATGCGGATCGAGTACGCCGTGCAGCCCTCCCCCGACGGGCTCGCGCAGGCGTTCCTGATCGGCGAGGAGTTCATCGGCGACGAGTCGGTCGCCCTGGTCCTGGGCGACAACATCTTCCACGGCACCGCCCTGGGCACCGCCCTCGCGGCGAACACCACGATCGAGGGCGCCGTCATCTTCGCCTACCAGGTCGCCGACCCGCGCGCCTACGGGGTCGTCGAGTTCGACGAGCACTTCCGAGCCGTCTCCATCGAGGAGAAGCCCGAGCAGCCGCGCAGCAACTACGCCGTGCCCGGCCTCTACTTCTACGACAACGACGTCGTGGCGATCGCGAAGACGATCACGCCCTCGGCCCGCGGCGAGCTCGAGATCTCGACGATCAACGAGCGCTACCTCGAGGCGGGGCGGCTGAACGTCCAGGTGCTCGACCGGGGAACGGCCTGGCTCGACACCGGGACCTTCGATTCCATGATCGAGGCGACCGAGTTCGTGCGCGTGATCGAGCAGAGGCAGGGGTTCAAGATCGGCTGCATCGAGGAGATCGCCTGGCGCAACTCCTGGATCGACGACACCCGCCTCGCCGAGCTCGCCGCACCGCTGGTCAAGAGCGGCTACGGCGCCTACCTCCACCGCCTGCTCAGCCTCGAAGGCGTGAACGCGGGCCGCTGAGCCCGGCCTCCCCCGACCTTCCCGACCTCCAGGAGAACCCGTGCGGATCCTCGTCACCGGCGGTCCCGGCTTCATCGGCAGCAACTTCGTCCACCTGACGCTGCGCGAGCGTCCCGACGCGCGGATCACCGTGCTCGACAAGCTCACCTATGCGGGCAGCCGCGACTCCCTCGCCCCCGTCGCCGACCGCGTGCGGCTGGTCGAGGGCGACGTCGCAGACGCCGAGCTGGTGGACCGGCTGGTCGCCGATGCGGATCTGGTGGTCCACTTCGCCGCGGAGTCGCACAACGACAACTCGCTGCACGACCCGACGCCCTTCCTCGCGACGAACGTCATCGGCACCTTCGCGCTCCTGCAGGCGGTGCGCGCGCACGACGTGCGGTACCACCACATCTCGACGGACGAGGTGTACGGCGACCTCGAGCTCGAGGACCCCGCGCGCTTCACCGAGCACACCCCCTACAACCCCTCCAGCCCCTACTCCTCGACCAAGGCAGCCAGCGACCTCCTCGTGCGCGCCTGGGTGCGCTCCTTCGGCGTGCGCGCCACGATCTCCAACTGCTCCAACAACTACGGCCCCTACCAGCACGTCGAGAAGTTCATCCCCCGCCAGATCACCAACGCCATCGACGGCATTCGCCCCAAGCTCTACGGCACCGGCGCCAACGTCCGCGACTGGATCCACGTCGACGACCACAACACCGGCGTCTGGGCCATCATCGACCGCGGCGAGATCGGCGAGACCTACCTCATCGGCGCCGACGGCGAGAAGAGCAACCTCGACGTCGTCACCCGCATCCTCACCGCCTTCGGACAACCCGAGGACGCCTTCGACCACGTCACCGACCGCGCCGGACACGACCTCCGCTACGCCATCGACTCCACCCGCCTGCGCACCGAACTCGACTGGCGCCCCCGCTACACCGACTTCGACGCCGGACTCGCCGCCACCATCGACTGGTACCGCGCCAACGAGGACTGGTGGCGCCCCGCGAAGGCCGCCACCGAGGAGAAGTACTCCGCTCAGGCCTGAGGCGGCCCGCCGGCGGGGATCAGTGCGGACCGACTCCGGTCGACACCCGGCCGGAGGGCCGCGGAGAGTCGCACGGGCCGGGCGTCCGCTTCGCGCGGGACCGACCGGACAGGACGATGCGGAGCAGCTGCAGTGGCTCGAGGAGGTAGCGGGCCGCGAGCCGGCGCGGATCGCGCGCCAGGCGGAACAGCCACTCCACGCCCAGGGCGCCCATCCACCGCGGGGCGAGCGACCGCGTGCCTGCGATGTAGTCGAGGCAGCCTCCCCACGATCGCGAACGCCGCCCGCGGGGCGAGGTCCCGGTTCTCCAGGATCCAGCGCTCCTGGCGGGGCATGCCCATCCCGACCAGGACGAGATCGGCACGGGCGAGCGACTCGGCGAGCGGCCGCTCCTCGCCGATGCCGTGCCACTGCTGGTCGAATCCGTCGTACGCGAGCCAGGTCATCCGGGACGTGCGGGCGGCGACCGCCTCCGCCGCTTTGGCCGAGGACTCCGGCGTGCCGCCCACGGCGACCACCACCAGAGGCTCGTCGTTCTCGATCGGCGGGAACAGCCAGTCGGTGCTGTGTAGAAGGCTTCGCCGACGTCCGTCCAGGAGCCCGCGCCGCCCGCGGTGAGAGAGAGGCTCTGATCGCTGGGCCAGCCGACCTCCCCGACCGAGCAGTGCACCCCGTACCGCCGGCACCACTGCCCGAAGGTCGTCACCGCCGCCACGAAGACATGCTCGTCGGTGCCGCCCTGCTTGTCCGAGCGCAGGGTCGTGCCCGTGCCGCCGGGGTAGAAGTGCTGCGAGTACACGGTCCGGTCCAGCGGGTCCTGGATCCACGGCCCGTCGGGTGCGATCGCGGCGACCGTGCCCGTCGTCGCCTCCCGCATCCCCTCGACCCAGATCGTGTGCCGATCGCCGGTTCCCCGGACGGCCGACACCACGGCCTGCGTGTAGGCCTTGTAGGTCTCGACGGGGACCAGCGACCGCTTCACCTCGTTGAAGAGGTCGTAGGCGGCGATGCGTCCGTCGTTCTGGAACTCCGCCGCGAGCAGGGTCCAGACCCTCTGCGCCTGGGATACCGAGAGCCCGGATCCGAACCAGACGGTCCCCTCGGGCAGATCGCCCTGGCTCGCCGGATAAGTGCCGTTGTTGTGCAGGTCGAGCACGACCCGCATGCCGGCGGCGCCGATGGCGGCGATCTCGGTCCGGAGCAGCGCGACCGCCGCCGGATCGAGCCCCTTCGCCAGAGCGTCGTCGGTGCTCTCCCCGTCGGCCTGCGGCTGCAGGAGCGACCAGGGCACCGCGAGCCGGACCAGGGTGAGCCCGCGGTCCGCCAGGAACTCGTAGCTCTCGGCCGGATTCCCGGCGGTGCAGTCGACTCCGACGTCGACGCGCGACTGCAGATCGAACACGTTGACGCCGCGGAGGTAGGACCGGCCGCCCAGGTAGTCGTCGACCGAGCCGATGGCAGGCGCGGGCGACGCGGAAACGGACGACGGCGCGCAGGCCACGGGAGCAGTTCCGTCGCTCCGCTCGAGGAGCCGCACGGCGACTACGACGAGGGCCGCGACCACCACGACGGCCAGGACGATCAGCAGCGGGCGGCGGAGCCGACGGCGCGGCCGATCGCGTGCAGCGGCGATGCGAGCCTCCCGAGCCTGCCTGCCCGGTGCGGCCACCGGATCGCCGCTGAGGCTAGCAGAGCTCCGCGACGCCTCAGCGCACCGCCACCGTCGCGCGGTCGCGGCCGGTGAGGTCGCGCTGCGTGGTCGCTCCGCGCCAGCCGTCGGCAGTGCGCAGGGCGCGGATATCGGCGCCCTGCAGCCCGCCCTGCTCCATCACCAGCACTCCCCCGGAGCGGAGCAGGCGGAGGGCGGTCGCCGAGAGCGAGCGGACGACGTCCAGGCCGTCCTCGCCGCCGTAGAGCGCCGAGGGCGGGTCGAACAGGCGCACCTCCGGGTCGCGCGGGACGGCGGCGGCCGGGATGTAGGGCGGGTTGGAGACGACGACGGAGACGGTGCCGTCCAGCTCGGGAAGTGCCCGGGCGAGGTCGTCGAAGACGATGCGGGCGTTCTCGAGCCCGAGCCGCTCGCGGTTGCCGCGGGCCCAGATGAACGCCTCGGGAGCGTTCTCCACGCCGATCACGCGCGCGTGCGGCACCTCGTGCGCGAGCGCGAGCGCCAGGGCTCCGCTGCCCGTGCCGAGGTCGACGGCGATCGGCTCCGGATCGACGACCGCTCGGAGCGCGTCGATCGCGATCTGCGCGACGCCCTCGGTCTCGGGTCGCGGGACGAACACGCCGGGTCCGACCGCGAGCTCGAGCGAGCGGAACGGCGCGATCCCGGTGATGTGCTGCAGGGGCTCGCGAGCCGACCGGCGCTCGATAGCGCTCGCGAACGCCGCGGCGTGCTCCTCGTCGACGCTCAACCCCGTGATGAGGCGCGCCTGCAGCCGGCCGCGGCCGAGCCCGAGCAGGTGCCCGAGAAGCAGCTCCGCATCGACGTCCGGCGTGGGGACGCGGGCGGCGGCGAGGCGGGCGACCGCATCCGCGAGGAGGGTGCGCGCGTCGACGCCGGTGGTCACGAGGGTCACGCCTCCTCGGAGCCGATGTCGGCCAGGCGGGCCTCCTCGTCGGCCTGGATGGCGCTCTCCACCACCGGGTCGAGCGCGCCGTTCATCACGCCGTCGAGGTTGTACGCCTTGTAGCCGGTGCGGTGGTCGGCGATGCGGTTCTCGGGGAAGTTGTAGGTCCGGATGCGCTCGGAGCGGTCCATCGTGCGGATCTGCGTCTTGCGCGCGTCCGAGGCCGCCGCGGCGATCTCCTCCTGCTGGCGGGCCAGGATGCGAGCGCGGAGCACGCGCATGCCCGCCTCGCGGTTCTGCAGCTGGCTCTTCTCGTTCTGCATCGACACGACGATGCCGGTCGGGAGGTGGGTGATCCGCACGGCGGAGTCGGTCGTGTTGACGGACTGCCCGCCGGGACCGGAGGAGCGGTAGACGTCGATCTTCAGGTCGTTCTGATTGATCGCGACCTCCTCGGGCGCGTCCACCTCGGGGAACACGAGCACGCCCGTGGTCGAGGTGTGGATCCGCCCCTGCGACTCGGTCACGGGGACGCGCTGCACCCGGTGCACGCCGCCCTCGTACTTGAGGTGCGCCCACACGCCCTGCGAGGGATCGGTGGCGTTGCTCTTGATCGCGACCTGCACGTTCTTGTAGCCGCCGAGGTCGGACTCGTCGCGGTCGAGGATCTCCGTCTTCCAGCCCTTCGCCTCGGCGTAGTGGAGGTACATCCGGAGGAGGTCGGCCGCGAACAGCGCGCTCTCGGCTCCGCCCTCGCCGCCCTTGATCTCCATGATGACGTCGCGGCCGTCGTCGGGGTCGCGCGGGATGAGCAGGCGCCGCAGCTTCTCCTGCGCCACCCGCAGCGACTCCTCCAGCTCGGGGACCTCCTCCGCGAAGGCCTCGTCCTCGCGGGCGAGCTCGCGCGCGGCCTCGAGGTCCTCGCCGGCCTGGATCCAGGCGGAGTGGGCCGCCTTGATCTGGCTCAGCTCCGCGTAGCGCCGGTTGACCTTCTTGGCGCGGGCGGCATCGGCGTGGAGTGCCGGGTCGGAGAGCTGCGTCTGCAGGTCCTCGTGCTCGGCGAGGAGGACGCTGACGGATTCGAACATGGGGTCCTGGCTTCCGGAGGTGGTCGGGGTCGGGCTCATCGCCCGGGGACGCGAAAACGTCCGCGGCCGCCCCCGGTGACAGGGGCGACCGCGGACGTCGGGGCGCTAGTGGTGGCCGTTGCCGTGGCCGGCGGTGGCCGGGCCGACGGCCGACTTCGAGACCTGCATGAGGAACTCGACGTTGGACGAGGTCTCCTTCAGGCGCGACAGGATGATCTCGAGCGCCTGCTGCTGGTCGAGCCCGGCGAGGGCGCGGCGCAGCTTCCAGGTGATCTTGACCTCGTCGGCGCTGAGCAGCATCTCCTCGCGGCGCGTGCCGGAGGCGTTCACGTCGACGGCGGGGAAGATCCGCTTGTCGGCGAGGTGACGGGAGAGGCGGAGCTCCATGTTGCCGGTGCCCTTGAACTCCTCGAAGATCACCTCGTCCATCTTCGAGCCGGTCTCGATGAGCGCCGTCGCGAGGATGGTGAGCGAGCCGCCGTTCTCGATGTTGCGCGCCGCTCCGAAGAACTTCTTCGGCGGGTACAGCGCCGAGGCGTCCACGCCGCCCGAGAGCACGCGGCCCGAGGGAGGAGCGGTCACGTTGTAGGCGCGGCCGAGACGGGTGATGGAGTCGAGCAGCACGACCACGTCGTGGCCCAGCTCGACCAGGCGCTTCGCGCGCTCGATCGCGAGCTCGGCAACGGTCGTGTGGTCCTCGGCCGGGCGGTCGAAGGTGGAGGCGACGACCTCGCCGCGCACGGTGCGCTGCATGTCGGTGACCTCCTCCGGACGCTCGTCGACCAGGACGACCATCAGGTGGACCTCGGGGTTGTTCTGCACGATCGCGTTGGCGATCTGCTGCAGGACGATGGTCTTGCCGGCCTTGGGCGGCGCGACGATCAGGCCGCGCTGTCCCTTGCCGATCGGGGCGACCAGGTCGATGATCCGCTGGGTCAGCTTGCCGGGCTCCGTCTCGAGGCGCAGGCGCTCGGTCGGGTAGAGCGGCGTGAGCTTCTGGAACTCGACGCGCGCAGCGGCCTCCTCGACGGTCTGGCCGTTGATCGAGTCGACGCGGACGATCGCGTTGTACTTCTGGCGGCCGCCGCCCTCGCCCTCGCGGGGCTGGCGGATGGCGCCGACGACCGCGTCGCCCTTGCGCAGGTTGTACTTCTTGACCTGGCCGAGGGAGACGTAGACGTCGCTGACGCCGGGCAGGTACCCGGTGGTGCGCACGAAGGCGTAGTTGTCGAGGACGTCGAGGATGCCGGCGACCGGGATGAGGACGTCGTCCTCGCCGATCTCGGGCTCGAAGTCGTCGCCGATCGCTCCGCCGCGGCGCTTGCGGTCGCGGTAGCGGCTGCGGCGGCCGTCCTCGCCCTCGGCCTGCTGGCCGTTCTGGGGCTGTCCGGAGCCGTTCTGCTGAGGAGCCTGCTGGCCCTCGGACTCCGCGGCGCGCGCGCCCTGACCGTTCTGCGGCTGGGACTGCGAGGCGGGGCTCTGCTGAGCGTCGTTCTGGCGGTCGTCCCCTCGGTTGCGGTTCCGGTTGCTGCGCTTGAGACCGCGGCCGGTGCCCTGCTGGTCGCCGTTCTGCTGCTGGTCGCCGCCCTGCTGCTCCTGCTGGTCGCCGGAGTCGGAGGAGTCGGCGTCGTTCTCGGCGGGCGCCTGCTCGGCCTGCTCGCTCTGCTCGGAGGCGCCCCCGCGGCTGCGGCGGCGTCCGCGGCGCTCGCGCTGGCCGCCCTCGCGGGAGGAGTCGTCCGACTCCGGCCCGTTGGGCAGCTCGATGTCGATGACGGGCTTCGCAGCCTGGTCGGCGTCGCGGTCCTGCTCGATGACGGGGAGGTCGGGGATCAGCGACTCGACGCCGGTCCCGCCGGGGATGTTGAGGTGCTCGCCGGCGGCGACGGTGCCGCTGGAGGCGCGGCGCGAGCTGCGTCGGCGGGGCGCGCGCTCGGCGGGCTCGGCGACCGGCTCGGCCGCCGCGGGGAGCTCGAGCTCGACGGGGGCCGACTCGGCGGCCGTCGCGGAGGGCTCGTCGACGGTGGGCGCGGCCTGCTCGAGGACGTCGGCCGTGTCGGCCTCGGTGCTCTCGACGGGCGTCGGCAGCTCCGCCGGCGCCTCGGGCTGCGGAGCGGACTGCTCGGCCACATCGGCCGGCTCGGCCTCGACGCCGGTTGCGTCGACGTCCGGGGCGACCGCTGCGTCGTCCGGACCGACCGCGTCGGCGATCGCGGCGGGCGCGTCCTCGGCGGAGGCGGCGCGCAGGTCCGAGATGGCCTGGACCAGCTCGCCCTTGCGGAGCTTGGAGGCGCCGCCGAGGCCGAGCCGCGTCGCGAGAGCCTGGAGCTCGGCGACGCGCAGACCGGAGAGGTCGGCGGTGAGGTCCACGGTCGAGCCGTGGGTGTTGACGTCTGTCACTGGAGAGGGTTCCTTCCCCCCGGGAACGAGTGCTCACCGGGAGAGCTCATCGACCGTGCGGTGCCATCGCGTGTTCTGATCCACGCGATGCTCTCGGCCGCCGGGACCGACTGCCGCAGAGAGCGAGGAGAGGGCCCGGAGACCAGGCGCCGGTCTGCAAGAGGAGCAGGGGCGCCCTTCACACGATGTGATGGCCGTGGTTGTCGGGACGATCCGTCGGACAGATTCCGCTCGTTACGCGGTTCCTCGGGATGCAGTCCCCACTGTAGCACCCTTGAAGTCGCCGGCCAGCATGTGCGCGCGCCACGGCGTGGGGGCCTCCCGCTCCACCAGATCCGCGGCGGCGAGGCGCTGTGCGGGGTCGCTGCAGAGCACCAGGACGCTCGGTCCGGCACCCGAGACGACGGCCGCGTAGCCGTGCGAGCGCAGCAGCGCGATCAGCGCTGAGGTCTCGGGCATGGCGGCCGCGCGGTAGTTCTGGTGCAGCTTGTCCTCGGTCGCCGCGAACAGCAGCTCCGGGCTCTGGATGAGAGCGGCGATCAGGAGCGAGGAGCGCGAGACGTTGAACACCGCGTCCTCGTGCGGCACGCTCTGCGGCTGCAGCGAGCGTGCCAGCCGCGTCGACATGGTGTGCTCGGGCACGAAGACGACCGGGGACACGCCGCGGTGGACCATGAGCTTCTTGGAGCGCGGGCGCAGCGGCGAGTCGTCGGCGCCGGAGGCGTGCGGCTCGACCCATGCGATGGTGAGGCCGCCGAACAGCGCGGGCGCCACGTTGTCGGGGTGCCCCTCCATCTCGGTGGCGATGCGGAGGAGGTCGTCCGAGTCGAGCTCGACGACGCCCTCGAGCAGGCCCTTCGCGGCCATGATGCCGGAGACGATCGCGGCGCCGGACGAGCCCATCCCGCGGCCGTGCGGGATGATGTTGCGCGCGATCACCTCGATGCCGGGCATCTCCTGCCGCTGGTCGGCGAACGTGTACGCGATGGCCTGCACGACGAGGTTCGTCTCGTCGGTCGCCACCTCTCCCTCGCCGACCCCGTGCACGGTGACCCGCGCACCCGTGGCCGCGACGGCCGTCACGTCGAGCTCGTCGTAGAACGAGAGCGCCAGGCCGAGCGTGTCGAAGCCGGGGCCCAGGTTCGCCGAGGTGGCGGGGACCTTGACGTGGACGGTGCGGCCGACGGGAACCGCCGAGGTCATGCGCCGGCCAGCCCCAGCACATCCGCGATCGCGGCGGTGTCGACCGGGACGACGGTCGGCGTGATGTCCGCGCCGTCGGCCGTGCGGAGCGCCCACTGCGGGTCCTTGAGCCCGTGGCCGGTGACCGTCAGGACGACGGTCGCGTCCCTCGGGATCGCTCCGGCCTCGGCGCGCTCGAGGAGCCCCGCGACGCTGATCGCCGACGCCGGCTCGACGAAGACGCCGACCTCGCCCGCGAGGATGCGGTACGCCTCGAGGATCTTCTCGTCGCTGATCGCGCCGAAGTAGCCGTCGCTGACGGTGCGCGCGTTCAGGGCGAGCTCCCACGAGGCCGGGTTGCCGATCCGGATCGCGCTGGCGATCGTCTCGGGGTGGCGGACCGGGGCGCCGTGCACGATCGGAGCGGAGCCCTCGGCCTGGAAGCCGAACATGCGCGGGAGGCGGGTCGACTCGCCGCGCTCCAGCTCCTCCGAGTAGCCGCGGAAGTAGGCGGTGTAGTTGCCCGCGTTGCCGACCGGGACGATGTGGAAGTCCGGCGCGTCGCCCAGCACCTCGACGACCTCGAAGGCCGCGGTCTTCTGGCCGGCGATGCGGTCCGGGTTCACCGAGTTGACCAGGTGGACCGGGTAGTTCTTCGCGAGGTCGCGGGCGATGTCGAGGCAGTCGTCGAAGTTGCCCTGCACCTGCAGCAGCTGCGCGTTGTGCGCGATCGCCTGGCTGAGCTTGCCCAGGGCGATCTTGCCCTCCGGCACCAGGACGGCCGCGGTGATGCCGGCGTGCGTCGCGTAGGCGGCGGCCGACGCGGAGGTGTTGCCGGTCGAAGCGCAGATGACGGCCTTCGCGCCGTGCTCGACGGCCTTCGAGATCGCCATGGTCATGCCGCGGTCCTTGAAGGAGCCGGTCGGGTTCATGCCCTCGTACTTGACCCACACCTTCGCGCCCGTGCGCGCCGAGAGGGCCGCCGCGGGGATGAGCGGCGTGCCGCCCTCGCCGAGAGTGATGACCGGGGTTGCCTCGGTGACATCGAGGCGGTCCGCGTACTCGTGCAGGACTCCGCGCCACTGCTTGGCCATCTCAGGCTCCTTCAACTCGTAGAACGGACGTCACGGCGCCGACGAAACCATGGGAATGGAGGGCGGTGACGGTGGCCGCCAGATCGGATTCCGCCGCGGCGTGCGTGCCGATGACCAGGGTAGCGGTCGGCTCGCGCCGCTCCGCACCGCCCTGCTCCTCCAGCGGGTCGGCGCCGGGCGGGGTCTGCACCAGGGTCTCGACCGAGACGCCGTGGTCGGCGAAGACGCCCGCGATCTGCGCGAGCACGCCGGGGCGGTCGAGCACCTCGAGGGTGACCTGGTACCGGGTGGTGACGTGGCCGATCGGGAGGACCGCGAGCCCGGAGCTCGCGCTGGTCACCAGGCCGGGGCCGCCGACCACGTGGCGGCGGGCGGCCGACACGACGTCGCCGAGGACGGCGGAGGCCGTCTCGATCCCGCCGGCGCCGGCGCCGTAGAACATCAGGTCGCCGGCCGCCTCCGCCTCGACGAAGACCGCGTTGTTGGCCCCGTGCACGGCCGCGAGCGGGTGGGAGCGGTGCACGAGCGCGGGGTAGACCCGCGCGGACACGCCCTCCACGCCGGTCTTGGCGTCGGTCAGCCGCTCGCAGATCGCGAGCAGCTTGATCACGTAGCCGGAGTCGCGGGCCTGGTCGACCTGCGCCTTCGTGATGCCGGTGATGCCCTCGCGGTGCACCAGGGTGACCGGGACGTCGGTGTGGAACGCGAGGCGGGCGAGGATCGCCGCCTTCTGCGCCGCGTCGTAGCCCTCGATGTCGGCGGTCGGGTCGGACTCGGCGTAGCCGAGCTCGGTCGCGCGGGCGAGCGCGTCCTCGAGGCTCGCGTGCTCGGTGTCCATCCGGTCGAGGATGTAGTTGGTCGTGCCGTTGACGATGCCGAGGATGCGGTGGACCCGGTCGCCGGCGAGGCTGTCGCGCAGCGGCCGGATGATCGGGATCGCGCCGGCGACGGCCGCCTCGTAGTTGAGCTGGGCGCCCACCTGGTCGGCGGCCTCGAAGAGCTCGTTGCCGTGGGCGGCGAGCAGCGCCTTGTTGGCCGTGATCACGTCCGCGCCCGACGAGATCGCCGTGAGGATGTGGCTGCGGGCGGGCTCGAGCCCGCCGATCAGCTCGACCACGATGTCGGCGCCCAGGATCAGCGACTCGGCGTCGGTGGTGAGCAGGTGCTTCGGGATGTCGGCGGTGCGGGGCGCGTCCACGTCCCTGACGGCCACGCCTACGAGCTCCAGCGGCGCCCCCACGCGCTGGGCGAGCTCGTCGCCGTGGTCGAGCAGGAGGCGCGCCACCTGGGCACCGACGGACCCGGCGCCCAGCAGGGCGACGCGGAGGCTGCGGTACTCGATCATCGGGAGGTGGCCTTTCGTTCGATGCCGGCGTCGCGGCGGAGGAGGTCCTCCTCGGTCTCGCCGCGCACGAGGACGCGCGAGCGCCCGTCGCGGACGGCGACCACCGGGGGGCGCCCGAGGTAGTTGTAGTTGCTGGCGAGCGACCAGCAGTAGGCGCCGGTCGCGGCGACGGCGAGCAGGTCGCCCGGCCGCACGTCCGCGGGCAGGAAGTCGTCGTGGACGACGATGTCGCCCGACTCGCAGTGCTTCCCGGCCACCCGCACGAGGGCGGGCTCGGCCGAGGAGGAGCGGTCGGCGATCCGCGCCGTGTAGTCGGCGCCGTAGAGCGCCGGACGGGCGTTGTCGCTCATGCCGCCGTCGACGCTGACGTAGCGGCGGACCGCGGTCGAGCCCTCGGAGCCGACCGTCACGTCCTTCACGGTGCCCACCTCGTAGAGGGTGACGCCGGCGGGCCCGATCAGCGAGCGGCCGGGCTCGATCGCGATGTGCGGCACCGGGACGCCGCGGGCGGAGCACTGCTCGGCGACCGCGTCGGCGACGGCGGCCGCGATCTCGGCGATCGGGGTCGGGTCGTCGGCACTGGTGTACGCGATGCCGAAGCCGCCGCCGAGGTTGAGCTCCGGCACGGGGCCGTCCGCGAGCAGTGCCGCGTGGACGTCGAGCAGGCGCGACGCCGACTCCGCGAACCCGGCGGAGCCGAAGATCTGGGATCCGATGTGGCAGTGCAGCCCGAGGAACCGCAGGGAGGAGAAGGAGCGGATGCGGGCGACCGCGGCCGGGCAGTCGGCGAGTGCGAGGCCGAACTTCTGGTCCTCGTGCGCCGTGGCGAGGAACTCGTGGGTGTGCGCGTGCACTCCGCTGTTGACCCGGAGGCGCACCGCCTGCACGCGGCCGTGCCGCTCGGCCGCGGCTGCGACGCGCTCGATCTCGACGAGGCTGTCGAGCACGATCGTGCCCGCGCCCACCTCGACGGCCCTGTCGATCTCGCGGAGCGACTTGTTGTTGCCGTGGAGGCCGAAGCGCTCGGGCTCGATCCCGGCGGCGAGGGCCACTGCCATCTCGCCGCCGCTGGAGAGGTCGAGGTTCAGGCCCTCGTCGCGCATCCAGCGGGCGACCTCGGTCGAGAGGAACGCCTTGCCCGCGTAGTAGACCGTGACGCCGGTGCCGATCCGGCCGAGCTCGCGGGCGAAGACCTCACGCATCTCGACGGCCCTGCGGCGGGCGTCGGCCTCGTCCACCACGTAGAGAGGAGTGCCGTGCTCGCGCACCAGCTCGGCGACGGGCACTCCGGCGATCCGGATCCCGCCGTCCTCGCCGCGCTCGGCGCTGTCCGGCCACACGCCGTCGGCCAGGGCGTTCGGGTCGGCGGGCGTGTGCAGCCACTCAGGCGCGAGCGGATGCCGGGGGGCGCGGGCGCGGGCGTCGACGGTGTCCACGGGTGAGACCTCACAGGAGAGAGTGGGAGCGTCACTGCGGGGCGAGCGGGTCCGGATTGACCCCTGAAGCCAGCGATGTCAGTGTTCGGCCCGCGGAAGACGCCGGCACAGGGCTCCGATCCTACCGGTCCGGGGCGGCGGCGCCGCGCGGGCTCAGGCGCACGTGCCCGGTTCCTGCTCCGCGGGGTCGCTGAGGAACGTCGGAGAGAGCGCGAAGCTTGCGTTCAGCGACTCGTCGGCGACCTCGACTCCGGTCAGCGTCAGTCCGCGCGGCACCGAGTCCGCGATGCACACGGAGGACGGAGCGAGCAGGTCGCCGGAGACGGCGCCGAAGCGGTCGCGGAAGTCGGTCGCCGAGAAGGTCGCACCGGCGGCGGAGACCTCGGCCGGGGTCAGCCGGATGGCGCCGTCCACGGCCGCGAGCTCCATCCCCACGCCCGCGCCGAGCCGGAGGCCCAGCACCTCGACGGAGGCGGTCACGCGCACGAGCGGAGCGTCCAGGGTCACCTCGTCGACGGGAACGGTGCTGCGCTCGGTGACGAGCCGCGAGACCGAGGCCGCGTCGATCGCGACCGTGGTGCTGCCGGCCTCGTCCGCTCCGACGCCGCTCAACGGCACCCCGACCCGGGTCGCAGCGAAGTCGCCGTCGAGCTCGCCGAACGTCACGTCCGAGCTGCGCAGGTCGAGCCGGTCCAGCCGCCCCGAGACGAGCTGCGGGAGCACGGCCCAGCCGGCGACGTCGACGTCCACCGCCCGGTCCGCGGGCAGTGCGAGCGCCTCGCGGAGGCTCGCGGCGGCGCGGTCCGCGACGGCGCGGCGGGCGAGCGAGTCGCCCACCACCGCCGCGACCACGAGCAGCACCAGCACCACGACGACCACCACGGCCGCGCGTCCCCCGCGCCGGCGCCGCGGCGCAGCCCCCGACGCGCTCACATCCGGTCCGGGGCCGTGACGCCCAGCAGGGAGAGCCCGTTGCGGAGCACCTGCCCGGTCGCCTCGTTCAGGCGCAGCCGGGTCGAGTGCACGGCCTCGACCGGGTCCTCGCCCTGCGGCACGACCCGGCAGTTGTCGTACCAGCGGTGGTAGAGGCCGGCGACCTCCTCGAGGTACCGCGCGACGCGGTGCGGCTCGCGCAGCTCCGCGGCGTGCGCCACGATGCGCGGGAACTCCTGCAGGCCGCCGAGCAGCGCCGACTCGGTCGGATGCACCAGCGTCTCGGGCGCGAACGGCTCGACGGGGACGCCCGACGCCGCGGCCTTCGCCGCGACCTGGCGGGTGCGCGCGTGGGCGTACTGCACGTCGTAGACGGGGTTGTCGTTGCTCCGCTTGGTCAGCAGGTCGAGGTCGATGTCGAGGGTCGAGTCGGCCGAGGAGCGCACCAGCGAATAGCGCGCGGCGTCCACGCCGACGGCCTCCGTGAGGTCCTCCATCGTGACGACGGTCCCCGCCCGCTTGGACATCCGGACCGCCTCGCCGTCGCGGAGCAGGTTGACCAGCTGGCCGATCAGGATCTCGAGGTTCACGCCCGGGGTGTCGCCGAACGCCGCGCACATCGCCATCATCCGGCCGATGTAGCCGTGGTGGTCGGCGCCGAGCATGATGATCGCCCGATCGAAGCCGCGCTCGCGCTTGTCGAGGTAGTAGGCGAGGTCGCCCGCGATGTAGGCCGCCTCCCCGTCGCTCTTGATGATGACGCGGTCGCGGTCGTCGCCGAACGAGGTGGTCCGCAGCCAGGTGGCGCCGTCCGCCTCGAAGATGTGCCCGAGCTCGCGGAGGCGCTCGATCGCGCGGTCGACGGCGCGCGACTCGTGCAGGGAGTTCTCGTGGAAGTACACGTCGAAGTCGACGCCGAACTCGTGCAGGCTCTGCTTGATCTCGCCGAACATCAGCTCGACGCCGATCGAGCGGAAGGTCTCGGCGAGCTCCTCCTCGGGCAGGACGGCGAGGTCGCCCGGGTAGGCGGCCGCGACGCGCTCGGCGATGTCGCCGATGTAGGCGCCGCCGTAGCCGTCCTCCGGGGTCGGCTCGCCGCGGTGGGCGGCGAGGAGGCTCCGCGTGAAGCGGTCGATCTGCGCGCCGTGGTCGTTGAAGTAGTACTCGCGGGTCACCTCGGCGCCCTGCGAGAGGAGCATCCGGGCCAGGCTGTCGCCGACCGCCGCCCAGCGCGTCCCGCCGATGTGGATGGGGCCGGTGGGGTTGGCGGAGACGAACTCGAGGTTCATCCGGACGCCGGCGTAGGCGGACCCGGTGCCGTAGGCCTCGCCCGCCTCGACGATCGCGCCGGCCAGGGCGCCCGCGGCCGCGGCCTCGAGCCGGACGTTGAGGAAGCCGGGACCGGCGACCTCGACCGTGGCGACGCCCTCGACCGCGCCCAGCCCCTCGGCCAGCTCGGCGGCGAGCTCGCGCGGGTTCGCGCCGACCCGCTTCGCGAGCTTCATCGCGATGTTCGAGGCCCAGTCGCCGTGGTCGCGGTTCTTCGGGCGCTCCAGCACGACGTCCGAGAGCTCGACGCCCGCATCGCTCCCCCGTCGCTGCACGGCGTCGAGGACGAGGGCGTGCAGGGAGGCGGCGACTTGTTCGGGAGTCACGGGGAGCGATTCTACCGGCCGCCGCGCCCGCGCCCCCCGTCCCTCCTGCACCGCGGTGCCGCTCGGCAGGGCGGCGTTGCTAGCGTGCGACGCATGCGCCGTCCCGCCGCCCTCCTCCTCGTCGCCCTCGCCACGGCGGCCCTCTCCGGCTGCTCCCCCGCGGCCGACCCGGAGCCGAGCGCGAGCGGCGCCGTCAGCGGCACGCCGATCCCCCTCGCCTGCGAGCAGCTGGTCCCGGCCTCGGCGCTCGCGGGCCTGTGGGGCGGATTCTCCCCGGACGACGGCATCGGGACCACTGCCGTCTCCGAGGAGATCGCCCAGTACGACGGCCTGGTCTGCGGATGGTCCGACGATTCGGGCGCCGAGCTGCAGCTGGCCGTGGCCCACCTCGACCCCGCGGTGATCGAGGCGCTCAAGAACGAGTTCTTCACCACCAGCAAGGCCGTCCCCACTTACGGCAAGCCGCCGGAGATCGAGGGCTACTACCAGGTGGCCGAGGGGCGGGGCGTCGCGGACGCCTTCGTCGGCGAGTACTGGATCGAGGCGTCCAGCGCCTCCTTCGTCGAGCCGGGCGACCCCGAGCCGCTCGTGCGGTCGGCGATCGGCGTCCTCGCCGACTGAGCCCCGGCGTCAGCCCAGGCGCACCGGCGAGACGTGGTCGTCGACGAGCGCCGCGTCGCAGTCGGCCTCCACACTCATCCCGGTCAGGCGCAGGTCCGTCAGGTAGCTGCTGAGGAACGCGGTGTCGGCCGTGTCCCGGCCGGACGAGATGCGCAGCATCGACCCGCGCGGAGCCAGCCGGGTCGCGTCCACGACGTGCCAGGCGCCGCCGACCCAGGCCTCCGTGACCGCGTGGAAGTCGCGCGGCTCGAGGCCCGGCGCGTAGACCGCCGTCACCCGGGCGGGGATGTCGAGGGCGCGGAGCAGCCCGGCGACTGTGTGCGCGAAGTCCCGGCACACGCCCTGGCCGCTCTCGATGACCTGCGCCGCTCCCCCGGTGCCGACCGTCGACCCGTAGACGTACGACAGGTGGCCGTGCACCCATTCCTCGACGGCCGTCAGCGCCTCGAAGCCCCGGGCCCGCCCGAACTCGCGCCGGGCGATCCCGCCGAGCACGTCCGCCTCGGCGTACCGGCTCGGCCGCAGGTACTCGACGAGCTCGAGCTCGCTCGGCTCGTCCGGAGCGCCGTGCCCGGCGACCCGCGCCCGGTACTCGACCCGCAGGTCGCCCTCGTTCCCCGCGACGCGGTGCACGCGGGCGCCGTGCCGCGCCGGGAACTCCCGCACCGGCACGTCCTGCCCGTCGAGCCGGACGGTGAAGGAGTCCTCGAACGAGTCGCCCGTGGGCGTCGCCGCCACCAGGAAGATCAGGTCGGTTGGGCCGTTCAGACGCAGATCCAGCGAGGCGGAGACGGTGCGCAGCATGGCTCCATCGTGGCATGCGCGAGGACCGCTCCCGGCGTCGGGGCCCGCCCCGCCCGGGTGCTAATGTGGTCAGGCACTCCTGGCCCCCATAGCTCAGGGGATAGAGCACTGCCCTCCGGAGGCAGGGGCGTAGGTTCGAATCCTACTGGGGGCACACCCGCGGTCCTCCGCTCTCCTTCCTCGTACACGGGCGCTCAGCTCCGGTGCTCGACGCCCCTCGAGGCGCACCCCTCCATCACGGACCGAGCGGCGTCACCCGGTGGGCGACCGAGTCCGACCGTGGCGCTCCTCACCCGGCGCTCCGACACTGCCGAGACAGCACGAAGGCCCGCGATCGTCGATCACGGGCCTTCGAAACGTTCACCACCGGCACTCGGCCGGTCGGGCTCACTCGTAGAGGTGGAAGGTGCCGGCGCAGTCGGCCGAGCAGAAGCCGTCGCGGCGACGGGCCGAGGCCGCTCCGCAGGCTTCGCAGCGGCGGCGTCCGAGCATCCGCGAGATCAGGCTCTGAGGCGCCGACGCGACCACCGAGACCGGGGTGTCGGGGCGCACGGGGGATCCCGTGGTCGAATCGAGCTGGATCCCAGCGGTGTCGCGCGTGGCGCGAAGCATCCGTGTTCCTTCCGATCGGTGAACCATGTGCGAGCGCTGTATTGCCAGTCCCTGAGATTCTGCGAAGGGCTTGACGCGGCTCGCGATCGAGAGGAGCCGATATCGACATCTGTCGGTCAGTCGGGATCGACCCGGGGAACGACGAACAGCCGCGCCCCCTCCTGGCGGAGAGAGGCACGGCTGTTCGGGCGTCGGGGATCGGTGGGCGGACGACGCCGGAGCTCATGGGAGCGGGGCGTCGAGCCCGGAACGACCGGGAAGTGGGCCTAGTACGCGCCGCTGGTGCTCCGGGTGTCGATCGGAACCGTCGGTGCGGGAACCGGCACCGGTCGCAGGGCGGGGAGCGAGGCGCTCCTGCCCGTGCGGAACGGCAGCAGGACGAGCATGACGGGAAGAACGACGATCCACAGGAGGACCGACAGCGCGAGACGCGCCCAGATGGAAAGAATATTGAGCATTTTTGTGCCGCCTTCGGGTGACGGTAGAGGTGAACTTCGCGAACAGGATCATCGGGCCGACGGGGAGAGAAGAGTAGAAATGCGCCACTGATCGCGCCTCTCCCGCCACGCCCCCGAGCGGTCTGTTGCTCCTCATTCGTCGCCCAGCGCCGATCGGATGGGTCGATCCCGCATCCGATCGACACACGGCCCGCCCAGTGCGTCCTCCTGGGAGCCGGGCCGTAGGGTGAGCGCGTGAAGATCCTTGTCGTCGAAGACGATCCAGCCATGGGTGAGGCCCTCGTCGGCGGCCTCGAAGACGCCGGCTACGAGGCCGTGCTGACCACGAACGGCATCGACGCGCTCGTCGCGTTCAGCAACGCCGAGTTCTCGGCCGCCATCGTGGACGTCATGCTGCCGGCGATGTCGGGCTTCGAGATCTGCCGCCGGATCCGCGAGCTCGGCCGGCCCACGCCGATCATGCTGCTGACCGCGCGGGACGCGATCGAGGACCGCGTCTTCGGGCTCGACGCCGGAGCGGACGACTACCTCACCAAGCCGTTCGCGTTCACCGAGCTCAACGCGCGGCTCCGGGCCCTCCTGCGCCGCAGCCCGTCGCTGATGTCCACCTCGATCGACGTCGGACGCATCACCGTGGACGGATCGAGCATCCGGCGCACCGCCGACGGCTCGCGCATCCACGTCAGCCCCAAGGAGCTCGAGCTCCTCAAGCTCCTCATCACTCCCGTCGGCTCCGTGGTGACCCGCCAGCGGATCCTCTCCGAGATCTGGGGCGGCGGCGAGATCGTCGACAACAACATCGTCGACCAGTACGTCAGCTACCTGCGCAAGAAGCTCCCGACCGAGGACACGGGCGTCAGCATCGTGACCGTCCGCGGCAAGGGCTACTTCCTCCGCCCGGTCGAGTAGCCCGTGTCGCGGATGAGCACGGCACGCCGCCGGGTCGGCGCGCTCTCGATCCGCGCGAGGATCACCGTGGGAACGGTCGCTGTGGCGACCGCCCTCTTCGCGCTCGCGGCGCTGCTCTTCTACCAGGTGGTCACCGGCATCGTCGACCGCAGCGAGCGGACGATCCTGATGTCGATCGAGGACGAGGTGCGCCGCGACATCTCGGCGGGCAACGTCCCGCGCACGCAGGGCTCGTCGACGGGTCAGCTGTTCCTCGCCCTCGCTCCCGACGGGAGCGTCAGCACCTCGACCATGCCCTCGCGCCTGAGCGGCGAGGTGCTCAGCGCTCTGGCGGAGGAGCCGGCCGACACCTCGCCCCGGTACGCCGACGTGACGACGGCGAACGGCAGCTACCTGGTCCGCTTCACGGCCATCGAGAGCGATCGCGGCGTCTGGCAGGTCGCCTCCGCCCGCGATCAGGCCGCGTCGCAGCTCGTCCTCGACGACTTCGCCCACGTGCTCGTCTACGCCGCGATCTTCCTCGTCGTCACGTTCGGGCTCGCCTCGTGGATCCTGACGGGCGCGGCCCTCGCCCCGGTGCGCCGGATGCGGGCGCGCGCGGATCAGATCGCCGCCGAGCCCGGGCAGGGCGACCAGCTCCCGGTCGTCGGCACGCGCGACGAGATCGACGAGCTCGCGGTGACGCTGAACGCGTTCCTGACCAAGCAGACCGCGTCGCTGGCCCGGGAGAAGCAGATGGTGTCGGATGCGAGCCACGAGCTCCGCACTCCCCTCGCCGCGCTCTCCGCGCAGCTCGAGATCGCCCACCACCGCGTCGACGATCCGGTCGCGGTCGACCGGGTCATCCTCGATGCGCAGAAGAGCGTCGACCGGCTCGTGCGCCTCGCGTCCGCCCTGCTCGACATCTCGCGCATCGAGAGCCGCACCGTCCGCCCGACCGCTCCCTTCGCCGAGCTCGTCGACGAGCTGGTGGGCGCCGTCGACCGCACCCGCCTGCTCGCCTCGGAGTCGGGGGTGGAGATCGACTACGAGATCGACGAGCGCGAGCCGGCCCGGCTCTACGCGGTCGCGTCCCAGGACTTCGGCCGGGTGATCGACAACCTCGTGAGGAACGCGATCCAGGCGATGAACGGCGGCGGCATGATCGTCGCCTCCCTCTCGCAGTCGGACGGGCGCCTGATGCTCAGCGTCTCGGACGACGGACCGGGGATGCCCGACGCCTTCATCCCGGTCGCCTTCGACCGCTTCTCCCGCCCGGACGACTCCCGGACCCTCGCCTCCGGCGGCAGCGGTCTCGGACTGGCCCTGGTGCACACCACCGTGCTCTCGGCCGGCGGGACGGTCGCCCTGGTCAACCGCTCCCCCCGGGGTCTCGCGGTCGACATCGTCCTCCCGCCCGTCGGCTCCGCCTGAGCCGCCCCGCCCCGGGAACGACGAAGGCCCCCGGCGGACCGGGGGCCTTCGTGGAGGATCGTCAGCGCGGGTCGTCCTCGGGGCGGACGGGCTGCGGCTGCGGGTCGCCGATCGCAGCGGGCGGCGGAGCCCAGGCCGTCTGCGGCGCCTCCGCCGGGGAGGTGCCGCCGTCGAGCAGGTTGCGCGCGCGGTCGACCACCTCGGGGTCCACGAGCACGGAGTAGCTTGTCGCGATCACCTGCATGGTCGAGGTGAAGTCGCGACGGCGGCGGTTCACGGCGTAGGAGGCGAGCCCGAAGAGCATCCCGAAGCCGGCGCCGAGGAGGACCGCCGCGATGAGGAAGGAGAACTCCGTCGTCGGCGAGAAGATGATGAGCAGGAGGCCCAGGAAGACACCGAGCCAGGCGCCGGAGGCCGCTCCGGCGAGGGCGACGCGGCCCCAGGTGAGCTTGCCGGTCACCCGCTCGACGCTCTTGAGCTCGTTGCCGATGATGGCGAGCTGGCGCACCGGGAAGTCGGCGCGGGCGAGCACGTCGACGGCGGCCTGCGCCTCCTGGTACGTGTCGAACGTGGCGAGGATCTCCCCGCGCGGGATCGTGGGGAAGGCCGGCCCTCGGCCGCTGAACGGCGTCTGCTGAGTCACCCGGACAGAATCGCACAGGCCACTTGAAGGTCTCTGAACGGATTCGGAGAACCGGCCGAGGGCGAGCCGGGAACGCTCGGCGTCCGCCCGGCTGCACGGGACTAGGTTTGTAGCCGTGAGTTCCGCCAGAGTCTTCGTCGCGCGCTTGGCCGGATGCAGTGTCTTCGACCCGGCCGGCGATCGCGTCGGCAAGGTCCGCGACGTGCTCCTGGTCTACCGGCAGAACGACGCCCCGCGGGTGGTCGGCCTGGTGGTCGAGATCCCCGGGCGCCGTCGGGTCTTCGTGTCGATCGGCCGGGTCACCAGCATCGGCAGCGGCCAGATCATCACCACCGGGCTCATCAACGTGCGCCGCTTCGAGCAGCGGGGCGGAGAGGTTCGCGTCATCGCCGAGCTCCTCGGCCGCCGGGTGAGCTTCGTGGACGGCTCCGGTGACGCGGTCGTCGAGGACGTCGCGATCGAGGAGGCCGCTCCCGGCGAGTGGGAGCTCGCGCAGCTCTTCGTCCGCCGGCCCAAGACCAGCCCCTCCCCCTTCGCCAAGGGCGCGACCGCCTTCGCCGGCTGGCGCGAGGTCCGCGAGAGCGTCTCGACCGAGGCGCAGTCCGCCGAGCAGTACGTCGCCAGCCTCTCCGAGCTCAAGCCCGCCGACCTCGCCAGCACGCTCCTCGACCTGCCGCAGCAGCGGATGCTCGAGGTCGCCGGCGAGCTCTCGGACGACCGCCTCGCAGACGTACTCGAGGAGATGCCCGAGAGCGAGCAGGTCGAGATCCTCGGCCGGCTCGACGACGACCGCGCCGCCGACGTCCTCGACCAGATGCAGCCGGACGACGCGGCCGACCTGATCGCCCAGCTCTCGGAGGAGCGCGGCGAGGCGCTCCTGGAGCTGATGGAGCCGGAGGAGGCGGACGACGTCCGCATGCTCCTCACCTACGCCCCGGAGTCCGCCGGCGGTCTGATGACCACGGAGCCGATCATCGTCTCCTCCGAGGCGACCGTCGCCGAGGGTCTCGCCCTCATCCGCCGCCACGAGCTCGCCCCGGCCCTCGGCGCCGCCGTCTGCGTCACGCTGCCGCCCTACGAGCCGCCGACCGGCCGCTTCCTCGGCATGGTGCACTTCCAGCGGATGCTCCGCTACCCGCCGCACGAGCGCCTCGGCACCCTGCTCGACCAGAGCATGGACCCGATCACGCCCGAGACCTCGGCGGCCGAGGTCGCCCGGATCCTGGCCAGCTACAACCTCGTCTCGGTGCCCGTCGTCGACGCGTCCCACCGCCTCGTCGGCGTCGTGACCATCGACGACGTCCTCGACTACCTCCTCCCCGACGACTGGCGCAGCCACGGCGACGACGACGAACCGAGGAAGCCGGTGACGACGGCGACGCAGGGCGTCCCGCTCGTGCCGCCGGCACCCGCGGCGACAGGCAGGACACGACGGGGACGGAGGGGCGCGCGTGGCTAGGGACACCAAGCAGGACCGGCGCCTGGACGCTCCCAAGGGCTTGCGCACCCGGGTCCTCTCGCGGCGGAACCGCCCGAGCAGCGACCGCTTCGGCCGCCTGACCGAGTCGTTCGCCCGCGGCATGGGCACGCCGTGGTTCCTGGTCGGGATGACGATCTTCTGCGTCTTCTGGCTGATGTTCAACACCTACGGGCCCGCGGACGCGCGCTTCGACTCGCAGGCCCTCGGCTTCACGGTGCTGACGCTGATCCTCTCGCTGCAGGCCTCCTACGCCGCGCCGCTGCTGCTGCTCGCGCAGAACCGCCAGGACGACCGCGACCGCGTGCAGATCGAGCAGGACCGTCAGCGGGCCGAGCGCAACCTCGCGGACACCGAGTACCTCGCGCGCGAGGTCGTGGCCCTGCGCCTGGCGATCCGCGACATGGCGAGCAAGGACTTCATCCGCTCGGAGCTGCGCGGCCTGCTCGAGGAGCTCGAGAAGGATCGGGCGCAGGAGCCCGAGCGGCGCGATGCCTGACGTCGACGCCATCGAGACCGCCGTCAGGACGGCGCTGGCCCGGGTCGTCGATCCGGAGATCCGGAAGCCCATCACCGAGCTCGACATGCTCGAGTCGGTCGAGGCGGCCGTCGACGGAGCGGTCCGCGTCGCGATCCGGCTGACCATCGTCGGCTGCCCGGCCGCCTCCGCGATCGAGCGCGACGTACGCGAGGCCGCGGCCTCGGCTCCCGGAGTCACGGCGGTCGACGTCGTGGTCGGAGTCATGACGCCGGCGCAGCGCACCGCCCTCACCGAACGCCTCCAGGGCGGCCGCCGGAGCATGCCCTTCGGCCCGGACTCGCTCACCCGCGTGTACGCGGTCACCAGCGGCAAGGGCGGCGTCGGCAAGTCGACCGTCACCGCCAACCTCGCGGTCGCCCTCGCTCAGCGGGGGCTCGCGGTCGGCCTCGTGGACGCCGACGTGCACGGCTTCTCCATCCCCGGCCTGCTCGGCCTGATGCACGACGGGCGCGTCGCGGGACCCACCCGCGTCGGCGAGCTGATGCTGCCGCCGGTGGCGCACGGCGTGAAGGTCATCTCGATCGGGATGTTCCTCGAGGGCGACACCCGGGGGGCGGCCGTCTCCTGGCGCGGGCCCATGCTGCACCGCACGATCTCCCAGTTCCTCACCGACGTGTACTTCGGCGACCTCGACGTGCTCCTGCTCGACCTGCCTCCCGGTACGGGGGATGTGGCGATCTCCATCGGGCAGCTGCTCCCCCATGCGGAGGTCCTCATCGTCACCACGCCGCAGCCGGCGGCCGCCGACGTGGCCGAGCGCAGCGGCGCGCTCGCCCGCCAGTCGGGTCAGCGCATCGTCGGAGTGGTCGAGAACATGTCGGGGCTTCCGCAACCCGACGGCTCGGTGTTGGAGCTCTTCGGCAGCGGAGGCGGGGCCGAGGTCGCGCGTCGGCTCACCGCGGCGGGCGACGAGGTGCCGCTGCTCGCGTCGCTGCCGATCTCCGTCGCGCTGCGGGCGGGGGGCGACGAGGGCGTGCCCGTCGTCGTCGGCGATCCGGAGGATCCTGCCGCCCGGGCGATCGACGCCCTGGCGGCGACGCTCGCCGCGCGGCCGCGGGGACTGACCGGCCGTCGTCTTCCGCTCGCCGTCGGCTGACGCCTCCGCGCGGCTTCGTGCGGGCGGCGTCGGTCGAGACGCCCGCCCGACGCTCCTCGCGGAGCAGGGCTCAGGTGGCCTCGGAGTCGATCGGCGGCGGCGCGACGCTCGAGAGCGTGCCGGACGAGACGGAGCGCTGCATCGTCGTGTAGTAGCTGTCCTGCGCGGAGCCGGTGCCGCCCGGCACGACCGGAGCGGCGACAGCGGTGGGCGGCTTCACGGTGGGGGCCGGATCGTCCTCGAGCAGGGCGTCGCGGATGATGCGGCGGGGATCGTACTGGCGCGGGTCGAGCTTCTTCCAGTCGACGTCGTTGAACTCGTCGCCCATCTCGTCCTTGACGCGCTCCCGGGCCTGCGTGGCGAATCCGCGCACCTTGCGCACGAGCTGCCCGAGCTGGGCGGCGTAGTGCGGGAGGCGGTCGGGACCCAGCACGAAGACAGCGATGACCCCGATGATGAGGAGCTTGTCGAACGTCAGACCGAACACGAGGACAACACTAACCCGCCGCGCCTCCCTCGCGGAGCCCGCGCGCCACCGTACCCTGACGATGCCCGGGCGCGATCCGCTCGGTGCACCGATCAGAGGAGCGCCCCCGTGTCCGACAAGGATGCCAACTGGAAGTACGCCGAGGACGCGGTCGTCGAGTCGGAGGCCATCGCCTCGGCCCGCCGGCTCTCGGTCGAGCTGGGCATCGACGCCGTCTCCCCCTCGATCGGAGCGCAGGCCGCGCTGGTCGCCGCCGCGGCGCGCGCGACCTCCATCATCGAGATCGGCACCGGCACCGGAGTGAGCGGCCTGTGGCTGCTCGACGGCGCCCCCGAGGCCATGCTCACCTCGATCGACTCCGAGGCGGTGCACCAGCAGCACGCGCGCGCCCAGTTCCACGAGGCGGGCATCTCGCCCAACCGGCTGCGGCTCATCCCGGGCCGCGCCCTCGAGGTGCTGCCCCGGATGAACGAGAACTCCTACGACATCGTCTTCGTCGACGGCGATCCGCTGCAGGTCATCGAGAACGTCGAGCACGCGCTGCGGCTCGTCCGTCCGGGCGGGACGGTCCTCGTCCCCCACGCGCTCTGGCGCGGACGCGTGGCCAACCCCGCGCAGCGCGACGAGATCGCGACGGCGTTCCGCACGCTGGTGGCCGAGGTCTGCGCCTCCCCCGCCGTGGTCAGCGTGCTCTCGCCGATCGGCGACGGCCTGCTGCAGGCCAACAAGCGCCGCGCCTGACGAGCGCGGCCGACCGAGGAAAGACGGAACGCCCGCCGCACGGTGTGCGACGGGCGTTCACGACGGTGCGGATCAGGCGGGAGACACCACCGACGCGAGCGCGTCGTGCAGCTCTTTCGCCTCTGCATCGTTGACCGAGACGACGAGGCGTCCGCCTCCTTCGAGCGGAACGCGCACGACGATGAGTCGGCCCTCCTTAACAGCCTCCATCGGTCCGTCTCCGGTCCTCGGCTTCATGGCCGCCATAGAGTTCCCCTTTCGTGACGTATCCCCCTATTATCGTGCATCCGCGGGGGTGTTCCGAACCGCGCCCGGAAGTCGGGCGTCAGCCGATCACGGCGGGGACCAGTCGCCCGGGGTGAACACCCAGCACAGCAGCACCCAGACGATCTGCCCGACGATCGATGCGGCCACCACGAACACCCTCAGGAGGGTCGACCGCGGCACCGCGAGCGCCCCGGCCAGCGGGAACATCGGCATCAGGATGCGGAACGTGCTCGACTGCGGGTAGAAGAACGCGAAGAGGTAGATCGCGTAGCCGCCGACCCAGAGCCGCGAGAAGACGTCGAGGCTGCGCGTGGCCCGCGAGAACAGGATCGCCAGGAATCCGAGCACCACCACGACGGTGATGCCCATGCCCGTGATCGGCGAGCCGAACCAGAGGCCTCCCCACCAGCCCCCGCCGGCGAACCAGGAGGTGAAGGGGATGAGCTCGCCCTCGCCGATGAAGACGCTGCGCCAGGCGAGCTCGGTGTCGGTGTACGCGGTGAAGGAGCCGGTCACGGCCCAGGCGATGAGCAGCCAGGCGAACCCCACCGCGAGGGACCAGACCGTGAGGGAGACCGTGAAGGCGAACTCCCGGCGGGCGAACGGCTCGGTGCCGCGCACGTGCCGCCAGACGCGGTAGAGGAAGTAGAGGCCCGTCATCGCCGCGATCGCGAGACCGCTCGGGCGCAGGAGCCCCACGACCAGCACGACGGGGAACGTCCAGATCCACTTGCGGCGCACCAGCAGGAGGAGCAGCACGGCCGTCAGGAGGATGCCGCCGGACTCCGCGTAGCCGATCTGCAGGATCGGGGACGTCGGAGCGACGCAGAAGAAGACGATCCCCATCAGCGCCTGGCCCTCGCTGAGCGAGACGCGGAACAGCCGGTAGATCACCAGGCACGCCGCTGCACTGCAGACCAGGGCGACGAGCACCGCCGCGTTCGCCCAGTCGAGCCCGGTGATGTTCATCAGGCCGCGGACGGTGAACGGGTAGACGGGCATGAACGCCCAGGGGTTCTGCTCCACGGCTCCGGACGGCGAGAGCGGCAGGACCGACGGGTACCCCGTCATCCCGATCCGCTCGTACCAGCCGCCGTCCCACGTCGTCGCGAACCGGACGTAGGTGTCGCGGAGTCCCGTCCACTCGACGCCCTGACGCACGGCGCCGACACGGAGCATGATCACGGTCGTGACGACCCGGGACACGGCGAAGACCAGGAGCACCTGGATCCACCACGGGATCCTCCGGAGCAGACCCCAGCGGGAGCGGGACGGAGAGGCGTCCTCCGTCTCCGGCGCGGTCGCGGTGGCGGTGGCGCTCACGCGAGCGGCCCGCGGTCCGTCGAGGAGGCGGAGGGGGTCGTCAGCGGGGAGCGGGCGGGTGTCGCCGCGGCTCGCCGGCGGGTCGGCCGGAGGAGGGGCGACGCGTGTCGCGGCTCACCGGCTGGCGTGAGGGGAGACATTCCGACGAGCATACCCGTGCGGGAGTCGGGAGTCCCCGGAGGAGCACCGCGCCGGGCGGGCGCTCGGCACGATCACGGCGGGGTCCAGTCCGATCCGGCGACGGCCCAGCAGATCGAGATCCAGACGATCTGGCCGCCGATCCCGAGCAGGACCAGCGCGACGCGGAAGACCGGCGAGCGCGGCACCGCCAGCGCTCCGACGAGCGGGAACATCGGGCCCAGCAGCCGGAAGGTGCTCGACTGCGGGAAGAAGAACGCCAGCAGGTAGACGCCGTACCCGGCGACCCAGGCCCGGCTGAAGAGATCCAGCCTCCGTGTCCACGGTGCGGCGAGGATCCCGACGAACGCCGCCAGCAGGAGCACCACCAGGACGATGCCGACGGCCGGAGCCCCGAACCACCACGAGCCCCACCAGGCGCCGCCCTGGAACCACGGGGTCAGCGGGAGCAGCTCCTGGTAGCCGATATAGACCGCACGCCACGCCAGCTCGGTGTCGGTGTACGCGGTCATCGACCCGGTGACGGCCCACGCCACGGCGGGCCAGAGGAAGCCGACCACGAGCCCCCACGCCGTCAGGCCCACGGCCGGCAGCCACTCCGACCGCGGGAACGGCTCCGTGCGGCGCCGGACGAACCGGTAGACGACGTACAGGCCGAGCGCGGCGGCGAAGGCGAGCCCGCTCGGCCGGGTCAGGCCCAGCAGCAGCACGACGGGCACGACCGCGAGCCAGCGCCGCCGCACCAGGAGGAGGAGCGTGACCGCGGTCAGGAGCATCGCCATCGACTCCGCGTAGGCGAGCTGCATCAGCGGCGAGGTCGGCGCCACGCAGAACAGCAGCACCGCCGTCAGCGACTGCGACTCGCCGAGGGAGTGCCGGAAGAGGCGGTACAGGACGAGGCAGGCTCCGGCTCCGCACAGGACGGAGACGGTCACGGCGGCCGGAGCCCAGGTGAGGCCGGTGAGCGCCATCAGCGCCTTCACGACGCCCGGGTAGAGCGGCATGAAGGCCCAGGCGTTCTCCCCCACGTGGCCGTCCTGCGTGATCGGCAGGAAGCCGGGGTACCCGGTGGCCGCGATGATCTCGTACCAGCGGCCGTCCCACATCGACGCGAAGGCCGAGTAGGACGGGGAGGGTCCGGTCCACGGGTTCGCGAGCTGGTGCGCGGCGAACTGCAGCAGGATCACCGTCGTGACCACGCGGGTCGCGATGTACACCAGGAGGACCCGCGCCCACCACGGGACCAGGCGCAGGCGGAGGCGGACGGGGACGGCCGTGGCGCTCGCGCTCACGAGGACGCGGTCAGCCAGCGGCGGAGGCCCTCGGCGCACTCGGTGATCTCGCGCACCGCCACGCGCTCGTCGTCGGCGTGGGCCCGGAGCGGGTCGCCCGGTCCGTAGTTGACAGCCGGGATGCCCATTGCGGAGAACCGCGCGACGTCGGTCCAGCCGTACTTGGGCTTCGCCTCGGCTCCGACGGCCGCGAGGAAGGCCTGGGCCAGAGGTGCGTCCAGCCCCGGGCGGGCGCCCTCGGCCAGATCGTCCACCGTCACCTCGAACCCCTCGAAGAGCTCCTCGAGGTGGGCGAGCGCCTCCTCCCCGGACCGGTCGGGGGCGAAGCGGTAGTTGACCTGCACCGTGCAGAGGTCCGGGATCACGTTGCCCGCGACCCCGCCGGTGACGCGCACGGCGTTGACGCCCTCGCGGTACACGAGGCCCTCGACCTCGACCTCGCGCGGTACGTAGGCGGCGAGGCGGTCGAGGATCGGCGCCGCCGCGTGGATCGCGTTCTCGCCGACCCAGCTGCGGGCGGAGTGGGCGCGGACTCCTCGGGTGACCACGTCGACCCGGAGCGTCCCGTTGCAGCCGCCCTCCACTGCTCCGCTCGTCGGCTCGCCGAGCACCGCGAAGTCGGCGGAGAAGAGGTCGGGGCGGTGCCGGGAGAGGCGGCCGAGGCCGTTGAGGTCCGCTGCGACCTCCTCGTTGTCGTACCACATCCAGGTGATGTCGACGGCCGGATCGGAGAGCTCGGCGGCGAGGACGAGCTGCACCGCCACTCCGGCCTTCATGTCGACGGTCCCGCGGCCGACCAGGTGCTCGACGCCGTCGATCGTCTCGGCGACGACGGGCAGGTTGCCGTTGACCGGCACCGTGTCGAGGTGCCCGGCGATCACGACGCGCTGGGCGAGGCCGAGGTTCGTCCGCGCCACGACGGTGTGGCCGTCGCGGATGACCTCGAGGTGGTCGTACTGCTCGAGCGCCCACTGCACCGCGTCCGCGATCTCGAGCTCGTCGCCCGAGACGGACGGGATGTCGCAGAGGATCCGCGTCAGGGCGACCGGATCGGTGCGCAGATCGAGCGGAGGGGCGGTGGTCGGATCGGCCATGCGCCCCAGGGTAGCGGCCGGACGCTCCGCGCTACCCTGATCGGCATGACCTTCGAGCACTCCGCAGACTCCTCCGCGCCCGCCTCCGCCTGGGGATACGGGCTCGCCACCGTGGCCGCCGACGGCACCGTCCTCGACACCTGGTTCCCGGAGCCGCGCCTCGGCACCATCCCGGCCGGCCGCGACCCCTGGATCGTGCCGGCGGAGTTCGAGGAGCAGGCCGGCGAGGATCCGCGCCGCGAGGTCCGCATCGACGTGGTCACGCTGCAGATCGACGTGCAGGCGCCGCCCGCCTCCACGTCCGACGCCTACCTGCGGCTGCACCTGCTCTCGCACCTCCTGGTCCGCCCGAACGAGGTGAACCTCGACGGCGTCTTCGCCCACCTGCCGAATGTGGTGTGGACGAACGCCGGTCCGGTCTCGCCGGAGTCGTTCACCCGCCTGCGCCCCTCGCTCCGGCGCCACGGCATCCAGGCCACCGGCATCGACAAGTTCCCGCGGCTGACCGACTACGTCACCCCCGCGAAGGTGCGCATCGCAGACACCTCGCGCGTCCGCCTCGGCGCGCACCTGGCACCCGGCACGACGGTGATGCACGAGGGCTTCGTCAACTTCAACGCCGGGACCCTCGGCAGCTCGATGGTCGAGGGGCGCATCTCGCAGGGCGTCGTGGTCGGCGACGGCTCGGACATCGGCGGCGGCGCCTCCATCATGGGCACCCTCTCGGGCGGAGGAGTGCAGCGCGTCTCGATCGGCGCGCGGGCGCTGCTGGGTGCGAACTCGGGCATCGGCATCTCCCTCGGCGACGACACCGTCGTCGAGGCCGGCCTCTACGTGACCGCCGGCACCAAGGTCGTCGTGGTCGGCGGAGCGCCGCGCGCCGACGGCGCCCCGCAGACCGTGAAGGCCGTGCAGCTCTCGGGCGTGCCGAACCTGCTCTTCCGCCGCAACTCCCTCACCGGGGCCGTCGAAGTCCTCCCCCGCACCGGCGCCGGCATCGAGCTGAACGCCGCTCTGCACGCCTGAGGGCGAGCGTCCGGCGCCGCCGGGCCCCGCAGGCGGCACCCCGGGACGACCCGTGCTGATCGAGTCCGCGGCGACCACGCCGCTCTGCGTCCCGCCTCGAAGAAGCGGTTCGAGCCTCGGACGGCTGACGAGAGGCGGGTGCGCCGCACGGCGAGAGCCCGCCCCCGGCGGGGACGGGCTCTCGGGGACCGGTCAGCGGTCGGTCGGCCAGTGGCGCTCGGGCGAGCCCATGTAGAGCTGCTGCGGGCGGCCGATCTTGGTCTGCTTGTCGGTGTTCATCTCGCGCCAGTGGGCGATCCAGCCGGGCAGGCGGCCGATCGCGAAGAGCACGGTGAACATCCGGGTCGGGAAGCCCATCGCCTTGTAGATGACGCCCGTGTAGAAGTCGACGTTCGGGTAGAGGCGCCGCTCCTTGAAGTAGTCGTCCTCGAGAGCGAGGGCCTCGAGCTCCATCGCGATGTCGAGCAGCGGGTCCTTCACGCCGAGGGCCTGCAGGACCTCGGAGGCGCTCTCCTTGACCAGCTTCGCGCGCGGGTCGTAGTTCTTGTACACCCGGTGGCCGAAGCCCATCAGGCGCACGCCCTCCTCCTTGTTCTTCACCCGCTCGACGAACGTCGACACGCTCTCGCCCGACTCGCGGATCCGGCCGAGCATGGTGAGCACCGCCTCGTTCGCTCCGCCGTGCAGAGGGCCGAACAGGGCGTTGATGCCGGCCGAGACGGAGGCGTAGAGGTTCGCCTCGGTGGAGCCGACGAGGCGGACGGTCGACGTCGACGCGTTCTGCTCGTGGTCCTCGTGGAGGATCAGGAGGCGGTCGAGCGCCTTCGAGAGCACCGGGTCGACCTGGTACTGCTCGGCCATCGTTCCGAAGTTGAGGCGGAGGAAGTTGTCGACGAAGCTCAGCGAGTTGTCCGGGTAGAGGAACGCCTGGCCGATCGCCTTCTTGTGGGCGTACGCCGCCATCACGGGCAGCTTCGCCAGGAGGCGGATCGTGGTGAGCTCCACCGCCTCCGGATCCTTCGGGTTGGAGCTGTCCTCGTAGTACGTCGACAGGGCCGAGACCCCGGCCGAGAGCACCGACATGGGGTGCGCGCTGTGCGGGAGCGCGTCGAAGAAGCGCTTGAGGTCCTCGTGGAGGAGCGTGTGGCGGCGGATGCGCTCGTCGAAGCCCGCGAGCTCGTCGGCCGTCGGCAGCTCGCCGTAGATGAGGAGCCAGGCCACCTCGAGGTAGGTCGCGTTGGTGGCCACCTCCTCGATCGGGTAGCCGCGGTAGCGGAGGATCCCCTGGTCGCCGTCGATGTAGGTGATCTGCGACTTGGTCGCCGCCGTGTTCACGAAGCCGTAGTCGAGCGACATGAAGCCGGTCTGCTTCGACAGGGTCGAGAAGTCGATGCTCGAGGAGCCGTCGACGCTGCGCAGGACCGGGAAGTCCGCGGTGCGGTCGCCGAAGGTGAGCGTGACCTTCTCGGGGAGCTCCTGCTCCGCCGGCGCGGGAGGCGGCGTCGTGGCGCTCCCGGTCGCGGGCTCCGTGGAGCCCACCGTCGCGGTTCCGTCGCTCTGCGTGCCGGATTCGGTCACAACGCCTCCCAGGTCGTCGCGGTCGCACCCCGGGAGCGCTCGCGCGGAGCGGGCGGCGCCGGGTCTGGATCGTGGTGCAGCCGGGGCCTCGCGAGGCGCCGTCGACCGAACCACATACAGCCTATGGGCAAAGCGGGGGCACTGTGACATCGCCCAGCGCTGGGGCCGGGTCCTTGTCGGAACCCGCCAGGATCGGCCGGGTCGAGCGCCTCAGAGGCCGCCGGACAGGCGCTCGACGGCCGCGTCGATCCGCTCGTCGGAGGCCGTCAGCGAGAGGCGCACGTGCTCGGGGAAGCCCTCCCCGTAGAAGACGCCGGGGCCCGCGAGGACGCCGAGGCGGGCGAGCCGGTCGATGGACTCCCAGGCCGCGCGGCCCTCGGTCGCCCACAGGTAGAGGCCGGCCTCGCTGCGGTCGATCCGGAAGCCCGCGGACTCGAGGGCGGGCCGGAGGCGGTCGCGGCGGGAACGGTAGCGCTCCTTCTGCGCGGCGACGTGCTCGTCGTCGGCGAGGGCGACGATCATCGCCTCCTGCAGCGGACCGGGCACGATCATGCCCGCGTGCTTGCGGACGGTCACCAGGCGCGCGATCAGGGCCGCGTCCCCGGCGACGAAGGCGGCGCGGTAGCCGGCGAGGTTCGACTGCTTGCTCAGCGAGTAGACGCCGAGGACCCCGGTGCGGTCCTCCCCCACCACGCGCGGGTCGAGGACGCTCGGGATCGGCTCGTCGGCCCAGCGGCCGTCCCAGCCGAGCTCGGCGTAGCACTCGTCCCCCGCGATCACGGCCCCCAGCTCACGGGCACGCGCGACGGCGCGCTGCAGGGCGGGCACGTCGAGCACGGCGCCATCGGGGTTGCCGGGAGAGTTGAGCCAGACCAGGCGGGTCGTCGCGGGCCATTCGGCCGGGTCGTCGGAGGCGAGCGCCTCGGCGCCGGCGATCGCCGCGCCCATCGCGTACGTCGGGTAGGCGGCGCGCGGATGCACGACCACGTCCCCCTCCCCGAGTCCGAGGAGGAAGGGCAGCCAGGCGACGAGCTCCTTGGAGCCGATCGTCGGCAGGACCTCGTCGATCCCGAGGCCCTCGACTCCGCGCCGCCGCGCGTACCAGGCGGCGATCGCCTCGCGCAGAGCGGGGGTGCCCACGGTCGTGGGGTACGCGTGCGAGTCCGTCGCGCGGGCGAGCGCGTCGCGGATCGGGGCGGGCGTCGGGTCCACCGGCGAGCCGATCGACAGGTCGACGATCCCGCCGGGGTGCTCCGCCGCCGTGCGGGCGAAGGGCGCCATCAGGTCCCAGGGGTAGTCGGGCAGCGCGCCGAGGGCCACGGGAGCGGCCTCAGTGGCTCTGCGGAGGCAGCGCCGCGATGACCGGGTGGTCCTTCGCGATCACGCCGACCTTGGCGGCTCCACCCGGGGAGCCGATCTCGTCGAAGAACTCGACGTTGGCCTTGTAGTAGTCGGACCACTCCTCAGGGAGGTCGTCCTCGTAGTAGATCGCCTCGACGGGGCAGACCGGCTCGCAGGCACCGCAGTCCACGCACTCGTCCGGGTGGATGTAGAGCGAGCGCTCGCCTTCGTAGATGCAGTCGACCGGGCACTCGTCGATGCAGGCGCGGTCTTTGACATCGACGCACGGAAGTGCGATCACGTAGGTCACGGTGCTCCAGGTCCCTTCGAACAGTGTCTCTATCGTACGGGGGCCGACGGGGCGTCGGCGTCCGCGGGCCGCGGGGCGGCGGCGGGAGCGGCCGCCCGCAGCCGCGGCCAGGCGATCACGACGAGGGCGATGAGGGCGGGGAGGAAGGTCCAGGCCACGCCGAGGCCGTTCGCCGGGACGAGGACGGATCCGCCGGTGCTGCGCAGGGCGAGCAGCCCGATCATCCCGAGCAGGCCCATCGCGGTGCAGAACGCGACGAACCGGTCGATGAGCACGAGGCGCAGCCCGAGCAGGAGCAGCAGCACGCCGGCGAGGGAGGCGGCGAGGCCGACCGGGAGGACGACACCGCCGACCGACACGGTGCTCTGATGGGCGACGGTCGTGATCGCTCCGACCACCGCGCCGACCAGGACTCCGGCGACGCCCGACAGCACGCGCGATCCCAGCGTCGGACGCTCCTCCGGCAGCGGCGCCGGACGCCCCGCCTGCGCGACCGGGCGGAAGCGCTCGATGCGGCCGATGGGGAACGGCGGACCGCTCGAGAGCCGGGCCTCGTCGCCCTCGACCACCAGCTGCGTCGCGTGCGCCTCGAGGGCCGCGCGCTTGCGGGCGTGGTCCTCGGCGGACAGCTCGATCACGACGTCCCCGGGGAGGGGCGGGGCCGCGTCGGGGAGGACGGCGAGGAAGCGCATGCCCAGGCGCTCGGCGGCGCGCTCGGCGACCCGGGCGGTACGCACGTGATCCGCGTGTCCGTAGCAGCCGACCGCGTCGTAGGACAGCACGACGCCCGCGTCGACCTGCCGGAGGACGGCGACGATCTCCGCCACCTCCTCGTCCTCGGGCGCGGCGGTGAAGGACGCGGGATGCACCGGCTCGAGCGGCACCGGGACGCGGCCTGTGCCCCACTGCATGCCGGAGTCCCGGTAGACGCGCGGAGCGAGGCCGGGTGCGCGGGCGCCCGCCTCGCCGAGGAAGCGGTGGTCGGCGACGCCGAGGGCCGTCAGGGCGACGACGAGCTCGGTCGTCCGGTGCGCGGCCAGCTCGGCCGAGCCCTCGAGCGGAGCGAGGTCCTCGGGGATGACCTCGCCGCACTCGCCCCGCGTGGCGGTGACGACGGTCACGGAGGCGCCCTGTGCCACCAGCCGCGCCAGGGTTCCGCCCATGGTGATCGTCTCGTCGTCGGGGTGGGCGTGCACCGCCACCACCCGCTCCGCTGCTGCGTCCCGGCCCGCGTCCACTCTCCGCCTCTCGTCCTGCGCGGCCTCCGCTGCGGGCGCTTCTGGACAGCGACCGGGCAGCGGACTACAGTCGACCCGGGTTAGGCAAGGCTTACCGAACAACGGAGGCCCGCCGACCGGATCGACTCGGGGCGGGAGTCGCCCCCTCCTCGTCCACCATCGACCAAGAGAACACGCGTGCTCGCAAACTACCTCATCGGCCTCCGCGAAGGCCTCGAAGCCGGCCTCGTCGTCGGCATCCTCGTGGCCTACCTGACCAAGCTCGGCCGGCGCGACGTGCTGCCGCGGCTCTGGACCGGTATCGCCGCCGCGATCGCGATCTCACTCGTCACCGGTGCGATCCTCACCTGGGGCCCCTCGACCCTGTCGTTCCAGGCTCAGGAGCTCATCGGCGGCGGCCTCTCGATCCTCGCGGTCGGCCTGGTCACCTGGATGATCTTCTGGATGGGCGCGAACGCCCGCAGCATGAAGGGCGACCTCGAGTCCCGGCTCGACGGCGCCGTCGCGGGTTCGGCCCTCGGCATCGTGGTCCTCGGCTTCATCAGCGTCGGCCGCGAGGGCATCGAGACGGCGCTCTTCGTCTGGGCGAGCGTGTCCTCGAGCACTGCGGGGTCGGGATCCAGCGCGTGGGTCGGCACGGTCGGCGCGATGCTGGGCATCCTCAGCTCGGTCGTCATCGCGTACCTGATCTTCCGGGGCTTCGTCCGGATCGACCTCGGGCGCTTCTTCACCTGGACGGGCGGCTTCCTCATCCTTGTCGCGGCCGGCGTCCTCTCCTACGGCGTCGGCGACCTGCAGGAGGCGTCGCTCCTGCCCGGCTGGGGCACCCCGCTGTTCTCGCTCGGCCCGATCCTCCCGCCGCCCGTGACCGCCGTGGTCGGCGGCCTCTTCAACTACACGCCCGAGCCGACCGCTCTGCAGTTCGCCGCCTGGCTGCTCTACCTCGTCGTCGTCGGCGCCCTGTTCGTCCGCCAGGTCCGCCTGCGCGGTCCCCGGCGGGGCAGCGCGGCCCCGGTCGCCGCTCCCGCTCCCACCTCCGTCTGACCCGCTCCGGCACCGCCGGCGCACTCGCCCCGATCCAGGAGAAGCATGTCCTCGCGCGCTCGTCCCACCCTCCCCCGCGTCACCCTCGGCCTCGCCGGCGCCGGCGCCCTGGCGCTGATCCTCACGGGCTGCGTGCCGAACACCCCCGCGTCCTCCTCCTCCGCCGCGCTCGACGTCGCGATCAGGGACGACGCCTGCGAGGTGTCGACGGCGACCGCCGAGGCGGGAGCGGTGACGTTCTCACTGACCAACGGCGGCTCGGACGTCAACGAGTTCGAGATCCTGGCCGAGGACAAGCTGCGGATCGTGGGCGAGAAGGAGAACGTGACCCCGGGCCAGAGCGTCTCCTACGTCGCTCAGCTCGAGCCTGGCACCTACTACACCGCCTGCAAGTTCCAGCAGGTCGGCGCCCCGGTCGGGCTGAGCGAGTTCACCGTGACCGGTGAGGCCACCGCGCAGTCGGCGGACGAGAAGGCGGCGACGGAGGCGGCGGTCACCAACTACGTGGCGTACGTGAAGTCGCAGGTGGGCGAGCTGCTCCCCGCGGTCGCCGAGTTCGCGCAGGCCTACGAGGCAGGCGACGACGAGAAGGCGCGCGGCCTCTTCGCGTCGACCCGCGTCTTCTACGAGCGGATCGAGCCGACCGCGGAGGCGTTCGGCGACCTCGACCCGCGCATCGACTACCGCGAGGTCGACGCCGTCGCCGAGGGCCTGGACTGGACCGGCTTCCACCGCATCGAGAAGGACCTGTGGGCCCCCGCGGAGGGTGCGCTCAACTCCGACGGCACGAGCGCGCTCCTCGACTGGGCGCCCTCCACCCCCGAGCAGCGCGCGCAGTTCGGCCAGGGCCTCGTCGACGACGTGCAGAGCCTGGCCGACCTCGTGAACGCGCCCGGCTTCACCGTCTCGGTGGGCGACATCTCCAACGGCGCCATCGGCCTGCTCGACGAGGTCGCGGCCGGCAAGATCACGGGCGAGGAGGACTGGTGGTCGAGCACTGACCTCACCGACTTCGCCGCGAACGTCCAGGGCGCGGAGGTGGCGTTCGGCAACGTCGAGCCGATCGCGACCGCCAGCGGCGACGAGGGCGCCGACCTCACCGGACGGATCACGCAGCGGTTCTCCGAGCTCGACGCCCTGCTCGCGCAGTACGGCTCGATCGACTCCGGCTTCGCTGCGTACTCCACCGACACCGCGGAGCAGAAGAAGGAGCTCTCGGACGCGGTCAACGCTCTCTCCGAGCCGCTCTCGCAGCTGACCCACACGGTGCTGGGCGTCGAGGAGCCGGCCGCCTAGTGGGCGCCGAGCATCACGAGGGAGCCCGGCCGACGGCTTCCCAACGGCCCTCCGACGAGCCCCGCCGCCTCTCGCGGCGCGGGCTTCTCGGCCTCGTCTCGGCGGGGACGGCCGGGCTGGCCGCCGGAGTGGGCGGCACGGTGGCCGTCACATCGTCTGCGAGCGCGACGGCCTCCTCCGCCACGCGCACCGTGCCGTTCTTCGGCGCGAACCAGGCGGGCATCACCACCGCCGCGCAGGACCGTCTGCACTTCGCCGCGTTCGACCTCGCCGCGGGCACCACGCGCGAGGACCTCGTCGAGCTCCTGAAGGACTGGACGCTCGCCGCCTCGCGGATGACCCAGGGCCTCGAGGTCGGCGAGACCGGCGCGGTGGACGGGCCGGACACGGCTCCCCCGGAGGACACCGGGGAGGCGCTCGGGCTCGACGCCGCGTCCCTCACCGTCACGGTCGGCTTCGGACCGACCCTCTTCACGGACGAGTCCGGCGCCGACCGCTTCGGCCTCGCCGACCGCCGGCCTCCGCAGCTGCAGGCCCTGCCCCGCTTCCGCGGCGACGCGCTCGTCCCGTCGGCCGGCGGCGGCGACCTCTGCATCCAGGCCTGCGCCGACGATCCGCAGGTCGCCGTGCACGCCATCCGCAACCTGAGCCGGATCGCGTTCGGCCGGGCCTCGCTCCGCTGGTCGCAGCTCGGCTTCGGCCGCACCTCCTCGACGTCCACCGCCCAGGCGACTCCGCGCAACCTCTTCGGCTTCAAGGACGGCACGGCGAACGTGAAGTCCGAGGAGGCCGACGCCGTAGAAGAGCACGTCTGGGTCCCCTCCTCCGACGGCCCCGCGTGGATGGTCGGCGGCAGCTACCTGGTCGCGCGGAAGATCCGGATGATCATCGAGACGTGGGACCGCAGCCAGCTGGGCGAGCAGGAGCGGGTCATCGGCCGCAGCAAGGGGTCCGGAGCCCCGCTCTCGGGCGGCACGGAGTCCACCGAGCCGGACTTCGCAGCGGCCGGCGCCACGGGTGCCCCGCTGATCGATCAGGAGTCGCACGTGCGCCTCGCGCACCCGAGCGTGAACAACGGAGTGCGGCTCCTGCGCCGCGGCTACAACTTCGTCGACGGCAACGACGAGCTCGGACGCCTGAACGCGGGGCTGTTCTTCCTCTCGTTCCAGCGCTCCCCGGAGCAGTTCGTCACCGTGCAGCGGAACCTCGCGACCGACGCGCTGAACGAGTACGTGAAGCACGTCGGCTCGGCTGTGTTCGCGGTGCCGCCCGGTGCCCGCGACGAGACCGATTTCCTCGGCTCCGGCCTCTTCGCCTGATCCCTGAGAGGACCCGCACTCCGTCCCAGGATCCGGCGGGCGCACTCCACGGCGCGCCGAAGCCTGCGCCCGTAGCGTCGTCGGCGATGTCCGGGAACAGTGCGAGAAGCGGCCTGACCAAGCGCGAGCGCCAGGAGCTCGCCCGAGCGCAGGCGCGGGAGCGCCGCGAAGCCGAGAGGCGCCGGCGGCGCCGGAACCGGCTGCTCGGGCAGGGCGGAGCGGTCGTCGGGCTCCTCGCGGTCGTGGCCCTGGTCTGCTGGAACGTCTGGTCGCAGCAGGAGGTCGCGAGCGCCGGCCCGGCGAACATGCTCAGCGACGGCATCGTCCTCGCGGGCGACGGCTCGGCCGTGACGGCGACGACGACCGCGGCACTCGCTCCGGGAGCCTCCCCCGTCCCGACCGACGAGAGCGCCACACGGGCGGGCGGAGTCGTCGCCGTCGACCTCTACGTCGACTACCTCTGCCCGTACTGCGGGCAGTTCGAGAAGGCGAACGCCGAGCAGCTGCAGTCGTGGCTGACGAAGGAGGCGATCACGCTCGAGATCCACCCGGTGGCGATCCTCGACTCCTCCTCGGCCGGCTCCGAGTACTCCAGCCGGGCCGCGAACGCCGCGGCGTGCGTCGCCGACGAGGATCCGGACCGCTTCCTCGCCGTGAACGCGGCGCTCTTCGCGCAGCAGCCGGCGGAGGGGACGACGGGCCTCGACGACGACGCTCTGCGGGCGCTGGTGACCGGAGCGGGCGTCACCGACGACGACGTCCTCGCCTGCATGACCGCGGGCGAGTTCCGGCCCTGGGTGAAGGCCGCGACCGAGCGGGCCACCTCGCTCCCCCTCGCTAACTCCTCGCTGCCGAAGCTCGGGTCGACGCCCACCGTGCTGGTGAACGGCGAGCAGTACACGGGGAAGCCGGACGACGCGGCGGCGTTCGTCTCCTTCGTCACCTCGACGCTCGAGGCGGAGTCCTCGACCCCCTCTCCCTCTCCGAGTCCGGAGGGCTGATCCGGACCGCGAGGGACGGGATCGGCGCTGCACGCTGCAGCACCGGGCGGAGACGACGAGACCGGCCGGAGCATCGCTCCGGCCGGTCTCGTCGTGGGCGGGCGCCGAGGCGCCCGGGGCTCAGCCCTGCTTCTTGAGGCGGCTCGTCATGCGCGCGCGGGCGTTCGCATCGAGCTCCACCTTGCGGATGCGGACGACCTCGGGGGTGACCTCGACGCACTCGTCCTCGCGGGCGAACTCGAGGCACTCCTCGAGCGTCAGCTGACGCGACGGCGTCATCGACTCGAAGGTGTCGGAGGTGGACTGACGCATGTTGGTCAGCTTCTTCTCCTTGGTGATGTTCACGTCCATGTCGTCGTTGCGCGAGTTCTCGCCGATCACCATGCCCTCGTAGACCTCCTCGGTGGGGTTCACGAAGAAGGTCATCCGCTCCTGGAGCGCGATGATGGCGAACGGGGTCACGACGCCGTTGCGGTCCGCGACGATCGACCCGTTGTTGCGGGTGACGATCGCGCCGGCCCACGGCTCGTAGCCGTGCAGGATCGCGTTCGCGATGCCGGTGCCGCGCGTGGTGGTGAGGAACTCGGTGCGGAAGCCGATCAGGCCGCGCGACGGAACGATGAACTCCATGCGGACCCAGCCGGTGCCGTGGTTCGACATGCCGTCCATGCGGCCCTTGCGGGCGGCGAGGAGCTGCGTGATCGCACCGAGGTACTCCTCCGGGGCGTCGATCGTGAGGTGCTCGAAGGGCTCGTGCGTCTTGCCGTCGACCTGGCGGGTGACCACCTGGGGCTTGCCGACGGTCAGCTCGTAGCCCTCGCGGCGCATCTGCTCGACGAGGATGGCCAGCGCGAGCTCGCCGCGGCCCTGGACCTCCCACGAGTCGGGGCGTCCGATGTCGACGATCTTGAGCGACACGTTTCCGATGAGCTCGCGGTCGAGGCGGTCCTTGACCATGCGCGCCGTGAGCTTGTGGCCCTTCACCTTGCCGACGAGCGGCGAGGTGTTGGTGCCGATCGTCATCGAGATCGCCGGGTCGTCGACCGTGATGGCCGGCAGCGGGCGGATGTCCTCGGGGTCGGCGATGGTCTCGCCGATGGTGATCTCGGGGAAGCCCGCGATCGCGACGATGTCGCCGGGGCCCGCGGACTCGGCCGGGTAGCGGTCGAGCGCCTTGGTGATCAGCAGCTCGGTGATGCGCGCGTTGGTGTGGGTGCCGTCGTGGTGGACCCAGGCGACCGTCTGCCCCTTCTTGATCGTGCCGTTGAAGACGCGGAGGAGGGCGAGGCGGCCGAGGAACGGCGACGCGTCGAGGTTGGTGACGTGGGCCTGGAGGGGCGCGTCGTCGTCGTAGGTCGGCGCGGGGATGTGCTTGAGGATCGCCTCGAACAGCGGCTCCAGGTCCTCGGCGTCCGGCAGCGTGCCGTCCTCGGGCTTGTTCGCCGAGGCGCGGCCGGCCTTGCCGGAGGCGTAGACCACGGGGACGTCGAGGATCGCGTCGAGGTCGAGGTCCGGCACGTCGTCGGCCATGTCGGAGGCGAGGCCGAGGAGCAGGTCCTGGCTCTCGGCGTCGACCTCGTCGATGCGCGCGTCGGGGCGGTCGGTCTTGTTGACCAGGAGGATGACGGGGAGCTTCGCCTCGAGCGCCTTGCGCAGCACGAAGCGGGTCTGGGGCAGCGGGCCCTCGGACGCGTCGACGAGGAGGCAGACGCCGTCGACCATCGACAGGCCGCGCTCGACCTCTCCGCCGAAGTCGGCGTGGCCCGGGGTGTCGATGACGTTGATGGTGATGGGACCGTCGCTCGCGTGCTTGCCGCTGTACGAGACAGCGGTGTTCTTCGCGAGGATCGTGATGCCCTTCTCGCGCTCGAGCTCGTTGGAGTCCATCGCGCGCTCGTCCACGTGGGCGTGCGCGTCGAAGGAGTTCGTCTGCTTGAGCATGGCGTCGACCAGCGTGGTCTTGCCATGGTCGACGTGGGCGACGATCGCGACGTTGCGCAGGTCGGAGCGGGTGGCACTTGCCATGGATACGGACTCGTCTCGTGTTCTCGTGCAAAAGGGGGACCATCCATCGTACCGCAGCGAGGCGTCCGCACGGCGAAGGGCCCCGGATCCCCGCTCCGGAGGGCTCCGAGGAGCGCTCCAGGCGGGGCCGGGGCCCTGGTGACGGTCGGTCAGACCGCGAACTCGATGCCGGCGCCGGGGATGGCGTCGAGCAGCTCGCGGGTGTACTCCTGCTGCGGCGAGTCGAACACGGTGTCCGTCGGGGCGTGCTCGACGATCCTGCCCTTCTGCATCACGCAGACGTCGTCGGCGATCACGCGGACCACCGCCAGGTCGTGCGTGATGAACAGGTAGGTCAGCCCGAGCTCGGCCTGCAGGTCGGCGAGGAGGCGGAGGATCTGCGCCTGGACGAGGACGTCCAGAGCCGACACGGCCTCGTCGAGCACCACGATCTCCGGCTTCAGCGCGAGCGCGCGGGCGATCGCCACGCGCTGGCGCTGGCCGCCGGAGAGCTCGTTCGGGTACCGGCTCGCGATCACGCGCGGGAGGGACACCTGGTCGAGCAGCTCGAGGACGCGCTCGCGCTGCGACGTCCGGTCGCCGACCTTGTGCACTCGCAGCGGCTCCGAGATGGTGTTGCCGATGTTGTGCAGCGGGTCGAGCGAGCCGTACGGGTCCTGGAACACCGGCTGCATGGAGCGCCGGAGCGCCAGCATGTCGCGGCCCTTGAGCTTCTCGGTCCGGCGTCCGGCGATCGAGATCGCTCCGGACGTCGCCGTCTCGAGGCCCAGCACCAGGCGGGCGATCGTCGACTTGCCCGATCCGGACTCGCCCACGAGCGCCGTGGTGGTGCCCTTCGGGATCGAGAACGACACGTTGTCGACGGCGGTGAAGTCCTCGGCCTTCAGGCCGCCGCGGCGGATCTTGAAGACCTTCGTGAGGCCGTCGACCTCGATCATCGGGGCGCCCGAGGCGACCGCGCCGGCGTGGTGCGCGGCGCCCGCGCCGACCAGGCCGACCTCGCGCACGGCCTCCGACTCGCCGGAGACCGACTCCACGGCCCGGCCGGCCGTCGACTGGATGCGGCGCGACGCGAGGCTGGGCGCCGCCGCGATCAGGCGCTGCGTGTAGGGGTGCTGCGGGTTCTGCAGCACCTCCACCGAGGCGCCGGACTCGACGATGCGGCCCTTGTACATGACGATGAGCTTCTCGGCGCGCTCGGCGGCGAGGCCCAGGTCGTGCGTGATGAAGAGCAGCGCGGTGCCGTCGGTCTTCGTCAGCGTCTCGAGGTGGTCGAGGATCCGGCGCTGGACCGTGACGTCGAGCGCCGAGGTGGGCTCGTCGGCGATCAGCAGCTGGGGAGCCGCGGCCAGGCCGATGCCGATCAGCACGCGCTGGCGCATGCCGCCCGAGAACTGGTGCGGGAACTGCTTGAGGCGCTTCTCCGCGTCGGCGAGGCCCGCGCTCTGCAGGACCTCGATCGCCTTGGCGCGCACCTCCTTGCGACCGGTCGCGAGGCCGTTGGCCTTGATGGTCTCCTCGACCTGGAAGCCGACCGACCACACGGGGTTCAGGTTCGACATCGGGTCCTGCGGGACGTAGCCGATCCGGCGGCCGCGGATGTCCTCGAGCTCGGTCCTCGTCGCCTTCGCGAGGTCCTTGCCGTCGAACAGCACGGAGCCGGCGGTGACCTGGCCGGTGCCGGGGAGCAGGCCGATGATCGCGGCGGCGGTCGTCGACTTGCCGGAGCCCGACTCCCCCACGATCGCGACGGTCTGGCCGTGCTCGATCGTGAGGCTCACGCCGCGGAGGGCGGGGACCAGTCCGCTGCCGGTCTGGAAGCCGACCTCGAGGTCGGTGACCTCGAGCAGCGGCCCGTGCGGTGCGTTCGGTGTCGTGGCGGTCATCGGAGGGCCCTCGCCTTCGGGTCGAGCGCGTCGCGGAGCGATTCGCCGAGGAGGATGAAGCTCAGCACCGTGACCGTCAGGGCGATCGACGGGTAGATCAGCGTCTGCGGGTTGGTGCGCAGATCGCGCTGGGCCTGGCTGATGTCGTTGCCCCACGACATGACCGAGCCGGGAAGGCCGACGCCGAGGAACGACAGCGTCGCCTCCGCGGTGATGGCCGCGCCGAGCGAGATCGTCGTGACGACGATGACGGGAGCGATCGAGTTCGGCAGCACGTGTCGGAACAGGATCGCCATGCGGGAGAGGCCGGTCGCGGTGGCGGCGCCGACGAAGTCGGCCTGCTTCACGCGGAGGACCTCGGAGCGCAGGACGCGCGCCGTCGTCGGCCAGGCGAACGCGCCGATCGCCAGGGCGATGACGAACACGTTCCGGTAGGCCGAGAAGACGGACATGATGACGACCGCGGCGAGGATGTAGGGGATCGAGAAGAAGATGTCGCCGAGGCGCATGATCACGGTGTCGACCCAGCCGCCGAAGAAGCCGGCCAGAGCGCCGCCGATGACGCCGGAGACCGTCGTGATCACGATCACGATGAGGCCGACGGTCAGCGACGTGGACGTGCCGTGGATGATCCGCGAGAAGACGTCGCACCCCTGCTTGGTGTAGCCGAGCAGGCTGCCGTCGCCGGGGCCCTGGTTGCTGAACGAGAGCGCGCACTGGCGGGGGTCCACCGAGGTGAACAGGCCCGGGAACAGCGCGACGGCGATGATGACGAGGATCAGGACGCCCGAGATCCAGAACATGGGCCGCTTGCGCAGGTCGCGCCACGCGTCGGTCCAGAGGTTGCTGGGCTTCTCGTCGAGGCTGACGGCGTCGACCGACGCGATCGGCGTCTCCTCGAGCGGGGCCACGAAGTGGTCGATGCGGCGGGCCTTCTGCGCGCCGCCGGTGGACTCATTTGGCATAGCGGATCCTCGGGTCGAGTACGGCGTAGAGCAGGTCGACGAGGATGTTCACCACGAGGTAGAACAGCACCATGACCGTGACGAAGGAGACGACGGTCGGCCGCTCACCTCGGATGATCGCCTGATAGAGCGTGTTCCCGACTCCGGGAACGTTGAAGATGCCCTCGGTCACGGTCGCGCCGACGATCAGGAGGCCGAAGTCGGCTCCGAACTGCGTCGTGACCGGGATGAGCGAGTTGCGCAGGACGTGCACGGGGATGACGCGGCGTCGCGAGAGCCCCTTGCTGTACGCGGTGCGGACGAAGTCCGAGCCGGCCGTCTCGATGACCGAGCCGCGCGTGAGGCGGATGGCCGAGGCGACCACGAACAGGGCGAGCACGATCGCGGGCAGCAGCAGCCTCTGGAACGACGCGTCGGCTCCGACGGTCGGAGGGAACCATCCCAGCTGGATCGCGAAGAAGGACTGCGCGATGAAGCAGAGCACGAAGATCGGCACCGACACGAGCAGGAGGCTGACGACCAGCGCGCTCGCGTCGAAGAAGCTGCCCTTGCGCAGACCGCTGATGAGACCGATGGTCAGCGCGACGACGATCTCGATGACGATCGCCATCATGGCGAGCGTCAGGGTGACCGGGAAGGTGCGGGCGAGGATCTCGTTGACGGACTGGCCGGAGAACGAGATGCCGAAGTCGCCGCGGACGACGCCTCCCAGGTAGTACAGGTACTGGACGAAGAAGGGCTCGTTCAGGTGGTACTGCTCCTCGAGGCGGGCGAGGAGTGCGGGGCTCGGCGTCTTGTCGCCGAAGAGCGACAGGAGCGGGTTCCCCGGCATGGAGAAGACCATGAAGTAGATGAGGAACGTGGTGCCGATGAGCACGGGGACGGCTTGCAGGATGCGTCGGACGATGTAGGCGAGCATGTCAGCCCAGCCGGTTCCGGAGTCGCATGGATGGGGACCTCATTCGATTGTGACCGAAACAGGGCGCTCCGCCCGTGCCGTGACCTGGTGGCCGACGGCACGGGCGAAGCGCCCCAGTGGTTCGAGCTTAGTTCTTGGTGATCTCGTAGTAGAGCGGCACCGAGTTCCAGCCGAACTCGACGTTCGACACGCCCTCGCCGTAGCCGCCGGTCACGTTCGCGTACCACAGGGGCAGCGACGGGAGGTCCTTCAGGAGGATCTCCTGGGCCTGCTGGAACGTCGTGTTCGCAGCGTCGGCGTCGGCGTCCGACAGGCCCTGCTGGAGGAGGGTGTCGAACTCGGGGTTCGAGTAGTCGCCGTCGTTGGACGAGGCGCCGGTCACGTAGAGCGGTCCGAGGAAGTTGTAGAGGCTCGGGTAGTCGGCCTGCCATCCGGTGCGGAACGCGGTCTCGATCGAGCGGTCGACGATCTTGGTGCGCGCCTCGGCGAAGGTCGGGTACGCGTCGCCCTCGGCGTCGATGCCCAGCGTGTTCTTGATCGAGTTGGTCACCGCGTCGACCCAGCCCTGGTGGCCGCCGTCGGCGTTGTAGGCGATCTTGAAGGTGCCGTCCCAGGGGCTGATCGCGTCGGCCTGAGCCCACAGCGCCTTGGCCTCGTCGGGGTTGTACTCGAGCACGTCGGCGCCGGAGAGGGCGTCGCTGTAGCCGTCGATCACCGGGGAGGTGAAGTCGGAGGCCGGGGTGCGGGTGCCCTCGAAGATCACGTCGGTGATCTCCTTGCGGTCGAAGGACATCGAGATCGCCTGGCGGCGGAGCTGGCCCTCCTCGCCGTCGAAGTGCGGGAGACGGCCCGGGATGGTGAAGGACTGGAACACGGCCGAGGGCTGGTTCACGGCGCGGTCGCCGAGGTCGCTCTCGAAGGTGCCGAAGGCGGAGTCCGGGATCTGGTCGATCACGTCGACGTTGCCGCCGAGGAGGTCGGCGTAGGAGGCGTCCTGGGTGGCGTAGAAGACGATCTTCAGGCCGCCGTTCTGGGCCTCGCGGGGGCCGGTGTACTCGTCGTTCTTGACGAGCTCGATCTGAACGTCGTGCTGCCACGCGTCGTCGCCGTCGAGCTTGTACGGGCCGTTGCCGATCGGGTTCTCACCGAAGGCGGCCATGTCGTCGAACGCGGCGGCGGGCAGCGGGTAGTACGCCGAGTAGCCGAGGCTGATCGGGAAGTCCGACTGGGGGGACTTGAGCGCGACGGTGAAGGTGGTGTCGTCCACGGCCTTGAGGCCGGTGAGCTCGCTGTCCTCGGTGTCGCTGAAGCCCTCGAAGTTCGAGAAGAACGACGCGCTGAGCTGGTTGTTCGACAGCTTGGCGCCGTAGTTCCAGGCGTCGATGAACGAGCTGGAGGTGACCGGGTCGCCGTTCGTGAAGGTCAGGCCCGACTTGATTTTGATCGTGTAGTTCTGCGCGTCGTCCGACTCGATGGACTCGGCGACGTCGTTCTCGGGGGCGCCCTTGGCGTCGTAGTAGACCAGGCCCGCGAAGATCTCGTCGAGGATCTTGCCGCCGCCCACCTCGTTGGTGTTCGTCGGGATCAGCGGGTTCTGCGGCTCGGAGCCGTTCGTGGAGATGATCGCGGCGGCGTCGCCTCCCGATGCACCTCCGCCCGAGTCGTTCGAGCTGCTGCAGCCGGCCAGGACCAGCGTGCTCGCGGCGACGAGCGCCAGAGCCCCGAATCCGTAACGTCTGATGTTCACTATTCCTCCAGTGATGTGGGGGCGCGCGAGAAGTGGTTTCCCTGACGCGTGGAGTGCCGTGCGCGTGGCGACGGCGGCGGCGCACGAGACTGGTGGCCGTCGCGCGGATGCCTTCAACGAGACTATGTATTCGCCCGCTATCTGCACAAAAGCATGTGGCAACCGTTACACAGCGGTAACCGGGAGGTGGAATCCTTGCGCTGTTCTGCACGAAACGTGCGTACCGGGCGGCCGTCGCGCAACACATCGACTTCAGAGGAGACGCACGGAGTGTCCACCGACCTGTCAGGATCCGCGCCCGGACGGCGCCGGATCCGCATCGAGATCCTGCTGGTCCTCGGGCTCTCGCTGGGCGCCTCCGCGGTCTACTCGGTGGTCTCCATCGCCAACCGGCTCACCCGCTCGACCGCACTGGCCGACCAGACCGCGACGATCAACGGCGCCCTCAGCGACCGCCCGGGCTTCGACCTCGTCTACCAGCTGCTCGCGCTCTTCTTCGACCTGGTGCCGGTGGCCCTCTGCGCGTTCCTGCTCTGGCAGAGCTCGGGCCGTCCGCTCGGGCGCCTGGGGCTCGACCTGCGCCGGCCGTTCGCGGACCTGGGGACCGGGACCGTCTTCGCGGTGGCGATCGGCGCGCCGGGCATCGCGCTGTACGCCGTCGGACGCGCGCTGGGCATCACCGTGGCGGTGGTGGCCTCGCCGCTGGACGCGTACTGGTGGACGGTGCCGGTGCTCGTGCTCTCCGCGATCCGGGCGGGAGTGCAGGAGGAGGTCGTCGTGATCGGGTACCTCTTCGCCCGCCTGGGCGATCTGGGCTGGGGGCGGTGGCGGATCCTGGTGACCAGTGCGCTGCTCCGGGGCAGCTACCACCTGTACCAGGGCATCGGGCCCTTCATCGGGAACGTGGTCATGGGCCTGGTGTTCGGACTGTTCTACCAGCGCTTCGGACGCACCCTGCCCCTGGTGATCGCCCACTCGATCATCGACATCGTCTCGTTCGTCGGCTACCCGCTGGCCGTCGCCCTCTGGCCCGAGCTGTTCGCGCCGCCGGCTCCGCGGCCGTGACGACGGACCGATCGCATCCGAGGAGCCGCAGGACCGCGCCGCGGCTCTCCACTGCCGCGGCGCGACGCCCGCACGGTGGAGCTGCTCGCTCGTCGCGACTCCGTCGAGCCCTGCCGGCACCTCCACCACGCGTTCCACACGGTCGGGCTCCCTCGTGCATCGGAGTCGCCGTGCGCCGTTCCCCCCGGATCGGGAGGACTGCGCCCCACTCCGCGCCTGTGCGGGACCGACGGTGCCCGCAACCGAGGGTCGGAGAGCCGAGGACGGGCTCGGTGCTCCGTTCCTGCTCTCTCACCCTCGGTTGCAAACGAGCGCGTGCGGGCGGATCAGGCGAAGGCCTCGATGGGCGGGCAGGCGCAGACGAGGTTGCGGTCGCCGTAGGCCTGGTCGATCCGTCGGACCGGCGGCCAGTACTTGCCGCGCACCAGCGAGCGGACCGGGTAGACGGCCTGCTCGCGGCTGTAGGGGTGCGTCCACTCCTCGGCCGTCAGGCACTCCGCGGTGTGCGGGGCGCCGCGCAGCGGGTTGTCGTCCACCGGCCACTCCCCCGCGCCGACGCGGTCGGCCTCGGCCCGGATCCCGATCATCGCGTCGATGAAGCGGTCGATCTCGGCGAGGTCCTCGCTCTCCGTCGGCTCGACCATCAGGGTCCCGGCGACGGGGAAGCTCATGGTCGGGGCGTGGAAGCCGTAGTCGACGAGGCGCTTGGCGACGTCGTCCACGGTCACTCCTGTCGCCGCCGTCAGCGGGCGGATGTCGAGGATGCACTCGTGGGCGACGAGCCCGTTGTCCCCCGTGTAGAGCACCGGGTAGTGCTCGCGGAGGCGCGCGGCGACGTAGTTGGCCGAGAGGACGGCCGCCCCGGTCGCGGCCCGCAGGCCCTCCTCGCCCATCATCCGGGCGTACGCCCACGAGATCGGCAGGATGCCGGGGCTGCCGTAGGGAGCTGCCGACACCGGTGCGCCGCCGTGGACGATCCGCTCGCCCTGCGTGCCCACGCCGTGCTCGAGCCGCTGCGCGAGCGGGTGGCCGGGCAGGAACGGCGCGAGGTGCGCCTTCGCGGCGACGGGACCGACGCCGGGACCGCCTCCGCCGTGCGGGATGCAGAACGTCTTGTGCAGGTTGAGGTGCGAGACGTCGCCGCCGAAGTCTCCGAAGCGGGCGAAGCCGAGGAGTGCGTTGAGGTTCGCGCCGTCCACGTAAACCTGTCCGCCGGCCTCGTGGATGAGGCGGCAGATCTCGTCGACCTCGTGCTCGTAGACGCCGTGGGTCGACGGGTAGGTGATCATCAGCGCGGCGAGGGAGCCCGCGTGCTCGGCGATCATCGCCCGGAGGTCGTCCAGGTCGACGTTGCCGAGCTCGTCGCAGGCCACGACGACGACGCGCATGCCGGCGAGGACCGCGCTCGCGGCGTTGGTGCCGTGGGCGCTCGAGGGGATCAGGCAGACCGTGCGGTCCTCGTCGCCGTTCGACCGGTGCCAGCCGCGGATCGCCAGCAGGCCCGCGAGCTCGCCCTGCGAGCCGGCGTTGGGCTGGAGCGACACGGAGTCGTAGCCGGTGAGGTGGGCGAGCCACCCCTCCAGCTGGTCGATCAGCGCCAGGGAGCCCTGCACGTCCGCCTCGGGGGCGAACGGGTGCAGGTCCGCGAACTGGGGCCAGCTGACCGCCTCCATCTCGGTGGCGGCGTTGAGCTTCATGGTGCAGGAGCCGAGCGGGATCATGCCGCGGTCCAGCGCGTAGTCCGAGTCGGCGAGGCGCTTGAGGTAGCGCATCATCGAGGTCTCGCTGTGGTGGCTGCTGAAGACCGGGTGCACGAGGAACGGCGTGCGGCGGTCGAGCTCGGCGGGGATGCTCCGCGCGGAGCCGCTGAGGAAGCCGAACGACGAGTCCAGCTGCCCGACGGCGGTCGCGACGGCGATCACCTCGAGGTCGGTGACCGTCTCGTCGATCGACACCGAGACCGTGTCGGCGTCGACCAGGCGCACGTCGAAGCCGGCCTGGCGGGCGCGGGCGACCGCCGCCTCCGCGCCGCCGGGCACGACGACCGAGACGGTGTCGAAGAAGTCGGCGTGCCGGAGGGAGTGGCCCCGGTCGAGGAGGAGGCGCGCGAGGAGCGCGGCCCGGCCGTGCACGCGCTCGGCGATCGCGGCGAGCCCGTCCGGCCCGTGGTAGACCGCGTACATCGCCGCCATGACCGCCAGGAGGACCTGCGCGGTGCAGATGTTCGAGGTCGCCTTCTCGCGGCGGATGTGCTGCTCGCGGGCCTGGAGGGACAGGCGGTAGGCGGGGTGGCCGTCCGCGTCCTGGCTGACGCCGACGAGGCGGCCGGGCAGCTGGCGCTCGAGTCCCTTGCGGACGGCGAGGTAGCCGGCGTGCGGTCCTCCGAAGCCCAGCGGGACGCCGAAGCGCTGCGTGGTGCCGACCGCGACGTCCGCGCCGAGCTCGCCCGGCGAGCGCACCAGGGTCAGCGCGAGCAGGTCGGCGGCGACGACGGCCAGGCCGCCGTGGGCCTTCACCGCGGCGAGCACCGCCGACGGGTCCCAGAGGTGCCCGGACGCGCCGGGGTACTGCACGAGGGCGCCGAAGCACTCCGGCACCTCCTCCGCGGCGGTGCGCGAGAGCGGGAGCTCGACGATGCGGATGCCGACGGCCTCCGCGCGGCCGCGCAGCAGCGCGAGGGTCTGCGGGAGAGCGTCGGAGTCGACGACGAAGACGTCGGTGCGCGCCTTCGAGGCGCGGCGCGCGAGCAGCATCGCCTCGACGACGGCCGTACCCTCGTCGAGCATCGACGCGCCGGCCGTGTCGAGGCCGGTGAGGTTGGAGACCATCGTCTGGAAGTTGATCAGCGCCTCCAGGCGCCCCTGCGAGATCTCGGGCTGGTACGGCGTGTAGGCCGTGTACCAGCTGGGGTTCTCGAGCACGTTGCGCTTGATCACGGCGGGGGTGTGCGTGCCGTAGTAGCCGAGGCCGATCATCGGCCGACGCACCGCGTTCCTCGCGGCGAGGGCGCGCAGCTCGGCGAGCGCCTCCGTCTCGGTGGCCGGAGCGGGCAGCACCTGCGGGAGGTCGCGGACGTGGATCGACTCGGGGACGGCGGCGGTGACGAGCTCCTCCACGGAGTCGTAGCCGAGAGCCGCGAGCATGGTGCGCTGCGCGTCGGCGTCGGTCCCGATGTGGCGGGACTCGAAGGCGCCGGGGGTCCTGGTGGCCGCCATCTACTCGCCGACCAGCTCGGTGTAGGCGGCGGAGTCGAGGAGGCCGTCGGGCAGGGCGTCGAAGCGGACCCGGATCAGCCACCCCTCGCCGAACGGGTCGGAGTTGACGAGCTCGGGGCTGTCGACGACGGCCGTGTTGGCCTCGAGGACCTCGCCGTCGACGGGGGCGAACAGCTCGCCCACCGACTTGGTCGACTCGATCTCGCCGACGACGCTGCCGCCCTCGACGCGGGCTCCCGCCTCGGGGAGCTCGACGAAGACGACGTCGCCCAGCTTGTCCGCGGCGTATGCGGTGATGCCGACGGTCGCGACCTCTCCGTCGACCCGGATCCACTCGTGGTCGGAGGTGTACTGCAGCTCGGTGGGCACGGCCATGTCAGTTCTTCTTTCTCGAGTAGAAGGGGAGCTCGGTGACGGTCATCGGGAGGCGCGTGCCGCGGATGTCGACGGCGAGCGCCGTCCCGGGCTGCGCGGAGGCGGGGGCGACGTAGGCCATCGCGATCGGGACGCCCAGGGTCGGCGAGAGGACGCCGCTGGTGACCACTCCGACCTCGTCGTCGCCGGAGAGGACGGTGTAGTCGGCACGGGCGGCGCGGCGGCCCTCGCCGACGAGCCCGACGAGCACGGGAGCGTCTCCGGAGGGACCCTCCTCGCTGGCCGCGCGGCCGACGAAGTCGATCGGCTTCCCGAAGGCGACGACGCGGCCGAGGCCGGCCTGTGCGGGGAAGACGTCGCGGGAGAGTTCGTGGCCGTAGAGCGGCATGCCCGCCTCGAGGCGGAGGGTGTCGCGGGCGGCGAGGCCGGCGGGGACGAGGCCCGCTCCGGCGCCGGTCTCGGCGAGAGCCTGCCAGAGCGTGGGAGCGGAGTCGGGCGAGACGTAGATCTCGAAGCCGTCCTCGCCTGTGTACCCGGTGCGCGCGATCAGGATCGGGTGCGCCTCGAAGGTCGCGGGCACGGCGCGGTAGTAGCGCAGCTCCGCGAGCAGGCGGGCGGCGTCGTCCGTGTCGAGCACCGACTCCGCTCCCCGCTCGGTCTCGACGGCGAGGCCCTGGACGTTCTGCAGGATCTCGAGCGAGCGCGGGCCCTGCAGCGCGATGAGGGCGACGTCGTCGCTCTCGTCGAACAGCTCGCACTCGAACATCGCGGTGCGGTCGCGGAGCGTCTCGACGACGATGTGCCGGTTGGCCGCGTTCGCGACGACCATGAAGCGGTCCTCGCCCGTGCGGTAGACGACGAGGTCGTCGATCACGCCGCCCGTGCGCTCCAGGAGAAGGGTGTACTTCGCGCGGCCGGCGGCGACGGCCGAGATGTCGCTCGCCAGCGCGTAGTCGAGGGCGTCGACCGCCTCGGGGCCGACGACGAGGATCTCGGCCATGTGCGAGAGGTCGAAGAGGCCGGCGGCGGTGCGCACGGCGTGGTGCTCGGCGAGATCGCCGGAGTAGCGGACCGGCATCTGCCACCCGGCGAAGTCGGTGAAGGACGCGCCGGCGGCGACGTGCACCTCGTGCAGGGGCGAGTAGCGGGCTTCGGGGCTGGTCGTCGGGGTCTCGGACATGAGTTCTCCATTTCGTCGCAGTGCTGGACTCGCGCCGCGTTCGCGGCAGAGCACAGCAGTGCCGTGGGAACTCCCCCTCTGTCGTGGAGCCTGAGAGATTCGCGCCGCCCCGAGGGGTCGAGCGCTTTCACCATGGGCGGATCCGAGCGGATCGCTTTCCAGAGTGGCCAGTTCGACGCGGTACAAGACCTGAGAGATTGGCGGGGAGGCTTGCTCCTTCGGTGCCGACCGGAGTCGGCTCTCCCGCGTCGCGTATTGCGGCCCGGTATTCGGTTGTGCGGTCAGCCTAGCGGTGAGGGCGGACCCTGCGCGGCGTGTCGCCTCTTCCGCTAGGTGTTCAGGTGTTCGTGACACTAAGGTGATCTCAGCACTTACAGTCGGTGCGACTCTTAGTAGGGGGCACCGGATGCCGGACGTGCAGCTCGCCGTGTCGACGGTGATCTTCGCCCTGCGGCCGCACCCGGAGACCGGAGCGAGCACCGTCTGGATCCCCGTCGTCCGGCGCATCCGCGAGCCGTTCGAGGGACTCTGGGCACTGCCCGGCGGACCGCTGCATCCGGACGAGGACCTCGCCGAGTCGGCCCGCCGCACTCTCCGCGAGACCACGGGCCTGGCTCCGCGCTACCTCGAGCAGCTCTACGCCGTCGGCGGCACCGACCGCTCCCCCGGCGAGGACCGCGTCGTGTCGATCGTCTACTGGGCGCTCGTGCGCTCCGCCGAGGCCGACGAGGCCATCGTGGGAGAGAACGTCGCCTGGCTCTGCACCGATCTGCCGCTCGAGCTCGCCTTCGACCACGGACTGATCGTCGACTACGCCCTCTGGCGCCTGCGCAACAAGATGGAGTACTCCCGCATCGCGCAGGCCTTCCTCGGCGGCGCCTTCACCCTGTCCCAACTGCGGGAGGTCCACGAGGCCGTCCTGCAGAAGCCCCTCGACCCGGCCAACTTCCGCCGGACGATCGAGAGCTCCGGCACCGTGGTGCCCACCGGGGAGCGCCTGACGGGCACCCGCCACCGTCCCCCGCGCCTCTACCGCTACGACGAGTCGGCGGCGCTCGTCGACAACGGCCCGCTGCCCGTCTGAGCGCGCCGCCCGACTCCCCCACCCGCCTCACGAGGAGAACACCGTGACATCCGTCGACAGCACCATCCGGCTCATCGAGGGCGGCTCTGCGCCCGGCGCCACCTGCGCGCCCGAGCTCGCGGAGGCCCCCTGGTCGTTCGACCTCGGCCTGCCCGCCTACGGGCCCGGCGCCTCCCAGGCCGACCCGATCCCGGCCGACGCCCCGGTCCAGGGACGTCTGCCGGAGGAGTACACGACGGCGAGCGCCAACGAGCTGCACCACCGCATCCTCGCGGCGAAGGAGACGCTCGGCGAGCGGGTCGTCGTGCTCGGGCACTTCTACCAGCGGGACGAGGTGGTGCAGTACGCCGACTACGTGGGCGACTCGTTCCAGCTGGCGAAGGCGGCGACGAGCCGGCCCGACGCCGAGGCGATCGTCTTCTGCGGCGTGCACTTCATGGCGGAGACGGCCGACATCCTCTCCGGTCCGGAGCAGGCCGTGATCCTCCCGAACCTGGCGGCCGGCTGCTCGATGGCGGACATGGCCGACATCGACTCCGTCGAGGACGCCTGGGCCGAGCTCACCGAGCTCTACGGCACCGAGCCGGACGCCGACGGCCGCGTGCCGCTCGTCCCGGTCACGTACATGAACTCCTCCGCCGCGCTGAAGGCGTTCTGCGGCCGCAACGGAGGCGTGGTCTGCACCTCCTCGAACGCGGCGACCGTGCTCGAGGACGCGTTCGCGCGCGGGCAGCGGGTGCTGTTCTTCCCCGACCAGCACCTCGGCCGCAACACCGCCAAGGCGATGGGCGTGCCGCTGGAGCGGATGCCGATGTGGAACCCGCGGAAGCCGCAGGGCGGCTCCGACACCGCGACGCTCCTGGACGCGCAGGTGATCCTCTGGCACGGATTCTGCTCGGTGCACAAGCGCTTCACGACGGCCCAGATCGCGAAGGCGCGCGCCGAGCACCCGGGCGTGCGCGTGATCGTGCACCCGGAGTGCCCGATGGCGGTCGTCGACGCGGCCGACGAGTACGGCTCGACCGACTACATCGTGAAGGCGATCCAGGCGGCACCCGCGGGATCGACCTTCGCGATCGGCACCGAGATCAACCTGGTGCAGCGCCTCGCCGTCCAGTACCCGCAGCACACGATCTTCTGCCTCGACGACGTGGTCTGCCCCTGCTCGACCATGTACCGCATCCACCCCGGCTACCTCGCCTGGGTGCTCGAGGGACTGGTCGCGGGGACGGTGCTCAACCGGATCGAGGTCGCGGAGTCGGTGCAGGCCGAGGCGCGCATCGCCCTCGAGCGGATGCTCGCGGCCGTTCCGCCCGCCGGGCCGGCGGCGGTCTGACATGGCGCGGGTCGTCGTCGTCGGCAGCGGCATCGCCGGGCTGGTCGCCGCGCTGACGGCGCAGCGCCGCCACGAGGTGCTGCTCGTCACCAAGGGCGCGCTGGCGGAGTCGTCGACGCGCGCCGCGCAGGGCGGGATCGCCGCGGTCACGGCGCCGGGCGACTCCGTGGCGCTGCACGTGGAGGACACGCTCACCGCCGGTGCGGGCCTCGCCGTGCGCTCGGCGGTCGAGGTGCTCTGCGCCGAGGGGCCGGAGGCGGTCGCGGTGCTGCAGGAGTGGGGCGTCGGCTTCGACCGCGAGGGCGGCGAGCTGGCGCGGGGACTCGAGGGCGCCCACTCGCGTCCGCGGATCCTGCACGCCGGCGGCGACGCGACGGGCGCCGCGATCGAGGCCGCGCTCGTGGCGGCGGTGCGGGGCTCGTCCGTCGAGGTGCGCGAGCACGCCGCCCTGGTCGACCTGGTGCGGGAGGGCGGCTCGGTCACGGGCGCCGACGTCCTGCACGACGGCGTGCTCGAGCGCCTGACGGCCGACGCGGTCGTGCTGGCCACGGGAGGCGCCGGGCAGCTCTACCGGCACACCACCAATCCGTCCGTCGCGACCGGGGACGGGCTGGCCGCCGCACTGCGGGCGGGAGCGGAGACGGCGGACCTGGAGTTCTACCAGTTCCACCCGACCACGCTCGCGCTGCCGGGCGGCTTCCTCGTCTCGGAGGCGGTGCGCGGCGAGGGCGCGGTGCTGCGCGACGCCGCGGGCGAGCGGTTCCTGGTCGGGGTGCACCCCGAGGCCGAGCTGGCGCCGCGCGACGTCGTGGCGCGCGCGATCGCGGAGCGGATGCGGCTGCAGGGCGGACTGCCCGTGCACCTGGACGCCCGGGCGATCGACCCCGAGGTGCTGGCGAAGAGGTTCCCGACGATCTCGGCGGCCTGCCGCGAGAACGGGCTCTCGCTCGCCGACGACCTGCTGCCCGTGACTCCGGCCGCGCACTACTGGATGGGCGGGATCGCGACCGACCTGGACGGGCGCACCAGCCTCCCCGGGCTGCTCGCAGTGGGCGAGGTCGCCCGCACCGGCGTCCACGGCGCGAACCGCCTCGCCTCCAACAGCCTGCTCGAGGGCGTCGTGTTCGCGCGCCGCGCGGCGCTCGCCCTCGACTCCCTCTCCTGGAGCGGCGGCCCGGTCGCCCCTCCCCGCGCCGTCGTCCCGATGACGCTCGACCGCACCGCTCTCCAGGACGCGATGTGGGCGGGAGCCGGCCTCTCCCGGGACGCGGCGGGGCTCACAGCGGCGCGCGACGCGCTCGTCGCCTCCGCCTCGCCCGCTCCGCTCGGACTGAGGACGCTCGAGGACGCGAACCTGCTGACCTGCGCCCTCGCTCTCATCGACGCCGCGCTCGCGCGCACGCACTCCGTCGGCGCCCACCACCGCACCGACTCCCCCGACCCCGCGACGGCGAGCGCCGCCGCCCCCACCAGAGAGGCGGCCCTTCCGTGCTGACCCGCCAGAGCATCGACCGCGTCGTCACCCTCGCCCTCGAGGAGGACGCGCCCTGGGGCGACCTGACCTCCGACACCCTCCTCCCCGCGGACGCCACCGCGAGCGCAGCCCTCGTGGCCCGCGAGCCCGGCGTCTTCAGCGGCGGCGCCGTCCTCGTCGGCACGATGCGGCAGGTCGACTCCCGGATCCGCTGCTCGGTGCTCGTGGAGGACGGCGCGGTCTTCGAGGCCGGGCAGACCCTCGCCCGGATCGAGGGCCCCGCGGGCGGCGTGCTCCGCGGCGAGCGGGTCGCGCTCAACCTCGTGCAGCGGATGAGCGGCATCGCCACCCTGACGGCGCAGTACGTCGCCGCTGTGGAGGGGACGCGCGCCCGCATCGTCGACACCCGCAAGACCACGCCGGGCCTGCGCGCGCTCGAGAGGCACGCCGTCCGCAGCGGCGGCGGCCGCAACCACCGCTTCTCGCTCTCGGACGCGGTGCTGGCGAAGGACAACCACCTCGCGGTGCTCGCCGCGCGCGGGATCGACCTGACCGCGGCCCTGCGGGCGGCGCGCGCCTCGATCCCGCACACGGCGCACCTCGAGGTCGAGGTCGACCGGCTCGACCAGATCGAGCCCGCGCTGGCGGGAGGCGCGGACACGATCATGCTCGACAACTTCACCCCCGAGCTGCTCCGCCAGGGCGTCGCCCTCATCGGCGGGCGGGCCGTGGTCGAGGCGAGCGGCGGCGTCGACCTCACGACCGTGCGCGCGATCGCGGAGGCGGGGGTCGACGTGATCTCCGTCGGCGCGCTCACCCACAGCGTCCGCTCGCTCGACCTCGGCCTGGACATCGCGGTCGAGTGATCTACCTCGACCACGCCGCGACCTCGCCCGTGCGCCGCGAGGTGCTGGAGGCCATGTGGCCGTTCCTCACCGCCGAGTACGGCAATCCGTCGAGCAGCCACTCGCTCGGCGACGCCGCGGCGCGCGCGCTGGAGGCGGCGCGCGCTCACGTGGCCCGCTTCCTCGGCGGCCGCGCCTCCGAGACGCTCTTCACCTCCGGCGGCACGGAGTCGATCAACACGGCGGTCAAGGGCCTCGCGCTGGGGTCGCCGCGCGGACGGCACCTGGTGATCTCGGCGCTCGAGCACGAGGCGACCGTCGAGTCGGCCGACCACCTCCGGCGCCTGCACGGCTTCGAGGTGTCGACGGCCCCCGTCGACGCGACCGGCCTGCTCGACCTCGACGCGCTCGCCGCGCTGGTCCGGCCGGACACCGCGCTGGTCTCGGTGCTCGCGGCGAGCAACGAGATCGGGACGGTGCAGGACGTTCCGGCGATAGCGGCGCTCTGCCGATCGCGCGGCGTGCCGCTGCACGTGGACGCCGTCCAGGCCGCCGGCTGGCTGGACGTCGCGGGCTGGGGCGCCGACGCGGTCTCGGTCTCGGGGCACAAGCTCGGGGCGCCGAAGGGCGTGGGGGCGCTGCTGCTGCGCAGCCGGCTCCCGTTCGAGCCCCTGCTGCACGGCGGCGGCCAGGAGCGGGAGCGGCGCTCGGGCACCGAGAACGTGGCCTTCGCGGTCGCGCTCGGCACCGCGGTGCGCCTGCTCGATCCGGACCGCGCGGCGCGGGTCGGAGCGGTCCGGGACGCGTTCGCCGAGCGGGTCGCGGCCCTGGCGCCCCGGGCCGTGCCGCTGGGCTCCGCGGCGCACCGGCTCCCCTCGATCGCCGCGTACGCCGTCCCCGGGCGCAGCGGCGAGTCGACGCTCCTCGAGCTGGAGGAGCGCGGCGTCGTCGTCTCGAGCGGCTCGGCGTGCGCCGCCGGGCGCGACGAGCCCTCGCCCGCGCTGCTGGCCCTCGGCCTCGACCCCGACGTCGCCCGGACCGCCGTGCGGTTCAGCTTCGGCGAGGGCGCCACGCTCGAGGAGGCCGAGGCCGCGTCCTCCGCGCTCTCCACGGTCCTCACCTGAGACCTCTCGCAGCGGATCCCCGTCGATCGGGAATGTCCGGGGCGTCCGCCGCTGTTCTCCCTCCGTACGCCGCATCCGCGCCCGCGCGTCGAGCGGTCGATGCGCCCTTCACACCGATCCACTAACGATCGGAGAACAGCTGTGACCGAGCGCGGAACCCTTCCCGCCGCGCGGCCCGCCGCACCCGCCGCCGCCACGACCCTCGAGCCGCGCAGCCGCCTGGTCATCAGCCTCCTGCTGGTGTCGGCGTTCGTCGTGATCCTCAACGAGACGATCATGAGCGTGGCGCTGCCCGACCTCATGCGCGACTTCGACGTCGAGGCGCACGTGGGCCAGTGGCTCTCGACCGCCTTCATGCTCACGATGGCCGTCGTCATCCCGATCACGGGCTACCTGATCCAGCGGCTGCACACCCGCACGCTCTTCGCCGCCGCGATGATCCTCTTCAGCCTCGGCACGCTCACCGCCGCGCTCGCCCCGACCTTCGCGGTCCTCCTGGCGGCCCGCGTGGTGCAGGCCGGCGGCACGGCCATCATGATGCCGCTGCTGATGACGACCGTGATGACGCTGGTGCCCCCGGCGATCCGCGGCCGGATGATGGGCAACATCTCGATCGTCATCTCGGTGGCTCCGGCCGTCGGACCGACGATCTCGGGCGTCATCCTCAACTTCCTCGGCTGGCGCTGGATGTTCTGGATCGTGCTGCCGATCGCGATCGGCGCGCTGCTCCTGGGCCTGCGCAAGGTCGAGAACGTCACCGAGCCCCGCTCCATCCCGATCGACTCGCTCTCGGTCGTCCTCTCGGTCTTCGGCTTCGGCGGCCTCGTCTACGGCCTGTCGAGCCTCGGCGAGGGCGGAGCCGCGGTCGTCGCGCCGTGGATCCCGTTCGTCGTCGCGGGTCTCGGCCTCGCGGGCTTCATCGCGCGCCAGCTGCTGCTGCAGCGCACCGACCGGGCCCTGCTGGACCTCCGGACCTTCTCCTCCGCGAACTTCACCATCGTCATCGCGATGATGGCGGTCAGCATGTCGGCGCTCTTCGGCACGCTGATCCTGCTGCCCCTCTACACGCAGAACGTGCTGGGCCTCACTCCGCTGGAGACCGGGCTGCTCCTGCTCCCCGGCGGCCTGCTGATGGGCCTGCTCGCGCCGTTCGTCGGCCGCGGCTACGACCGCTTCGGCCCGCGCGTGCTGCTCGTGCCCGGCTCGATCGTCGTCGCCGGCGCACTGTGGGGGTACACCCTGCTCGCGGCGGACTCGTCGCCCTGGTTCGTCCTCTCGCTGCACGTCACCCTCAGCCTGGGCCTCGCCTTCGTCTTCACGCCGCTGTTCACCGCCGGCCTCGGCTCGGTGCGGCCCTCGCTCTACTCCCACGGCAGCGCCATCATCGGCACCGTGCAGCAGCTGGGCGGCGCGGCAGGCACGGCGCTGTTCGTCACCGTACTCTCGATCCGGTCGGCGGGGCTCGCGCAGGGCGGCGCCGACGAGGTCGCCTCCTACGCCGGCGGCATCCACTCCGCGTTCCTGTGGGGCGCGTCGATCGCGACGGTCGCGATCGTGGCCGCGTTCTTCGTCCGCCGCCCGGCGGAGTCGGACGCGCCGCTCCCGATGGCGCACTGAGCCGGGCGGGCCGACCCCGCCTGTTCACCTCCGCGTCACCCCGCCTCCCTACGGTGTCGCCCCGGCCGCCGCGCTCCCGATCGCGCGGCCGGGACGGAGACGAGACGTGACCGAGACGGCCGGCCCCCAGGACGTGCTCGACGCCGGAGCAGCCACCCCTCCTCCTCGCACGCTGGTCGACGTCCTCCGCGACACCGCGGAGCGCCACCCGGACGCCTCCGCGCTGGAGGACCCGGCCGGAGCGCTCAGCTACCGGGAGCTGCTGGCCCGCACGGTGCAGCTCGCGGGCGAGCTCACCACCGCAGGGGTCCGACGCGGCGACCGCGTCGGGATCCGCATGCCCAGCGGCTCCCGCGAGCTCTACCTCGCGATCCTGGCCGTCCTCGCCGCGGGAGCCGCGTACGTCCCGGTGGACGCGGACGACCCCGAGGAGCGGGCGCGCCTCGTCTTCGGCGAGGCCGCCGTCCGCGGCGTGATCACCGGCTCCGGCCGCTTCGAGCGCACCGGCGCCGACGAGCCGGCCGCGCGCCTGTTCACCGCGAGCGCGCCGCACCCGAGCACGGCGTCGATCCCGCTGCTGCAGCCGCCCTCGCTCGAGGACGACGCCTGGATCATCTTCACCTCCGGCTCCACCGGAACCCCCAAGGGAGTGGCGGTCAGCCACCGCTCCGCCGCCGCCTTCGTCGACGCCGAGGCGCGCCTGTTCCTCCAGGCGGAGCCGCTCGGCCCCGGGGACCGGGTGCTGGCCGGTCTCTCGGTCGCGTTCGACGCGTCCTGCGAGGAGATGTGGCTCGCCTGGCGGCACGGCGCCTGCCTCGTCCCCGCTCCCCGCTCGCTGGTCCGCAGCGGCATGGACCTCGGCCCCTGGCTGACCACGCACGGCATCACCGTGGTCTCGACCGTGCCGACCCTCGCGGCGCTCTGGCCCGCGGAGTCGCTCGAGAACGTCCGCCTGCTGATCTTCGGTGGCGAGGCGTGCCCGCCGGAGCTCGGCGAGCGCCTGGCCGTCGAGGGTCGCGAGGTCTGGAACACCTACGGGCCGACCGAGGCCACCGTCGTCGCCTGCGCCGCGCCCCTGGGCGGGCCTCCCCCGGTGCGGATCGGGCTGCTGCTGGACGGCTGGCGGCTCGCCGTCGTGGACGCGGACGGGCAGCGGGTCGGCGAGGGCGAGGTCGGCGAGCTGGTCATCGGCGGGGTCGGGCTCGCGCGCTACCTCGACCCGGTCAAGGACGCCGAGAAGTACGCGCCGGCACCGCTCCTGGGCTGGGAGCGGGCCTACCGCTCCGGCGACCTGGTGCGCTTCGAGAGCGCCGGCCTCGTCTTCCAGGGGCGCGCGGACGACCAGGTGAAGCTCGGCGGTCGGCGGATCGAGCTCGGCGAGGTCGAGGCGGCGCTGCAGGCGCTCCCCGGAGTCTCGGGGGCGGCGGCCTCGGTCCGCACCACGGCGGCCGGCAACCAGGTCCTCGTCGGCTACCTGGCCCTCGCCGGCGGCCGGGAGCTCGACCGCGACGCGGCGCTCGCCCGCCTGCGTGAGGAGCTGCCCGCATCCCTCGTGCCGCTGCTGGCCGTGGTCGAGGAGCTGCCGACCCGCGTCTCCGGCAAGGTCGACCGCGCCGCACTCCCCTGGCCGCTCGCCGTGGGCACGACCGAGGACGCCTCCCTCGACCCCGAGGAGGCGTGGCTCGCCGCCCTCTGGCGCGACGTGCTCGGCGTGCCGGTCGACGAGCGGGCGAACTTCTTCGACCTCGGCGGCGGCTCCCTCGCCGCCGCCCAGCTGGTCGCGCGGATCCGCGAGCGCGACCCCGAGTTCACGGTCGCCGACGTCTACGCCCACCCGCGTCTCGCGGCGATGGCCGCCGAGATCCAGAGCCGCTCGACGGGCACCGCGGAGGTGTCCGCTCACCGCATCGCGCCGGTCCCCCTCCGGATGCGCGTCCTGCAGACCCTCCTCGGCGCACCGCTGCTCGTGCTCGGCAGCGCCCGCTGGATCACCGCGATCCTCACCGTCACCGCGGTGCTCGACCTGGTGCCGGGGTTCGGCTGGCTGCCCACCGCTCCGCTCGCCGCGCTGATCCCCGCGTTCGCGCTCTTCCTCACGCCGTTCGGGCGGATGGGGCTCACCGTCCTCGCCGCGCGCACCCTGCTGCGCGGGATCCGGGCCGGAGACCACCCGCGCGGCGGGAGCGTGCACCTCCGGCTCTGGCTGGCCGAGCAGATCGCGTTCCAGCTCAAGGCCGTGAGCCTGGCGGGTGCGCCCTGGGTCGCCTACTACGCCCGCGCGCTCGGCGCCCGCATCGCCGACGACGTCGACCTGCACTCCCTCCCTCCGCTGACCGGGATGCTCACGCTCGGGCGCGGCGCCGCGATCGAGCCCGAGGTCGACCTCTCCGGCTACTGGATCGACGGCGACGTCTTGCGCGTCGGCGCCGTCCGGGTCGGCGCCGGCAGCACGGTGGGCGCGCGCAGCACGCTCCTCCCCGGCGCCCGGATCGGCAAGCACGCGCAGATCGAGCCGGGATCGGCCGTCTTCGGGCGAGTGCCGGCCGGGCAGCGCTGGGGAGGATCCCCCGCCCAGCGGCTCGGCAGGGCGAACGCCGGGTTCCCCTCGGAGCGCCCGGCGCGCCGCCCGGGCTGGGTCTGGGCGTACGGAGCGTCCGCGGTCGGCCTCGCGGCGGTCCCGGTCCTCGCCCTCGCGGCCGGGCTCGCCGTCGTGGCCGCCGCCGTGCGCGGGTCGGCGGGCGTCGGCGCCGCGCTCGTGCCCGCTCTCGTCGCCCTCGTGCCCGCCATCGCCGTCTCCGGAGTCGTCCTCGCCGCCCTCGTCGTCGTCCTGGTGCGCCTGCTCGGCCGGGGCGTCGAGCCCGGCACCCACCCCGTGCGCGGTCGGATCGGCTGGCAGGTCTGGTCGACGGAGCGGCTGCTCGACTCCGCGCGAGTCCTGCTCTTCCCGCTCTACTCGGGCCTGTTCACCCCGGTCTGGCTGCGGCTCCTCGGCGCGAAGGTCGGACGCGACGTCGAGGCCTCGACGGTGCTGCTCCTGCCCGCGATGACGACCATCCGCGACGGCGCGTTCCTCGCCGACGACACGCTCGTCGCCTCCTACGCGCTCGGCGGCGGCTGGATGCGGCTCGCCCGCGCGGAGATCGGCGAGCGCGCGTTCCTCGGCAACTCCGGCATGGCCGCGCCCGGCCACACCGTGCCCGCCGGCGGACTCGTCGCCGTCCTCTCCTCCGCGCCCCGCAAGTCGAAGGCGGGCTCGTCGTGGCTGGGCTCACCTCCCGTGCGGCTGCGGCGCACCGTCGTCGAGGCGGAGTCGGCGCGCACCTTCCGCCCGGCCCGCCGACTCCGTGCGGCCCGCATCGCGTGGGAGCTCGGCCGCTTCGTCCCGGTGGTCGTCTCGGTCGCGATCGGCCTCGGCGTGGTCGCCGGACTGCTCGCGCTGATCCAGACGCTCGGGGCGGTGCTCGCCGCGCTCGTGGGAGGCGTCGTGCTGCTGGCCGCCGGGGCGGTCGCCGCGGCCGTCTCCACCGCCGCGAAGTGGATCCTGATCCAGCGGGTCGAGCCGAGCGAGCAGCCGCTGTGGTCCTCGTTCGTCTGGCGGAGCGAGCTGGCCGACGCCTTCACCGAGATGGTCGCTGCGCCCTGGTTCGCCCACGCCGCCGCGGGCACTCCGGCGCTGGTCTGGTGGCTGCGGAGCCTCGGCGCCCGGATCGGACGCGGCGTCTGGTGCGAGAGCTACTGGCTCCCCGAGGCCGATCTGATCTCGCTCGGCGACGGAGCGACCGTGAACCGGGGCTGCGTCGTGCAGACGCACCTGTTCCATGATCGAATCATGAGCATGGATCTCGTGAGCCTCGACGCCGGCGCCACCCTGGGCCCGCACAGCGTGATCCTCCCCGCCGCGCGGATCGCCGAGCACGGCACGGTCGGCCCGGCCTCGCTCGTGATGCGGGGGGAGCTCGTGCCCGCGGGCAGCCGCTGGAGCGGCCACCCGATCGGCTCGTCGCGCGAGGTGCGCGTCGCCGACTACCACGCGCCCGTCGCGTGAGCCCCGCGCTGACCGGGCTCGAGACCGCCGGCGACCCCTACGTCCCCGGCATCGGGAACACCGGCTACCGCGTCGAGTCCTACGACCTCGACCTCGACTACCGCGTCGCCTCGAACCGCCTGGCCGGCCGGGCCGTGCTGCGGATCGTCGCGCTGCAGCCGCTCCGGCGGTTCTCCCTCGACCTCTCCCGGCTCCGCGTGGCCCGCGTCCGGATCGACGGACGCCGCGCCCGCCACGAGCAGGCCCCCCACAAGCTGCGGGCGTCCCCCGCCGAGCCGCTCGCCGCCGGCGAGAGCGTCGACGTCGAGATCGAGTACAGCGGCCACCCCGCCCCCCGCGCCACCCACTGGGGCGAGCTCGGCTGGGAGGAGCTGGAGGACGGGGTGCTCGTCGCCTCGCAGCCCTCCGGCTCCTCCACCTGGTTCCCCTGCAACGACGACGTCGCCGAGAAGGCTCCGTACCGCCTGCGCGTCACCGCCGAGGAGGGCTACGCCGTGCTCGCGAACGGGGTGCTCATCGACTCGAGCGCCCGCTCCGGCCGCCGCACCTGGCTCTACGAGCAGCGCGAGCCCAGCGCCGCGTACCTCGCCTCGGTGCAGATCGGCCGCTACGCGATCGAGGAGTGCGTGCTCGCCGACGTCGCGGTGACCCTCGCCCGCCCCGCCGCCCTGGCCGCTCGGGTCGCGCACGACTTCGCTCCGCTCGAGCGCATGCTCGCCCTGTTCACGCGGCTGTTCGGGCCCTACCCCTTCGCCCGCTACTGCGTCGTCGTCACGGCGGACGAGCTGGAGATCCCGCTCGAGGCGCAGGCGATGGCGGTGTTCGGCGCCAACCACGCCGACGGCCGCGGCGGCTCGGAGCGCCTCATCGCGCACGAGCTCGCGCACCAGTGGTTCGGCAACAGCGTGGGCATCGCCCGGTGGCGCCACATCTGGCTCAACGATGGGTTCGCCTGCTACGCGGAGTGGCTGTGGTCGGAGGAGTCGGGCCGCGCCACCGCCGACGCCTGCGCCCGCCGCCACCACGCGGTGCTGCGGGCTGCGGCGCAGGATCTCGTGCTCGCCGATCCGGGGCCGGTCGCACTCTTCGACGACCGCGTCTACAAGCGCGGCGCGCTCACCCTGCACGCGCTGCGGCTCACCGTCGGCGACGAGCCCTTCCTCCGGCTGCTGCGGGAGTGGACGTCCCGCTACGCCTCCGCCGCCGTCACCGACGAGGAGTTCCGCGAGCTCTGCACCGAGGTCCTCGGCGAGGGCGTGGACGACCTGCTCGACGCCTGGCTCCTCGACGAGGAGCTGCCGCCGCTACCGTCCGGGCGCTGACACCAGCGAGTCCGCGAGCGCGTCGCCGTGCTCGCGCCGCCAGCCGATGATGGGCCCGGCGCCCGCGTCCCCCATCGGCCCGAGGGCGACGCTGACCCGCAGCGCGGGGTCCAGCTGCGGCTCGGCCAGCCGGAAGCGGACGGCGTCGATCCGCGCCTCCGCCGCGTGGTGCGACTCGTGCACGTGCACCCGGCGCGGGTCGAGCTCGAGCCCGCGGCCGTCCGCCTTCAGTGCGGCCTCGATCCGGGTCCAGTGCAGGACGGGGTCGGCGGGGCGCATCCCGCCCGTGGCGAAGGGCGCCCCGGCGATGCGCGTGATCCGCTCCCCGCGCTCGGGCGTGCCCAGCGTCGGCTCCACATCGACGCCGACCGCACCGGCGCTGCTCGCCGCGACCACGACGGCGCCCGCGCAGTGCGCGATGCTCACCGACAGCAGCTCGAGCGCGATCCCGCGTCCCTCCAGCCGCGGCCGGCCGTGCGCGCCCCCGCAGCGCGGGCAGCACCCAACGACCCGGACCTCCGACGCGCGCGTCCCCGTGAGCTCGGCCGCGAGCATCCGCAGGAGCACCCGCCCGAAGACGAATCGCTCGGCCGCCGACCCGCCGACCGTCCCGGCGTAGCGCTCGCGCTCCTCGTCGCTCAACAGCGGCAGCAGCCGCTCGGCGTCCAGCGTCTGCTCGTCGAGCGCCAGCCAGCGCAGGTGCACCCCCGGCAGCTCCGCGCCGATCCCCGACTCCCCCATGTCCGTCCCCCCGGTCAGCTCGTCGCGGCGTGCTCGCCGCGCTCATACACGTCCGCGGCCGATCCGACGATCAGCGGGTCCGGACCCAGCGGGCCCACGACCTCCTCGTCGCGTCCGTCGTAGTCGTAGAGGCTCAGGACGTAGCGCATGGCCTCGAGCCGGGCGCGCTTCTTGTCGTTGCTCTTCACGATGGTCCAGGGAGCGTCGGCGGTGTCGGTCGCCGCCATCATCGCCTCCTTGGCCGCGGTGTAGTCGCCCCACTTGTCGAGCGAGGCGAGGTCCATCGGCGAGAGCTTCCACTGGCGCACGGGGTCGATCATGCGGATCGTGAACCGGGTGCGCTGCTCCTCCGCCGAGACCGAGAACCACAGCTTCACCAGGTCGATGCCGTCGCCGACGAGCATCCGCTCGAACAGCGGCGTCTGGCGGATGAACTCGTCGTACTGCGCCGGCGTGCAGAAGCCCATCACGCGCTCCACGCCGGCCCGGTTGTACCAGGAGCGGTCGAAGAGGACGATCTCGCCGGCGGCCGGCAGGTGCGAGACGTAGCGCTGGAAGTACCACTGACCGGCCTCGCGCTCGGTCGGCTTCTCGCGCGCCACCACGCGGGCTCCGCGCGGGTTGAGGTGCTCGGTGAAGCGCTTGATGGTGCCGCCCTTGCCCGCGGCGTCGCGCCCCTCGAACACGACCACGAGTCGGCGCCCGTGCTTCTTGATCCAGTTCTGCAGCTTCAGCAGCTCGATCTGGAGGAGGCGCTTGCCCGCCTCGTACTCCTCGCGCGACATCCGCTCGTCGTAGGGGTAGCCCTCGCGCCAGGTGTCGATCTGCGTGCCGTCGCGGCGCAGGAGCACCGGATCGTCGTCGTCCTCGTCCAGCACGACGAGGTCCCGCGCGTCGGCGGGCGTGAGCGTGCGGAGCAGCTCGGGAGTGGGACGGAGGGCGTCATCGGCGGTGTCGGGCACGGAGGGACGCTAGTGCGCCCGTGCGACGCTCCGGTGAACGGCGGGTATCCCCGCGTCTGCGGGGAGGACGGTCGGACGGGCTGCCGCGCCGATCGCGGTCCCGGCCGCCGCATGCGCAGGCTGATCACAAAGGCTGTACGCGACCGAGGCTGCAGTGCTCGATCCGGTGCGTTCCCGCGAGGATCGACCGGCTCCGCCTCGTCTCGGGACGGCGTCAGCCGGTGAACGCCGCAGGAGGCAGGTCGGTCTCGCCCTCCTCGACCGCGTCGAGCAGCCGGTCGACCACGTCCTGCGGCGCCAGACCCGCGCCGAAGCGGGGCGCGTCTCCCGCGAGCGGGTGCCGGGACAGGTCGGTCTCGGTGTGGCCGGGACGCGCGTCGAGCAGGAGGACGCCCGCCCGCTTGTACTCGCGGGCCGAGGCCTTCACGAAGGAGTGCAGTGCCGCCTTCGAGGCGGAGTACGCGGCGAGTCCCGCGGTCGGAGCCTCCGCCACCACGCCGCTGATGGTCAGCGCGAACGGCTCGCGCCCCTCGCCCGCCGACGCGACGAGCGACGGCAGCGCGGCGGTCAGCACCCGGATCGGCGCCAGCGCGTTCACCTCGACGAGCTCCTCCAGAACGGCCGGATCGAGCTCGGCGGAGGGCCCGAAGGCCACGACGCCCGCGGCCACGACGACGCCGTCGAGGCGCCCGTGCCGCTCGAGCACCTCGGCGACCACGCGCCGGGGCTCGTCCTCCCCGCGCAGGTCGGCGACCAGGGGTGCCTCGCCGAGCGCCGCGGAGTCGCGCCCCGAGCGCACCGCGACGGCACCGCGCGCCTCCAGCGAATCGGCCAGGAGGCGGCCGAGGCCGCCCGAGGCTCCGAGGACGAGGACGACGGCACCGTCGAGACGAGTCATGTGGCGAGCCTAGACGGGTGCGCTGTCGCGGATCGGCACTACCGTCCGAGCGACCGGCCCCCTACCGTGAGGCCCATGACACGACTGCAGAGCCGTGCCGTGCTGCACCGCCTGCTCGAGGTCCTCGAGGATCCCGCCCCCGTCACCATCGGCCACGCGCGTCACGTCCGGATGCTCGTCCGCGAGGCTCTGGAGTGGATCGCCGGCCCTCGGGCGCACGAGTCCGGTGCGTGGAGCGGCCCCGCCTCGGGAGAGCTCGCGGCCGCGCTCGCCCCCGAGGATCCCGCCGCCACGGACCCGGGTCTCTGACGCTCCCGCCCTCCTCGTAGACTCGTTCGCCGGAGGAACGGGGTGTCGATGGACGAGGGTGCGCCGGCGGGCTGGTACCGCGACGAGGCCGATGCGGCCGAGATGCGCTGGTGGGACGGCAGGCGGTTCACCGGAGCGCGCCGCTCCGCGCAGGACAGTGACGCGGTGGTGCGGGACGCACCCGTCACCTCCGCCATGGAGCTCGTCGTCTACCGCGTACCGAATGCCGACGGCACCTCGAGCGTGGAAGCCATCGCCGAGACCGAGCGGATAGAGGAGATCGCCGATCTGATAGGCCGCTCGCTCGAGCAGGGCGTGATGGACGAGCGGACACTCAAGGTCGACCTGATCCCCGAGCCCGACCACCCCACCGGCCTCGACGCCGTCTCGGTCCGGGTCGGCGGCCGCGTCCTCGGCTACCTGCCGAACGCCTCCGCCCACCGGGCCGCTCTCGACCGGGTCGTGGCGAGCGGAGCCGTCCCGGTCACGACCGCGCGCCTCCGGGTCGAGAACGGCGAGGAGGGCCTGCGGGCCGTCCTCCGCGTCGCCCTTGTCGCCCCCGAGCTGCTCGTGCCGCTCAACGAGCCGCCCGTCGAGCGCCACTCGATCCTCCCCTGGTCGCGGGGCCTGCCGGTCCTGCGCGAGGACGAGCACTTCGCCCGCCTCTCGACGGTCGTTCCGGCGAGCGGCCGCGGCCTGCTGCTGGTGACCCTGCACCCGGCCGGCGACCTCGTCGAGCTCCGTCTCGACGGCGAGCGGGTGGGCGAGCTCTCCCCGACCCTCTCGGCGGATTTCGCCCCGACCCTCCGCCACCTCGCGAGCCTCGGCCTCACCGCCGCCGCCTACGCCTCCCTCCGCGGATCCCCGCTGAAGGTCGAGCTCACGCTGCAGGCCGCGAAGGCCGTGGAGCTGCCCGCCGAGTGGGTCGACGGCCGTCCGGTCACTCTCCCCCGACTCCTCCCGCCGGCCCGGACCTACTCCGTCCCGCCCGCGTACACGCCGCCGCTGCGTCCCACTCCCCGCAGCTCGGAGGCGGTCTCCCGCTCGCTCCGCCGGACCGTCGCCTGGGTGGTCGTCGGCGTCTGCACCCTCGTCGGGCTGTCGAGCTGGCTGATCGGGGACGTGCTGAACTGACGGGCGGAGCGGACGTCCGCGGACGTGACCGGCCTCGTGTCGGACTCCCGGGGTCGGCGATCCCGCACCTCCGTGCAGAAGCGCCCGGCTCGCGGATCCGGGGATCCGAGCGAACCGGGCGCCTCGAGCCGAGCGCGGCCGTCTTACACGTTGAAGCGGAACTCCACGACGTCGCCGTCTTGCATCACGTAGTCCTTGCCCTCGATGCGGGCCTTGCCCTTCGCGCGGGCCTCGGCGATCGAGCCGGTCTCGACGAGGTCGTCGAACGAGATGATCTCGGCCTTGATGAAGCCCTTCTGGAAGTCGGTGTGGATGACACCGGCGGCCTGGGGCGCGGTCCAGCCCTTCCCGATGGTCCAGGCGCGCGTCTCCTTCGGGCCGGCCGTGAGGTACGTCTGCAGGCCCAGGGTGTCGAAGCCGATGGTCGCGAGCTGGTTGAGGCCCGACTCCGTCTGGCCGGTCGACTCGAGCATCTCGGCCGCGTCGGCCTCGTCGAGGTCGATCAGCTCGGACTCGATCTTCGCGTCGAGGAAGATCGCCTCCGCCGGCGCGACCAGGGCCGCGAGCTCGGCCTTCCGGGCGTCGTCGGTCAGCACGGCCTCGTCGACGTTGAAGACGTAGATGAAGGGCTTGGCGGTCAGCAGGCCCAGCTCGCGGATCGGCTCCAGATCGATCGAGGAGGCCGACAGCGGCTTGCCCTGGTCGAGGAACTCGCGCGCCTTCTTCGCGGTCTCGACCACGATCGGCTCGATCTTCCTCCCCTTGAGCTCCTTCTCGTAGCGGGCCTCGGCCTTCTCGAGGGTCTGGAGATCGGCGAGGACCAGCTCGGTGTTGATCGTCTCCATGTCGCTGGCGGCGTCGACCTTGCCGTCGACGTGGACGACGTCTGAGTCCTCGAAGCCGCGGATGACCTGCGCGATCGCGTCGGCCTCGCGGATGTTCGCGAGGAACTTGTTGCCCAGGCCCTCGCCCTCGGACGCGCCGCGCACGATGCCGGCGATGTCGACGAAGGAGACGGGCGCCGGGAGGATGCGCTCGGAGCCGAAGATCCCGGCGAGCACCTCGAGGCGGGAATCGGGCAGGTTCACCACACCCACGTTCGGCTCGATCGTCGCGAACGGGTAGTTCGCCGCGAGCACCGTGTTCTTGGTCAGTGCGTTGAAGAGCGTCGACTTGCCGACGTTGGGGAGACCGACGATTGCGATAGTGAGAGCCACGGGCATCCATCCTACGGCGTGGCGGCGGAAGGGCCGGGCGGGCGGGGCGCGGAGGAACGGGAGGCGCCCGCCCGCGGCCGGCGGGTGCTCCCGCCCGCTCGGGGCGACGCGCGCGCGACGCTCCCTGCGGCGTCGGAGGTGCGTGAGAGGCTGGAGCGTGCCCATCGACTTCACCGCCATCGACTTCGAGACCGCCAACTCGCATGGGGCCTCCGCCTGCTCCGTCGGGCTCGTGAAGGTCCGCGACGGCCGCGTCGTCGACCGCGCCGGCTGGCTCATCCGCCCGCCGCTGGGGTACGACGACTTCCTCGAATGGAACACGCGGATCCACGGCATCCGCAAGCACGACGTGCACGCCGCCGCCTCCTGGGTCGACCAGTTCGCCGACCTGGCGGCCTTCGCCGGCGAGGACGTGTTCGTCGCGCACAACGCCGGCTTCGACATGGGCGTCATCCGCGCCGTCTTCGCGGCGACCTCCGTCGACCACCCCCCGTACGACTCCCTCTCCTCGCTGCAGCTCGCCCGCAAGACGTACGAGCTCGACTCCTACCGCCTCCCCGTCGTCGCCATGGCCGCGGGCTTCGAGGACTTCCGCCACCACGACGCGTCGGCCGATGCCGAGGCGTGCGCCGCGATCGTCGTGCACGCGGCCCGGCGGCACGGCGCCGCGAGCATGGCCGAGCTCGGCGAGCTGGCCGGCGTCTCCGTGAAGCGCCTGCGCCCGAAGGCTCCCGCCGCCGCCTGACGTCCGTCATGCCGAGTCTGCTCGAGACGATCGGCTCAGCCGCGGGGGTCGCCGAACCAGGTGCTGAAGATGCGCCAGAAGTTCCGGTTCCCGTAGGCCGAGCAGTCGTCGCCCTCGCCGTAGAGGTTCGCGAGCGCCGCCGCGTTCGGCTGGTACGGCGTGTAGTAGTAGAGACCCGCCGTGGCCGCGTTGGCGATCGTCACCGGGGCGGTGCCGCAGGACTCGTCCGGGGAGTAGCGGACGTCGCTGGCCGCGCCGACCGGGTACCAGTCGAAGCTCGAGTCCGGATTCCGGTAGCGCTGGAACTGCCACGCCGCTCCGTACACCTGCGCGGCGAAGCCGTAGGAGTCCGTGTCGCAGTCCGCGGTGTCCGGGCAGCCGTAGCCCGTGGCGCTGCGGAACTGCCGCTCGCTCGGCTCCGGATCGGTCACGAGCGACTGCTCCTTCTGCAGCAGCACCAGGAGGACGGCCGGATTCACGTCGCACGCGCCGGCGACCGAGGTGATGATCTCCGCGGCCGGGACGTCGCGTCCGGCGGGCAGCGCGTCGCACTGCTCGTCGGCCGTGATCGCCGCGGTGTCCTCGGCGTAGTCCCGCAGGCACGGCACCGGCCCGCCCGCGCAGTCGGGGACGCGGGCGTCGAGGAACGCCTGCACCGTGAGCGGTCCGAGCCCGTCGCCGTCGAAGAAGACCTCGTCGGAGATCAGGTCGCCCGGGTCGAAGTCGGCCGCGACGGGGCCCGGCTGGAGGAAGGTCCACAGCCGGACGGTCTGCGGCTCGGACGGCACCGCGGCGAGGCGCGTGCCGTCGACGGAGCCTCCCAGCAGGAGCGCCACCAGCGCCGCGACGACGACGACCGCACCGCCCCGCCGGCGTCGGAGGCCGGTCGGGGACGGTGCGGTCGGGGTCATCCCTCCACGCTAGTGGCGGGGTCGCGGGCGATCAGCCGCAGGGGGTGAGCCGCGCGACGTCCTCCGAGAGGGTGGTGGGACCGCCGAGGAGGACGACCCGCTGAGCTCCCGACTTCGCGATGTCGGTCAGGACGGCGCGGGGCACGCAGTTCGTCGGCACGGCGAACAGCGGGCTGTTCGAGTAGCCCGCCGCCGTGGCTCCGGCGAGGGCGTCGGGGAAATTCTCGCCCGTCGCCAGGAACACGGTCTTGGCCCTCGAGAAGGCGGCCCGGTTCAGCTGCTCCGAGGTGTCGTAGCGGTCGACTCCGCCGATGCGGGTGATCGTCGGCACCGGAAGCGAGTTCTTGATCCCCTCGCTCACCGACAGGGGACTGCCCGCGATGGTGAGGTTCTGCACCTTGAGCTTCGAGAGGATGCCCTTCGTCACGGCGTCGGCCGTGCTGCCGGTGCCGTTCACGAGGACGACGGGAGCGTTCACCGAGCCGGCTGCGGCGCTCGCGCCGAGCGCGTCGGGGAACTTCTCGCCCGTGGCGAGCCAGGCGCGCGACGAGCCGCTCGGGAACGCGCTCTGGATGATGAGCCTGGACGTGTCGTAGCGGTCCTTCCCTCCGATGCGGTCCACCGCCGGCGAGTAGGACCTCAGCTGGTTCAGCAGGCCGTCGCCGACGCTCAGTGGGGAGCCGACCACGACGATCCTCGCCGGCTTATGCCGGCTCGGCTCGTCGCGAACGGGCTGCGACTTCGAGTGGCGGTCGTTCAGGGGCGGCGCACGCTTCTGCTTGGTCGCGCCCCGGTCGGCGCGCCGCCCGTCTGGGATGTGCGGGCCTGTCCCGATGTAGACGACGGGGACGTTCGGGCCGAAGACGGCCTTCGAGATCGCGACGGCGGTGCCCTGGCGGTCGGTGCCGGCCAGACGCAAGACGTCGATCCCGGCCGACGTGCTCACGGACGAGCAGCCGAGATCCTTCCGGCCGGGGCCCCGGGAGTCGCCCGTGCCGACCCAGCGGTTCCAGTCGACGGAGTCGGCGGAGACGCAGACCTGGTAGGTGCCGGGTGCCGAGACGGGCGTGGTGGCGCCGAAGCCGTGGGCGCGGCCGGCGACGGAGTACTCGCCCGGGATGTCGCCGCGGTCGCCGTTCGCGGTCTGCGTGCGGACCGTGCGGGTGCCGTCGGGGCCGGTCACCGTGACCGTCGTGGTCAGCGCGGCCTGCTGCGTCGTCGGGTCGACGGCCCAGCCGGACACGCTCAGCGTGCTGCCCGAGATGCGCGGGGCGTCGACGCGTCCCGCGGGGGCGATCCCGGCGTTGGCCAGGGTGCCGTTCGGGTTCCAGTCGCTGAAGAGGTACCAGAAGTTGATGTTGCCGTAGGTCGCGCAGGCCGCGTTGCCGGAGCCGGTGAGCGCGTAGTCGTTGGGCTGGTACGGCGTGTAGTAGTAGAGGTCGGCCGTGGCCTGGTTGCGGATGGTGACCGGCGAGGAGCCGCACGCGGTGCTCGGGTAGTAGGCGACGTTCGGCGTCGTGCCCGGAGCGTAGGTGGTGAAGTTCGAGCCGGAGCCGGGCGGGTTGGCGTAGCGCTTGAACTGGCGGGCCGCGCTGTAGACCTGCGTGAAGAAGCCCGCCGAGCCGGGGTCGCACGCCGCGGTGTCCGGGCAGTTGTAGCCGGTCGCCTTGGCGTAGTCCTCGGGGCTCGGCGTCGTGTCGGTGACGAGGCTCCGCTCCTTCTGCACGAGCACGACCAGGGCGAGCGGGTTGATGCCGCAGGCCAGGCCGACGCGCGTGAAGATCGAGGCCGACGACTCGCTGCCGGAGCCCTGGTAGGCGCCGCACATCGCGTCCGCCGCCTTGGACGGCGTCGCCTGCGAGAAGTTCTTGAGGCAGGGGGCGGTGCCGGCGGTGGAGCACCGGCTGCCCTTCTCGTTCAGGAGCGACTGCACCTGACCGGTGCTCAGCGCGTCGCCGTCGAAGAACTGGGCGTCGCTGACGATGAAGCCGGCGCGGAAGCTCTTCGTCTCCTCGGCGCTGTACTGCGTCGACTGGTCCGGGACGCCGAGGTCGGCGCGGTCGAGGGACGCGTCGAGAGCGCCGGTCTCGACCGAGACGGTCGACGGCGCGTCCTCGGCGGCCGAGGCGGAGGTGATCGGGACGAGGGCGGTGCCGAGCCCGACGGCGAGAGCGAGCGCGACCGTGAGCAGGCGCGATGAGCGGTGGTGATTCCCCATGATCGCGAAGTCTACGAGGCGGTCGCAGGGCGTCCTGGCCCTCGTTCGGTGGTCGTGGCGCGTCGATCGATCGATGTCGGAAGTGCGTGGTGTCATCGGCGGCATGGATCTCTCCTTCGCCCTCGGCCTGGTGGTCGGCGCGCTCCTCGCGGGAGTCGTGGCCGTCCTCCTCGCCCGCTCCCGCACGCCCGACGCCGCCCTCGCCCTCGACCTCGCGACAGCCCGCGCCCGCGCTGAGGGCCTGGAGGAGCGGCACGAGGCCGTCGTCGAGCAGCACCGCGAGCACCTCGGCTCCGCCCGCGACCAGATCCGCGAGCTCCAGGAGCAGCTGCGCGTCGTCGCCGAGCGCGAGCGGCACGACGCGCGCATCCTGCAGACCCTCTCCCCCGTCGCCGAGAGCCTGCGCGGCATGCAGGAGGCGGTCGGCCGGCTCGAACGCGAGCGCGCCGCCCAGTTCGGGGCGATCACCGAGCAGCTCGAGGGGCAGCGGGCGGCGGGCGAGCAGCTGCGCTCGACGACCGAGACCCTCGCGTCCGCGCTCCGCTCCACCACGAGCCGCGGCGCCTGGGGCGAGACGCAGCTGCGGAACGTCGTCGAGGCCGCCGGGCTCACCCAGCGGGTCGACTTCGACGTGCAGTTCGGCCTCGAGGGCGAGGCGGGCCGCGGCCGCGCCGACATGGTGGTCCGCCTGCCCGGCGGCAAGGCGATCGCGGTGGACGCCAAAGTGCCGTTCGACGCGTACCTGGAGGCGAGCGCGATCCCCGCGGGCGCCGGCGGAGAGGAGGAGGCGCGGCGTGCGGGGCTCCTGCGCGCGCACGTCCGCGCCCTCCGCGGCCACGTGGACGCGCTGGCCGCCCGCTCCTACTGGACCGGCCTCCCGGCGAGCCCCGAGTTCGTCATCGCGTTCGTGCCGAGCGAGCCGCTGCTCGCGAGCGCGCTCGACGCCGACCCGAGCCTGCTCGAGTACGCGTTCCGCAAGCGCGTCGCCCTCGCCTCGCCGGTGACCCTGTGGTCGGTGCTGAAGACCGTCGCCTACACCTGGCAGCAGGACGTGCTCACCGACGACGCCAAGCGCCTGCTCGACCTCGGCAAGACGCTCTACGCCCGTCTCGGCACCCTCGCCGACCACGCCGAGGGCCTGCGCCGCTCGCTCGAGAAGACGGTCGACTCCTACAACGCCTTCGCCGGCTCGCTCGAGAGCCGCGTGCTGGTCACCGCGCGCCAGTTCGACTCCCTCGACGAGTCGCGCGTCATCGCCCCGGTCGGAGGAGTCGCCTCCTCGCCGCGCCGCCTCACCGCCGTCGAGCTGCTCGCCGCGGAGGACGAGTCCGAGCGGAGCGCGTAGGGCCCCGGGTCCCCGCTGAGCGAGCATCGGGCGTGCAGGCCGCGCGCGAGCGGCGCCGTCCATCCGGCTCGACACCCGGACGACCGCAGCTCGCGCCGGCGCTCCGCCTCCGCGGCTCGGCGGAGGAGCGCCCGCGAGGCGTCTCGAGACCCGCCGCGGCCCCGCCCGCTCGCCTCGGTGACCGAGGCCGGTGTCCTTCAACGTTCTGCACGCCGTGTCGCCGCCGCACTCGACGAGTGCGCCGTCACTGGTGTGGTGCCTCGGCAGCACTGCGGCGTCTCTGAGAGAGCGTGACGGCCTAGACCCACTTCTCCGCGAGGTGCTGGGCGGTCACGCGGCGGATGGTGCCCGAGCGGGAGCGCAGCACGATGGACTCCGTCGTGATGACGTGGCCCTCCTTGCGCACGCCCTTCACGAGTCCGCCGTTCGTCACTCCGGTCGCGACGAAGTAGGTGTTGTCGCTGCGGACGAGGTCGTTGGCGTGGAGCACGCGGTCGAGGTCGTGCCCGGCGTCGATGGCACGCTGGCGCTCGTCGTCGTCCTTCGGGCGGAGGATGCCCTGGATGACTCCCCCGAGCGCGCGGATGGCGCAGGCCGTGATGATGCCCTCGGGCGTGCCTCCGGTGCCGACGCACATGTCGAGTCGGGAGTCGTGGCGAGCGGCGTTGATGCCGCCCGCGACGTCGCCGTCGAGCAGGAGGCGCGTGCCGGCTCCGGCCGCGCGGATGTCCTCGATCAGCTGAGCGTGGCGCGGGCGGTCCAGCACCGCGATGCGCATCTCCTCGACGGGCTTGCGCTTGGCGCGGGCCAGGGCGCGGATGTTCTCGCCGATCGGGCGCTGGATGTCGATGATCCCGACGCCCTCGGGCCCGGTGACGATCTTCTCCATGTAGAACACGGCGGAGGGGTCGAACATCGCGCCGCGGTCGGCGACGGCGATCATCGAGAGCGCGTTCTGGCGCCCGGCGGCGGTCAGCGAGGTGCCGTCGATCGGGTCGACGGCGATGTCGGCGGCGGGCCCCGAGCCGTTGCCGACGTGCTCGCCGTTGAAGAGCATGGGCGCGTTGTCCTTCTCGCCCTCGCCGATCACGACGACTCCGTCGAAGTTCACGGTCCCGAGGAAGGTGCGCATGGCATCGACCGCTGCGCCGTCGGCGGCGTTCTTGTCGCCCTTGCCGATGAAGGGCACGGCGCGGATCGCGGCGGCCTCGGTGGCGCGGACGAGCTCCATGCCGAGGTTGCGGTCGGGGTGGAGGTAGAGCGAGTCGTTGTCGATCACAGAGCGGAGTCCTTCGTCGTCGAGTTCGTGCACGTCGTCGCAGGACCCGCGGAGCGGATCCCCATCCCTGCCCGAAGCCTAGTCCAGGGCCCTCCACGGGCGGAGGGACCGCGGAGGGGCGCCTCGCTAGACTCGTCCGCGACGCGGGCCTCGCCCGACCCCCCTTCGTTCATCCGTCAAAGGAGATGCCATGCCCGTCGCTACCCCGGACCAGTACGCAGAGATGCTCGACAAGGCGAAGGCGGGCGGCTTCGCCTACCCGGCGTTCAACGTCTCGTCGTCGCAGACGATCAACGCGGTCCTCCAGGGCCTCACCGAGGCGGGCTCGGACGGCATCATCCAGGTCACCACCGGAGGCGCGGACTACTTCGCCGGCCACACCGTGAAGAACCGCGCGGCCGGCGCGATCGCCTTCGCGAGGTTCGCGACCGAGGTCGCCAAGAACTACCCGGTCACGGTCGCGCTCCACACCGACCACTGCCCGCAGAACGCGCTCGAGGGCTTCGTCTACCCGCTGATCGCCGCCTCCGAGGAGGAGGTCAAGGCCGGTCGCGAGCCGCTCTTCCAGTCGCACATGTGGGACGGCTCCGCGATCCCGCTCGACGAGAACCTCGCCATCGCGAAGGAGATCCTCCCGCGCGTCAAGAACATCAACGCCATCCTCGAGGTCGAGATCGGCGTCGTCGGCGGCGAGGAGGACGGCGTCTCGCACGACATCAACGAGCACCTCTACACCACGCTCGACGACGCGATCGCGACCGTCGAGGCCCTCGGCTTCGGCGAGCAGGGCCGCTACATGGCCGCCCTCACCTTCGGCAACGTCCACGGCGTCTACAAGCCGGGCAACGTCCGCCTGCGCCCGGAGCTGCTCCGCGAGATCCAGGACGGCCTGCAGGCGAAGTACGGCACCGGCGCGCTCCCCCTCGACCTCGTCTTCCACGGCGGCTCGGGCTCGACCGACGAGGAGATCGCCGAGGCGGTCCGCAACGGCGTCGTCAAGATGAACATCGACACCGACACGCAGTACGCGTTCAGCCGCTCCGTCGCGGACACCGTGCTGAAGAACTACGACGGCTTCCTCAAGGTCGACGGCGAGGTCGGCAACAAGAAGGTCTACGACCCGCGCTCGTGGGGCAAGATCGCCGAGACCGCGATGGCCGCGCGCGTCGCCGAGGCGACCCGTCAGCTCGGCTCGGCCGGGAACTCCGGGAAGTAGGGCACCGCTCCGTGACGAACGCACACGATCAGCCGGGCGACAGGCGTCCGGAGCCGCAGTACGGCGAGTACGCGCCGCCCGGCTGGTCGTGGCAGCCGCCGGAGGACGCCGTGGTCGTCCCCGACCCGCGGGGGTCGGAGACCGATCCGAGGCCCGCGACCGCTCCGGCCGCGAAGCCGGTCGCGCATCCCGTCGACCGCCTGCTCACGATCGTGCTGCTCGCGCTCGGCGTGTTCTTCGCCGTGCCGACGCTGCTCGATCCCTCGAGCTTCGCGACGACCCTCCAGGAGCTCTACCGCTCCCAGGGCATCGGCACCTACGCGTCGCCGGAGCTCGCACGGATCCTCGGCGTCGTGGTGGCGCTCGCGCAGTCGCTGATCGTCGCCTTCGCGGTGTGGATCTCGATCCGGCGGCTCCGCGCCGGCAAGCGCGCCGTGCTCGTCCCGATCCTCGGGATCGCGGCGACCGTGCTGCTCTCCCTGATCGTCGCGGCGATCGCCATCCTGGGCGACCCGACGTTCGCGGAGTACGTCACGCGCATGTCGGGCTCGCAGGGCGGCGCCGGCACCGACGTCTAGCGTCGATCCCCGTTCCACCGCACACGGAAGAGGCCGCCGCTCCCGAGGGAGGGCGGCCTCTTCCGTGTCCGGGCCGGAACGCTCTAGGCGCCCGCTCCCGCGCTGATGCGTCCACCGACGCCGCGGGCGTCGCGCTTGCCGGCGACGTCCTTGCGCAGCTCCTTGGGGAGCGAGAACATCAGGTCCTCCTCCGCCGTCTTGACCTCCTCGACATCGCCGTACCCGGCGGCGGCGAGGTCGTCGAGGACCTCCTGCACGAGCACCTCGGGCACCGAGGCGCCGCTGGTGACGCCGACGGTGCGGATGCCCTCGAGCCACTCCTGCTTGATCTCGCTCGCGTAGTCGACCCGGTAGGCGGCCTTCGCGCCGTACTCGAGGGCGACCTCGACGAGGCGCACGGAGTTGGAGGAGTTCGCGGAGCCGACGACGATGACCAGCTCGGCGCCCGCGGCGACCTTCTTGATCGCGACCTGGCGGTTCTGCGTGGCGTAGCAGATGTCGTCGCTCGGCGGGTCCTGCAGGTTGGGGAAGCGCTCGCGGAGACGGCGCACCGTCTCCATCGTCTCGTCGACCGAGAGCGTCGTCTGCGAGAGCCAGACGACCTTGTCCGGGTCCTTCACGACGATGTTCGGCACGTCGTCGGGGCTGCCGACGAGGGTGACGTGATCGGGAGCCTCGCCCGCGGTGCCCTCGACCTCTTCGTGGCCCTCGTGGCCGATGAGGAGGATCTCGAAGTCGTCGCGCGCGAAGCGGACGGCCTCGCGGTGCACCTTCGTCACCAGGGGGCAGGTCGCGTCGATCGCCTGGAGATTGCGGTCTGCCGCGCCCTGGACGACCGCCGGTGAGACGCCGTGCGCGCTGAAGACGATGTGCGATCCCTCGGGCACCTCGTCGACCTCGTCGACGAAGATGGCGCCCTGGCTCTCGAGCGTGGAGACGACGTGCACGTTGTGCACGATCTGCTTGCGCACGTAGACCGGGGCACCGTAGTGCTCGATGGCCTTCTCGACGGCGACGACCGCGCGGTCGACTCCGGCGCAGTAGCCGCGGGGCGCGGCGAGGAGGACGCGCTTGCGGCCCTCGACTGGGACGTCGCGCAGACGCCCTGTGGCGCGGGGCATGCGCGGCATGGGCAGGCTGATCGGGACTTGGCTCACCCCCTGATTCTACGTGGTGCATCCTGTGCCCGGGCCGTCCCGGTGTCGGACCCGTCCCGTACCGTTGTCGTCGCGGGAGGGCACTCCCGCTCCCCCCCGTCCCTCCGAGCAGAGGCAGCGATGACCGACGCCCCACCCACCGCCGACGCACCCTGGCCGGTCGGCCTGCTCGCCAGCAAGATCAAGGGCTGGATCGAGCGCCTCGGGACCGCGTGGGTCGAGGGCGAGATCACCCAGTGGGGCGCGTCCGGCGGCAACGTCTACGGGAAGCTGAAGGACCTGTCCGGAGACGCGACGGTCGGCTTCACCGTCTGGTCGTCGGTGCGGAGCCGCCTCCCGGCCGACCTCAAGCAGGGCGATCGGGTCATCGCGCTGGTGAAGCCCAACTACTGGGTCAAGGGCGGCACGCTCTCGATGCAGGTCTTCGAGATGCGCCACGTCGGCCTGGGCGATCTGCTCGAGAAGCTCGAGCGGCTCCGCCGGCAGCTCGCGTCGGAGGGGCTGTTCGACGCCTCCCGCAAGAAGCCGCTGCCGTTCCTCCCGCACGGCGTGGGCCTCATCACCGGCAAGGACTCGGACGCCGAGAAGGACGTGCTGCGGAACGCGCAGCTGCGCTGGCCGGCCGTGCGCTTCCGGGTGGTCCACTCGGCCGTGCAGGGCGACCGGACGGTCCCGGAGGTGCTCTCGGCCCTGCGGACCCTCGAGGCCGACGACAGCATCGACGTGATCGTGATCGCCCGCGGAGGCGGCGACTTCCAGAACCTGCTCGGCTTCAGCGACGAGGCGCTCGTGCGCGCCGTCGCCGCCTGCTCCACTCCGGTCGTCAGCGCGATCGGCCACGAGGCCGACCGCCCGCTGCTCGACGACGTCGCCGACCTGCGCGCCTCCACTCCCACCGACGCCGCGAAGAGGGTCGTGCCCGACGTCTCCGACGAGCTGCTGCGCGTGCAGCAGGCCCGGCTGCGGATGACCGGCCGCGTGAGCGGGCTCGTCTCGCACGAGATCGACCGGCTCTCGCAGCTGCGCTCGCGGCCGGTGCTCGCCCAGCCGCACGTGCTGGTCGACCGGCACGCCGAGGAGCTGACCCGCTGGGTCGCGCGCGGCGCCGAGCTGGTGGACCGCCGCCTCGAGCGCGCGCACCTCGAGGTCGAGCGCCTGCACGGCCACCTGCGCGCCCTCTCCCCCCAGCACACCCTCGACCGCGGCTACGCGATCGTCCAGAACGCGGCCGGGCACGTCGTCCGGGCACCCGGCGACGCACCGGCCGGCGGCGCACTCGTCCTCACGCTCGCGGAGGGGGCCGTCGGCGCCCGCTCCGAGGGGCCCACCGGCGATCCCGCCGGCCGGTCCTGAGCCCGCCGCGCCACCCGTCCCCCCTCAGCCCCGATCGATAGGATCAGACCCATGCCCGACTCCCCCGACGCCCCGGCGACCGACTCCGACGTCTCGGGATTCTCCTACGAGCAGGCGCGCGACGAGCTCGTCCGCGTCGTGTCCGAGCTCGAGCAGGGCAGCTCCACCCTCGAGCGCTCGCTCGCCCTGTGGGAGCGCGGCGAGGCCCTCGCCGCCCGCTGCGAGGAGTGGCTGATCGGAGCACGCGCCCGGCTGGACGCGGCCCGCTCCGGAGGGGCGGCCGCCGGATGAGCCGCGCGAAGGCCGCGCGGGTCGTCGCCGAGCTCGGGCGCCCGGAGACGGCGGCCGAGACGGCCGCACGCAAGGCCGAGAACTCCCGGCTCTACCGTCAGCGCAAGACGGTCAACAACCTCGTCTTCTCGCTGCTCGCGACCGTCGGCGCCGTAGCGCTCATCGTCCTGCTCGTCCCCCGCGGCGACACCGTGGAGCTCTCCTCGGTCGACGTCCCCCGCGTCGCCGCACAGGTCCAGCTGGGCGAGGAGCAGACGCTCGCCGTGCCCTCCCTGCCCGACGGCTGGAAGGCCAACGCGGCCGAGCTCCGCCGCGAGAACGGCACCGACTACTGGTACGTCGGCCTGATCACCCCGAAGGCGGGCTACATCGGCCTGAGCCAGGGGCTCGACGCGGACGCGGCCTGGGTCGCGACGCAGCTCGACCGCCGGGCGGCGACCGGCGTCGAGACGATCGACGGCCGCGACTGGACCGTCTACGACCACCGCGACTCCGGCGACGACACCGGCAACACGCCCTACGCACTCGAGACGACGGAGGGCTCCAGCACCTACCTCGTCTACGGCACGGCCCCGACGGACGAGATCCGCCTGGTCGTCGACGCCATCACCCCGCAGATCGGCCAGGAGGAGTCCCGATGAGCCTCGGAACCAGCAGCACCGTCCCCCGCGAGTCCCGCCCGCCGGCGTGGGTCTGGAAGGAGATGCTCCGCGGCAACCAGCGCTTCGTCGCCGGCGAGCCCCGCCACCCCCGCCAGGACGTCGAGCGCCGCGCCGAGCTCGCCGCCGCGCAGGCCCCGCTCGCTGCGCTCTTCGGCTGCAGCGACTCCCGCCTCGCGGCCGAGATCATCTTCGACCTGGGGCTCGGCGACCTCTTCGTCGTCCGCAACGCCGGCCAGGTGATCGCGGACTCCATCATCGGCTCGCTGGAGTACGGTGTCGCCGTCCTCGGCGTGAAGGTGCTGCTCGTGCTCGGCCACGACGAGTGCGGAGCGGTCCGGGCGGCGATCCAGTCGCAGGCGCCCGGCGCCGAGCGGCTCCCCCCGCACATCGAGCACCTGATCGAGCCGATCATCCCCGCGGTGCGCCGCCTCGTGGGCGCCCAGCCGGACGGCCGCGTGCTCGTCGACCCGTCGGCGACCGACGCGCTGGCCGTCGGCCGCGAGCACCTGCGCGACACGGTCGCCGAGCTGCTCCAGCGCTCCCCGCTGATCGCCGACGCTGTCGCGACCGGGCGGCTCGCTCTCGTCGGCGCCAACTACCGGCTCTCGGACGGCACCGTGATGTCCGATGTCGTGCTCGGCATCGATCCGCCCGAGCTCAGCCCCTACGTCTCCGAGCTGGAGCGCGACTCCGGCTCGGCCTCCTCCGCCGCCGCTCCGAGCGCGGTGGGATCGGATCCCGCGTGAGCGGCTCCGGACAGCACAGCACCAACCGATCAGACAAGGACGAACACAGCGTGGTGGATCACTCCCCGACCGACGACTCCGGCGACTTCCGCATCGAGCACGACACGATGGGCGAGGTGCGGGTCCCCCGCGACGCCCTCTACGCCGCGCAGACCCAGCGGGCGGTCGAGAACTTCCCGATCTCCGGTGCGGGCCTCGAGCCTGCCCAGATCGCGGCCCTCGCCCGCATCAAGAAGGCGGCGGCGCTGGCCAACGCCGAGCTGGGCGTGCTCGACGCCGACATCGCCACGGCGATCGCCGACGCGGCCGACCTCGTCGTCGGGGGCGGCTACGACGCGCACTTCCCGATCGACGTGTACCAGACCGGCTCGGGCACGTCCTCGAACATGAACATGAACGAGGTGCTGGGCTCGCTGGCGACCACGGCCCTCGGCCGCACCGTGCACCCGAACGACCACGTCAACGCCTCGCAGTCCTCCAACGACGTGTTCCCCACCTCGGTCCACGTCGCCGTCACCGGCGCGCTCATCGAGTCGCTGATCCCCTCGCTCGAGCAGCTCGCCGAGTCGCTCGAGGTCAAGGCGGAGCAGTGGGCCGAGGTCGTCAAGGCCGGCCGCACCCACCTGATGGACGCCACCCCCGTCACGCTCGGCCAGGAGTTCGGCGGCTACGCCGCGCAGATCCGCCTCGGCATCGAGCGCGTGCAGTCGGCGCTCCCCCGCGTCGCCGAGGTCCCGCTCGGCGGCACCGCGGTCGGCACCGGGATCAACACCCCCGCCGGCTTCCCGCAGAAGGTCATCGCGCGCCTCGCGGAGGAGACGGGCCTTCCCGTCACCGAGGCCCGCAACCACTTCGAGGCCCAGGGCGCGCGGGACTCGCTGGTCGAGGCCTCCGGAGCGCTGCGCGTGCTCGCGGTGAGCCTGACCAAGATCAACAACGACCTCCGCTGGATGGGCTCCGGCCCCAACACCGGCCTCGGAGAGCTGCGGATCCCCGACCTCCAGCCCGGATCCTCGATCATGCCCGGCAAGGTGAACCCGGTGATCCCGGAGGCCGTCCTCATGGTCTGCGCGCGCGTGATCGGCAACGACGCCACCATCGCCTGGGCAGGCGCCTCGGGTGCCTTCGAGCTCAACGTCGCGATCCCCGTCATGGGGACGGCGCTGCTGGAGTCGATCCGCCTGCTCGCGAACTCCGCCGTGCTGCTCGCCGACAAGACCGTCGACGGCCTCGAGGCCGACGTCGAGCACGCCCGCGCCCTCGCCGAGTCCTCCCCCTCGATCGTCACCCCGCTCAACAAGGTGATCGGCTACGAGGCCGCCGCCAAGGTCGCGAAGAACTCGGTCGCCAAGGGGATCACCGTCCGCGAGTCGGTCGTGGACCTCGGCTTCGTCGAGCGCGGCGAGGTGACGGAGGAGCAGCTCGACAGCGCCCTCGACGTCATGTCGATGACCCACCCCGGCTGAGCCCGGCCCTCCGACGGCCCGTCCCTGCGCTCGGCGCGGAGGCGGGCCGTCAGAGCACCAGCCAGAACCCCGTGAGCAGGAACGGTCCGAACGCGACCCGTCCGCGGACGCGCAGCACGAGCACCCACAGCCCTGCCACCGCGAAGCCGACAGCGGGCGCGGCGACGACCTGCTCGGGTCCGAGAGCCGCGAGCGGCGGTGCGAGGGCCGCCTGGAGCTTCACGTCGCCGAGGCCCAGCCCGCCCGCCGCATGCAGCACGCCCAGGCACAGCACCGTCGCGAGCACGGCGAGAAGCGTCCCCGCCGTGGGCGCGAGGACGGCTCCGACCACCAGCAGCGGGAGCGTGACCGCGTTCGGGAGCCGGTGCCCGCGCACGTCCGCCAGCACCAGCGGCACGCTCACGAGCGCCACCGGGACGAGGCCGGGCGCCCGACCGAGGTGCGGGGCCCCGATCAGGAGGAGCACCAGGGCGCCGAGGAGCAGGGCGGCCCGGTCGAGCAGAGATCCGCGGAGCATCCGCCGAGACTAGGGGGCGACGCCCTCGGGGCGTCGGAGTTCTCCACAGGGCGGCCCGCCGGCGTGCTCGGGCGGCGGCGGTTCCCATCCCGGCCTCAGTCGTGCGGCGGCAGCGGTCCCAGCAGGAGCGACGCACAGGCGCCGTGCGCCGACGCGTCGTCGGAGGGGTGGAACTGCCCGGCGAGCACGTCGCGGTAGAGGCGGCCGAGCTGCGACCTGCGCTGGTACGCCGACCCGCCCGCGATCCGGACGGCGCTCTCGACCACGCGGAGCGCTCCCTCCGTGGTGCGGATCTTCACCCCGACCAGCGAGGGGAACCAGCGCGCACCGCGGTCGACGAGCGCGTCCACGTCGGCCGCCGCCGTGCGCAGGGGCGCCTCGAGCCCGTCGAGCAGCATCCCGGCCTCAGCCACCCGGTGCCGCACCTCGGGGTCCTCCGCCAGTGGCCGCCCTCCCGCCCGGAGGGAGGTCCGTCGGCGGACGGAGGCGACGGCGAGCTCGAGCGCGCGCTGCGCGACACCGAGGTAGACCGAGGAGATCAGCAGCTCGAAGGCCGCGAAGACGGCGAAGACGAAGGGGTCGGCGGTCGGTCCGACGGGCAGCGAGCGGATCATCCGCTCGGCCGGTACGACGACGCCGTCGAGCACCGTCGTGCGGCTCTGGGTCGCCCGCATGCCGAGCGTGTCCCAGTCGTCGCGGACCTCGAGCCCGGCGACCGGAGACTCCGGGCTCTCACGGTGCACGAAGCCGTGCACGAGCCGTGGCTCCGACCCGCTGTCGTCGCGGCCGAACACGCCGAGCCGCGTCCAGGCGGGCGCGAGGGAGGTGAAGACCTTCGTTCCGGTGAAGCGGTAGCCGCCGTCCCCGAGCGGCTCCGCCCGCGTCAGTGAGTCCGAGAGCACCAGGTCGTTGCCCGCCTCGCTGTTGCCGAAGGCGAAGACGTGACCCGCCGCGGCGTCGACGAGGACCGAGCGGAGGGAGTCGTCGCCCCGCTCGAGCAGGATTCGCGCGATCCCGGTCCAGACCAGGTGCATGTTGACGGCGAGCGCGGTCGCGGGAGCGGCCGTCGCGAGGCGCGTCTGCTCGGCGGCCGCCTGCTCCAGGCCGAGGCCGGCACCGCCGAGCTCCTCGGGGACGAGCAGCGCCAGGTACCCGATCGAGCGCAGCTCCTCCAGGTCGTCCGCGCAGAACGCGTTGCGCTCGTCGTAGTCGGCCGCGCGGGTGCGGAAGCGCTCGAGGAGCGCGTCGTCGAGGATGCTCACCCGTCCACGCTACGCCCCGGTGCCCTGAAGGAACGCGCCAGGCCCGGGGATCCTCGGATCCCACGGACCGGACGCACAGCGAGCACGTCAGGCGAGCTCGTTAGATTCCAGCATCTCGGTGACCAGAGCGGCGATCGCCGAGCGCTCGGAGCGGGTCAGCGTGACGTGCGCGAACAGCGGGTGGCCCTTCAGCGTCTCGATCACGGAGGCGACCCCGTCGTGCCGGCCGACCCGGAGGTTGTCGCGCTGCGCCACGTCGTGGGTCAGCACCACCCGGGAGTTCTGCCCGACGCGCGAGAGCACCGTGAGCAGGACGTTCCGCTCCAGCGACTGCGCCTCGTCGACGATCACGAACGCGTCGTGCAGCGAGCGCCCGCGGATGTGCGTGAGCGGCAGCACCTCGAGCATCCCGCGCTCGATCACCTCGTCGAGCACGTTCTGCGACACCAGCGCCCCGAGCGTGTCGAAGACCGCCTGCGCCCAGGGGTTCATCTTCTCGGCCGCGTCGCCGGGCAGGAAGCCGAGGTCCTGGCCGCCCACCGCATAGAGCGGCCGGAAGACCATGATCTTCTTGTGCTGGCGCTTCTCCAGCACCGCCTCCAGGCCCGCGCAGAGCGCCAGCGCCGACTTGCCGGTGCCGGCCCGGCCGCCGAGCGAGACGATGCCGACCTCCGGGTCGAGCAGCAGGTCGATCGCGAGCCGCTGCTCCGCCGACCGCCCGTGCAGGCCGAACACGTCCTTGTCGCCGCGGACCAGCGTGATCTGCCGCTTGCCGGTGACCCTCGCGAGAGCGGAGCCGCGGTCGGAGTGGACGACGAGTCCGGTGTTGACCGGGATGTCGGCCACGACGTCCGTGAAGAGCCGCTCGCGGTCGTAGAGCTCGCTCATCGCGTCGCCGCCGAGCGTCACGTCGTCCATGCCGGTCCAACCGGACTCGGGGGCCTGCTCGGCCAGGTACTCCTCGGCCGCGAGGCCGATGGAGGCGGCCTTCACGCGCATCGGCATGTCCTTGGACACGACGGTGACCGCGGCGCCCTCGCTCTGCAGGTTGAGCGCGACGGCGAGGATCCTCGCGTCGTTATCGCCCATCTGGAGCCCGCTCGGCAGCACCGACATGTTCGAGTGGTTGAGCTCGACGCGGAGCGTGCCGCCGCGGCCGACGGCGATGGGGAAGTCGAGGCGCTCGTGCTGCACGCGCAGCTCGTCGAGGCGGCGCAGGGCCTGCCGGGCGAAGTAGCCGATCTCGGGATCGTTGCGCTTGCCCTCGAGCTCGCTGATGACGACGATCGGCAGCACGACGGCGTGCTCCGCGAACCGGAACATCGAGGACGGATCCGACAGCAGCACCGAGGTGTCCAGGACGTAGGTGCGAAGGAGCTGATCGGCCGGATCCGAGGAGCCGTGCTGGACACGGCGGTGGACGCCGCCCTGCGTCCCGGTCTGCGGATCCATGCCCTGGGGAACTGTCACGACGACTCTCCACACTCCGGGGGCCGGAGCCCCCGGCTCATGTCCTCGAGCCGGTCTCATCGGTGCGTGTCGTGCACCGCGCAGTGTCCCTTCGGCGTCTGCGCGATGTCGAGCCGTACTTCTGTGGCCGTCTCGACCAGGCGCTGTACCTGATGACTCGAACCTAACCCGGCGAATGACATCCGTGTGCTTCTCACCGCTACGAATGTGTAACCAGTGTGTGAACGCGCGGAATCCGGCCTAGTAGTCGATGCTCGTGGCCGACGAGATCAGGGCGGCGCGGAGCAGCGCGAGGGTCGCGTCGGTGGTGCCGGCGTGCGCGCTGAAGCGGACGGTGCTCGGACGCACGCGCGCGGTGACGCCGTGCGCGGCGAGGGAGGCTGCCAGCGGGGCCAGCTCCTCCGGCTCCGGCTCGACGACCACGATGCCGGCGCGCTCGTGCTCGCCGCGGGAGCCCACGACCGCCAGTCCGAACTCGTCCGCGAGGTCGACGATCGCGCTGACCCGCTCCGCCACGAGCGCGGCGATCGTCGACTGCCCGACCGCGGCGACCTCCTCCAGCGCCGACGCGAGCCGGGCCTGGGCGATCGGGTCCGGGTTGCTGATGCTGAAGGCGCGGGCGTCGCCGCGCGGCGGAGCCACCTCGTCCCACGGCTCCGCCCGCTCCGATCCCGTCCAGCCGGAGAGCACCGGGGTCAGCCGCGACAGCGCCCGCTCGCTGAGCGCGAGGAAGCCCGTCCCCCAGCCGGCGCGGAGCCACTTCTGGCCGCCGGTGACGACCACGTCCGCCAGCTCGTAGGGCGCGTCGACGATGCCGAAGCCCTGGATCGCGTCGAGGACGAGCATCCGGTCGCCGATCACGTCGCGGATCGCCGCGACGTCCGCGAGGTAGCCGGTGCGGGAGTCGACCAGGCTCACCGCGACGGTCGTCACGTCGTCCGTGAGCTGCTCGCGGACCGCCTCCGGCGTCACCCGTCCCTGCTCGGTCCGCAGCCAGCGGGGCTCCACCGAGCCGAGAGCCTGCGCCGAGCGCACCGCCGCGAACGGCAGGCTCGGGAACTCCGCGGCCGACAGCAGCACCGCGCCCGAGGCGCCGAACAGCGCGTGCAGGAGGCCGGTCGAGGTGTTGGGCTGGAAGACGACGCGGTCGGCGGGAACGTGCACGAGCGCCGCCGCCGCCTCCCGGACGCGCTCGTCCTGCCGGAACAGCTCGTCGAGGGTGCCGCTGCGCGCGCGCACCAGCAGCTCGACGGCCGCCTCCTGCTCGGCGGCGACGGTCGCCGAGAGCGGGCCCACCCGGCCGAAGTCGAGGTACCCGGTCTCCTCGCCGAAACCGGCGAGGTAGTCCTCGGTCGTGGTGGAGGTGGCCTCGTTCGAGCTCATGCCGGCCCTTCCGGTCGGTGGTGCGGCAGGAGCCGCGAGGTCAGCTGCCGAAGCGGCGGTGCCGTCCGGCGTAGTCGCGGAGCGCGCGGAGGAAGTCGACCTCGCGGATGTCGGGGCCGAGCGCCTCCATGAAGTAGAACTCGCTGTGCGCGCTCTGCCAGAGCATGAAGTCGGAGAGGCGCTGCTCCCCCGAGGTGCGGATGACCAGATCGGGGTCGGGCTGCCCGCTGGTGTACAGGTGCTCGCCGATGAGCTCCGGGGTCAGCAGGCCCGCGACGTCCTCGATGGAGGAGCCGCGCTTGCCGTGCTCCTCCAGGATGCTCCGCACGGCCTGGGCGATCTCGTGCCGCCCGCCGTAGCCGACCGCGAGGTTGACGTGCAGGCCCGTGTGGGAGGCGGTGCGCGCCTCCGCCGTGTCGAGCGCGGCCACGAGCGAGGGCGGGAGGCCCTCGTCGGAGCCGACGTGCTGCACGCGCCAGTCGGGCTGCTGCGAGACCTCCTCGGCCAGGTCGGCGATGATCGCGATCAGCTCGGTCAGCTCGCTGCTGTCCCTGTGGCGGTGGTTATGCTGTGAGAGCAGGTAGAGGGTGACGTCGCGCACGCCGAGCTCGTCACACCACTGCAGGCACTCGTGCACCTTGGCGGCGCCGGCCCGGTGGCCGTGCGCGGCGGTCTCGAGGGCCCGCTGCCGCGCCCAGCGCCGGTTGCCGTCGATGATCATCGCGACGTGGTTCGGCAGGGAGTCGGGGGGAAGGCTCGAGCGGAGGCGCTTCTTGTAGACGCCGTAGAGGAGGTCCCTTCCCACAGGCAGTCTCGGCTTCGGCACAGTGACACGGTAGTCGACCCGGGGCGCTCCTCGAAGCCCGGCGGCGCTCGGCGTCGGCCCGGGACGGCGTCGTAGTCTGTCCGGCATGAGCCAGCGGCCGACGCCTCCCCCGTCCGATCCCCGCGCCCGCACCGACCGCGGCAGAGACGCCGTCGGAGCGGACGGCCCGGACCTGCCCGCCCTCCCCCTCGTCGAGGACGCGATCGAGCACGACTCCTCGGCGGAGGTCCGGCCCACCTGGCGCGGTCGGATCCACGCCGGCCTCTTCCCGCTCGCGATCGTCGCCGGAGTGGTGCTGATCGTGGTCGCGGAGGGGACCGCGGCGAAGTGGGCGGCCGCGGTGTTCGCGACCACGTCGCTCCTGCTCTTCGGGAACTCCGCTCTGTACCACCGCTTCGACTGGAAGCCGCGGACGAAGATGATCCTCAAGCGGATCGACCACGCCAACATCTTCCTGCTGATCGCCGGCACCTACACGCCGCTGGCCGTGCTCGCCCTGCCGCCCGCGCAGGGCACGCTCCTGCTGGTCCTGGTCTGGGCGGGGGCGCTGCTCGGGATCGGCTTCCGCGTCTTCTGGATCGGGGCGCCGCGCTGGCTCTACGTGCCGCTCTACCTGCTGCTGGGCTGGGCGGCCGTGATGTACCTCGGTCCGCTCTTCGAGGCCAGCGCGACGATGATGGTGCTCGTCCTCGTCGGCGGGCTCTGCTACTCCGCCGGAGCCGTGATCTACGGGATCAAGAAGCCCAACCCGGTCCCGGGCGTCTTCGGCTTCCACGAGATCTTCCACGCGCTCACGGCCGTGGCGTTCCTCTGCCACTGGACGGCGGCGCTGATCGTCTCGCTCCACCCCGCCTACAACGCCTAGCGGGGCCCGGGCCCACCGGTGCGGGCCGGGCTCAGCCCTCGCTGCGCTCCGCCTCCTCGGCGTCGAGCCGCTCCTTCACCTGGGCGGTGTAGGTGGTGCGCCGCACGCGCCGGACCATGTCGAGCGCGAGGAGGACGGCGGCCAGAGCGATCACGAGCATCGTGATGAAGCCGAAGAGGCCCGGCGTGACCGTGTCCTCGTTGAACTCGGGACCCGGGGTCGGCACCGTCGTGGAGGCGAGGACGACGGCGCGCTGGGCGCCCTCGAGCAGCCCGGCGATCACGCGCGCACCTCGTCGGCGACGACGACGCCGGAGCCGTCGGGCTCCGGGGACACCGGGGCGTCCCCCGAGGGCTCGGGGTCGGGAGCGATCGGCGGGACGACCGCGGTCGGGCCCGGGGCGAGCTCGGCCAGGTCGAGACCGGCGAAGAGATCCGTCTCGGGCGTCGGCGCGTCGACCCGGCTCTCGACGAGCTGGAAGTCGTCGGTCGGCCAGGCGGCGTCGATCGCCTCGTGCGGGAGGAAGAAGAAGGCGTTGTCCGGAGCGACCTGGCTGGCGTGGGCCAGCAGGGCCGCATCGCGCCGATCGTGGAAGCCGGAGATCACGACCCGCGTCGTCGCGAGGTACGGGGTGTCCTCGTTCCAGCGCTTCATCTCCTCGAAGACCGACAGGCGCGGGTCCTCCGGGTCGATCGAGCGCAGGTGCTCGGCGATCGCCCGCAGCTTCTGGCCACTGAAGACGCGGTCGTAGTACAGCTTCGAGATCGACCACGGAGCGCCCGTGCCCCGGTACTCCTCGGCGAGGCCCGCCGCGCGGTACGCCTCGACGGCGACCTGGTGGGCGCGGATGTGGTCGGGGTGCGGGTAGCCGCCGTTCTCGTCGTAGCTGATGATCACGTGCGGCCGGAACCGGCGGACCAGGCGCACGAGCGGAGCGGCGGCCGTGGCGAGCGGCAGACCCGCGAACGAGGCGGCGTCGACCTTCCCGTCCTCGGGCATGCCGGAGTCGACGAAGCCGAGCCAGGCGTGCTCGACGCCGAGCGCCTCGCGAGCGGCCGCCATCTCGTACCGGCGGAGGCCGCCGATGTCGCGCTCGGCGTGCGCGCGGGCCTCGAGGCCCTCGTTCAGCACGGAGCCGGCCTCGCCTCCGGTGCAGGAGACGACCATGACCTCGGCGCCCCGCGAGGCGTAGGCGGCCAGCGTCGCCGCGCCCTTGCTCGACTCGTCGTCAGGATGGGCGTGCACGGCGAGGAGGCGCGGAGTGTCCCGCACCTCCGAATCGACGGAGACCTCGACGGCCTGGGACACGATCGCTCGATTCCTCGGGGTTTAATGGGATCGGCGCTCCTGTCCGCGAAGGACGCGCGCCACCCGTCCAGAGTAGACGCATCACCCAGGGAGTTCCGTGGCCGCACGCACGTCCGAGAGCGTCGAGGGAGCCGCCTCGCCCGCGCATGATCCGGACGCGGTCCGCGCCGCCGGACCCCTCGCCACCCGCTACGGCCGCACGACGCGCACCCGCCGCGGCAACCGCTGGCTCTTCGGCGGCGTCGCGCTCGCCTTCGTCGCCGTCTTCGCCGCCTGGGTCGTCTGGGCCGGACTCGACGGAGCACGCGGCGGGGTGGACGTCCAGGACACCGCGCACCAGGTCGTCGACGACCGCACCGTCACCGTCTCCTTCGACCTCACCGCGCCCGTCGGCCGCGAGGTCGCCTGCGCGGTCCAGGCCCTCAACGAGCAGTCCGCCGTGGTCGGCTGGCTGGTCGTGGAGTACCCCGCCTCGACGGAGCGCTTCCGCTCCTACACGGAGACGGTCCGCACCACCGAGCTCGCGAACACAGGTTTGATCTCCTCCTGCTGGCTCCCGTAGGCTTGCCCGAAGCCCTGACGGACTCGTCGGGGCCTCGCCATTCCCACCGCCGCCTGACGCCGGCCGTCCCCACCGCCGGACGCGGACACCTCCGCACGGTGCTGCCGGGCGCCGCGAGCGCGGCCCGCAGAGCAGGAGCCCACCATGGCCGACCAGTCACAGGTGACCTGGATGACCCAGGAGTCGTACGACCGCCTCGAGGCGGAGCTCACCGAGCTGTCCACCAACGGACGCGAGGAGATCGCCAAGCGCATCGAGGTCGCCCGCGAGGAGGGCGACCTGAAGGAGAACGGCGGCTACCACGCCGCGAAGGACGAGCAGGGCAAGATCGAGGCCCGCATCCGCCAGCTGACCTCGCTCCTCCGCGAAGCCGAGATCGGCACGCCCCCCGAGAGCCACGGAGTCGTCGAGGCCGGCACCATCATCACCGCCGAGATCGCCGGCGACGAGTCCCGCTTCCTCCTCGGCAACCGCGAGATGGCGGGCGAGAGCGACCTCGACGTCTACAGCCCCCAGAGCCCCCTCGGATCGGCGATCATGGGCCTGAACGTCGGCGACACCGCCCGCTTCACGGCACCCAACGGGCGGGAGATCGAGGTCCGCGTCGCCAACGTCGAGACCTGGTCCGGCCACTGATCGCACGTCGCGGCGCTCTCCGCGGCGTTGTCGTCGGGCGCGATACCGCCGGTATCGCTTCCTCCTCCGCCTTGCGGAGAACGCCGCGACGCACGATCAGCCCTCTCCAGACGGGGGGCGCCGGCTTCGCGGCGAGAGCGTCGGGCGCGATACCGCCGGTACCGCTTCCTCCTCCGCCTTGCGGAGAACGCCGCGACGCACGATCAGCCCTCTCCAGACGGGGGGCGCCGGCTTCGCGGCGACAGCGTCGGGCGCGATACCGCCGGTACCGCTTCCTCCTCCGCCTTGCGGAGAACGCGGCGACGCACGATCAGCCCTCTCCGAACGGGCGCGCCGCGCCGGCTTCGCGGCGACGGCGAGGGCGCGAGATCGCCGGTACCGGCTTTGTCCTCCGCTCTGCGGAGAACACCGCGGCGCCCTCGAGCGGTCAGTTGCGGGAGATGCGGGGGGCGTAGCCGGCGTCGGTGAGGACCTGGATGACGCGGTCGGCGTGCTCGGGGCCGCGGGTCTCGACGCTGATCTCGATCTCGACCTCGCTGATCTGCAGGCCCCGGCCGTGCCGGGTGTGCAGCACCTCGACCACGTTCGCGTTCGCCTCCGAGATGAGCTCCGCGATGCGCGACAGCTGCCCCGGACGATCCGGCAGCCCGATGCTCATCTTGAGGTAGCGCTCCGACGCGGCCAGGCCCCGGCTGATCACCCGCTCCATCATCAGCGGATCGATGTTGCCGCCCGACAGGATGACCGCGGTCGCTCCGGCGTTGCGGATCTTCCCCGTCAGGATCGCCGCGATGCCCACCGCGCCCGCTGGCTCCACCACGAGCTTCGCCCGCTCCAGCAGCACCAGCAGGGCCCGGGCGATGTCGTCGTCCTCGACGGTGACGACCTCGTCCACCATCTCGCGGACGATCGCGAAGTTCAGCTGCCCCGGCTTCGCCACGGCGATGCCGTCGGCGATCGTCGGAGAGATCGTGATCGCGGTCGGCTCGCCGCTCGCGAGCGAGAGCGGGTACGGCGCCGCGTTGGCCGCCTGCACGCCGATGACGCGGAGCGTGCGCCCCTCCTCGGCCGCCTTCTGCTTGGCCGCCGAGGCGACCCCGGCGATGAGGCCGCCCCCGCCGATGGGCACCACGATGGTCTCGACGGCGGGGGCCTGCTCGAGGATCTCGAGGCCGACCGTGCCCTGGCCGGTGATCACGTCGGGGTGGTCGTAGGGAGGAACGAAGACCGCGCCGGTGCGCTCGGCGAACTCCGCCGCCGCCGCGAGCGCCTCGTTGAAGATGTGCCCGCTCAGCACCACGTCAGCGCCGTAGTCACGGGTGGCCGCGAGCTTGGGCAGCGCGACGCCGATCGGCATGAAGATCGTGGCCTTGATCCCCAGCTCCCGCGCCGCGTAGGCGACGCCCTGCGCGTGGTTGCCGGCCGAGGCCGCCACGACTCCGCGGGCCCGCTCCTCCGGGGTGAGCCGCGACATCCGGAACACGGCTCCGCGGATCTTGTAGGAGCCGGTGCGCTGGAGGTTCTCGCACTTGAGGAACACGGGCGAGCCGAGGACCTGCGCGAGGAAGGTGCTCGTCTCCATGGGGGTGGCGGCGATGACGGGGGCGAGGACGGCGCGGGCCGCCTCGAACTCGTGGAGGGCGGGTCCGACGACGCGGCTAGTCTGCATGCTCTGCGGCAACTCTCTCGGGGGTTCGGGTCGGCGAGCGCCAGGCTCCGCTCGCGACGTACTTGACCATGACGTTGAGTGTGGCCACGACGGGCACCGCGAAGAAGGCGCCGGCGATGCCGCCGATGATCGAGCCTCCGGCCACAGCGAGCACGACGGCCAACGGGTGGACCTTGACCGCCGACCCCATGATCAGCGGCTGGAGGATGTGGCCCTCGAGCTGCTGCACCGCGAGGACGACGATCAGCAGGAAGAGCGCGATCAGCGGTCCGTTGTAGACCAGCGCGATGAAGACGGCCAGCGCCCCCGTCACCACGGCGCCGATGACCGGCACGAAGGAGCCGAGGAAGACGAGCACGCCGATCGGGATGGCCAGCGGGACGCCGAGGAGGAAGGAGCCGAGGCCGATGCCGACCGCATCGACGAAGGCGACCAGGATCTGCACCTTCACGAAGTTGGTCAGCGTCACCCACCCTGCGCGACCGGCGCCGTCGACGGCTCCGCGGGCGCGGCGCGGGAAGAGGCGGACGACCCAGCTCCAGATGTTCGGCCCGTCGATGAGGATGAACAGCGTCGAGAAGAGGGTGAGCAGCACGCCCGTCAGCAGGTGGCCGACGGTCGAGCCGACGCTGAGCGCGCCGCTGACCAGCATCCCCGAGTCCTGCTGCAGGGCCGTGAGCGCCTGCTGCGCGTACTGGTTGATGTCGGTCTCGGTGAGGTGGAGCGGCGACTCGAGGAGGAAGGCCTTGAAGTCGTCGTAGGACTGCACCGTCTGCCGGCTGAGATCGTCGAAGCCGGAGTAGACCTGGGTGACGACGAGGAAGAGGAGCCCGCCGATCACCACGACGATCCCCAGCTCCGCCAGGACGACGGCGGCCCACTTGGGCCAGCGGTGGCGCTGGAGGAAGCTCGAGAACGGCACGAGCAGGGCGGCGATCACGATCGCGAGCAGGAGCGGGATGACGATCAGCCGCAGCTCGATGACGAGCAGCACCAGCACCGCGAGCGCCGCGACCACGACGAGGACGCGCCAGGCCCAGGCGCCGGCGATGCGCATCCCGTCGCTCACGAAGGCCGAATCGGCGACGGGAGCGGGCCGGGAGGGGGCGGCCGGGGCGGCGGGCGCGGCGGGCTGGACGGCGCGCGGGCCGGAGGTGCGGCGGGACCTGCCGAGTCTCATCTGCCCAGACTAGGCCCCGGCGCATACCCCGCGCGGTATCCCCGGGGAGTGCTCATGCGGCGGCGCCGACCGCCGCCTGCTCCGGTGCCGGACCGACGGCGACCGGGCGCCGCGCGGGCAGCACGCCGACCCGCTCCCCCGGCTCGAGGCGGTGCCCCGACGCGTGCTGGACGGTGACCTCCTCGCCCGTCGACAGCCGGACTGTCGAGCGCCGCACCGGCCCCAGGAAGCTCGAGGCGAGGACGACTCCGGGCAGGGAGTCGGGAGCGCCGTCGGCCACGACGGCGAGGTCCTCGGGGCGGAGGAACACCGACACGGGCCCGTCGGCCGCCGCCGCGTCGACGAGCGGCAGGCGCACACCGAGCGCGTGGACCGATCCCGACGAGACCGTCCCCGCGACCACCGTCGAGAGGCCGACGAAGCGGGCCGTGAAGGCGGTCGCCGGGCGCGCGTAGAGGTCCTCCGGTGCACCCAGCTGCTCGATCCGCCCGGCGTTCATCACCGCGACGCGGTCGGCGACGGCGAGCGCCTCCTCCTGATCGTGCGTGACGAAGAACGTGGTGATGCCGATCTCGGACTGCAGGCGCTTGATCTCGTCGCGCAGCTGGACGCGGACCTTCGCGTCCAGTGCCGACAGAGGCTCGTCCAGCAGCAGCACCCGCGGCCGCGTGACGAGGGCGCGCGCGAGCGCCACCCGCTGCTGCTGGCCGCCGGAGAGCTCGTGCGCGTAGCGGTCGCCGAGGGCGCCGAGGCCCACGACTTCCAGCGCCTCCCCCGCGGCCGCCCGGCGCTCGCGCGCCCCGACTCCCCGGGTGCGCAGCCCGAACTCGACGTTCTCGCGCGCCCGCAGGTGCGGGAAGAGCGAGTACGACTGGAAGACCATGCCCATGTCGCGCTTCGCGACGGGGACGTGGGCGACGTCCTCCTCGTCGACGAGGATCCGCCCCGCGTCGATCCGCTCGAGACCGCTGAGGGCGCGCAGGGCTGTGGTCTTGCCGCAGCCGGAGGGGCCGAGCAGCGCGATGAACTCACCCGGGGCCACGTCGAACGAGACGCCGTCGAGCGCTCGCGCGGAGCCGTAGTGCCGCTCCACGTCGACGAAGCGCACGCGGGCGCCGGGGAGGGTGGGAGCGGTCACGAGGAGCCTTTCGAGGAGCGCGCCCGGCCCGTCGGCAGGCCGATCCGCGCGAGGCGGCCGATCCCGAGCAGGAGGGCGAAGGCGAAGAGGAGGGAGAGCAGCGAGAAGATCACGGCGACGTAGGCGTCGGACTTCGACACCTGCACCAGGCCGGTCTGGAGGGTGGTGCGGCTGAGGAGCGAGGCGATCGTGTACTCGCCGAGAACGACTGCGACGGTGATCAGCGCGGCCGCGACCAGGCCCCGGCGCAGGTTCGGCAGGAGGACCCTCCCGAGCACCGCGAGCGGGCCCGCGCCGAGTGAGCGGGCCGCCTCCGAGAGCGTCACGGCGTCGAGACCGGCGAGGTCCGCCGCCACGGCGCGGTAGGCGTAGGGCAGGACCAGCACCCCGTAGGCGAGAGCGAGCGTCCACGGCGCGGAGCCGGCGAGCTCGGTGACCACGGAGTAGACCGGCGCGAGGCCGACGACGATGACGATGGCGGGCACGGTCAGCGGGAGCAGGCAGACCAGCTCCAGAGCCCGGCGCAGGCGCGGGAGCCGGATCTCGACGAGCAGCATCGTCGGCACCAGCAGGACCAGGACGATGAGGGCGGTGACGACGGCGAGGACCAGCGAGTTTCCGATCCCCTGGAACAGCGAGCGGTAGGCGCGCTCGTTCTCCGGGTCGAGGATCGCCGTCCAGTGCGAGAGGTCGTGGCCGCCGGCGCCGCGGAGCGTGAACTCCGCCATCGCGACGATCGGGACGGCGAACACCAGCCCGGTGATCACGAGCACCGCCCCGGACAGGAGCCGCGCGGGCCTCATCGCTGCCACCGCCGGGCCCGGCGCTGCAGCAGCGCGTACCCGGACATCAGGACCACCATCACCGCGAGCATCCCGAGCGCGAGGGCGCCCGCGAGGTTCTCACGGCCCAGCACCGTCTCGCTGACCAGCGCGGCGCGGATCTGCAGCGGGACGATCTGCGCGCCCTGGCTGATCAGCGCCGCCGCGGTGGCGAAGGAGGAGAACGCGTTCGCGAACAGCAGCAGCACGCAGCCGAGGAACGACGGCGCCAGCACCGGGAGGGCCACGTGCAGCCAGTAGCCGAGCCGGCCCCCGCCGAGCACCGCGTTCGCCTCGGCCCACTCCGGGCGCAGACCCTCGAGCGCGGGCAGGAACGTGAGCACCATCAGGGGCACCTGGAAGTAGAGGTAGGGCAGGACGAGCCCGGGAAGCTGGTAGAGCCACACGCCGTCGGCGTAGAGGTCGACGCCCGCTCCCGCGAGGAGGGTGGTCACCAGCCCCTGCACGCCGATCGTCGCGATGAAGGCGAACGCGAGCATCACACCGCCGAACTGCGCGAGGACGCTCGCCGCCGCATCGACGACGGTCCGGAGCGCCCCGCGCGGATCGGAGCCGAGCAGGGCCAGGCACACGACCGCGCCCCGCACCGCGCCGACGACGGCGGTCACGGCCGAGAGCCCGAGCGACGCGCCGAAGGCGGACAGCACGACGGGATCCCCGAGCGCCAGCACGTTCGCCGTGGTGAAGCGGCCGTCTCCGTCCGTGAATCCGGTCGCCACCGCGAGGACCGTGGGGACGGCCAGGAACAGCAGGACGTAGAGCGCGAAGGGGGCGACGCCCAGCACGGCCGGGGTGCCGCGCCGTCCCCGGGGCGCGGACGCCGCGGAGACGGCCTCGGCGGGAGCGGTGGTCACTGGATCGCCGCGGCCCACTTCTCGGCGAGGAGCGACGAGGCCGCCTCGGTCTGCTCCTCCGTGAACTGGACGAGGTCGGAGGGAGCGGCGCCGACGGCGTCGAGCGCGTCCTGGTCGACCGTGCCGGCCTCGGTCATCGCGGCCAGGCGCACCGGGTAGGCGCCGGCGGCGAGGAAGAGGTTCTGCGCGGCGTCGGAGTAGAGGTACTCCTGCCAGAGCCGCGCGGCCGCGGGGTGCGGAGCGTCGGCGTTGACCGCCTGGTTGTAGTAGCTGCCGACGGCGGAGCCCGGGAGGACGGTCGTCGTCCACTCGCGGGTGCCCTCGTTCGCCTTCCCGGCGGCGAGGTTGTTGTAGCTCCAGTCGAAGACGACAGGGGTCTCGCCCGAGGCGATGGTGGCGTCGGTCGGGTCCAGCGGCAGGAAGTTGCCGGCGTCGTTCAGCTTCTCGAAGAAGTCGATCCCCGCCTGGACGTCGTCGGCGGAGCCGCCGGACTGGAGAGCCGCGAGCTGCACTGCGGCCGCGGCGGCTCCCGCCTGGGTCGGGTCGCCGTTGATCGCGACCGAGCCGCGGTAGTCGGCGCCGAGGAGGTCCTCGAGCGACGTGGGCGCAGGCACCGCGGCCGCGTCGAACCCGATCGACATCAGGCCGGTGTAGTCGTTCACCCAGAGGCCCGACTCCTCCTTGTTCCCCTCGGGGATGTCGTCCCAGGACTCGACCTTGTACGGCGCGAACACGTCCGTGTTCGCCAGAGCGACGGCCGGCCCGAGGTCGAACACGTCGGGAGCGGTGTCCTGCCCGGCGAGGTTCTCCGCCGTGCTGATCTCCTCCGCGGAGGAGACGTCGGGGTCGGCGGAGTTCACGGTGATGCCGTACTCGTCCTCGAAGCCCCTGATCAGCTCGCCGTAGTTCGCCCAGGTGTCGGGCAGGGCGATGACGTTGAGCTCGCCCTCGGCCTTCGCGGCCTCGACCAGGGCGTCCAGCCCGCCGAGGTCCGCGGCGGACGTGGCGGACGCCGCGTCCGCGCCGCCGCCGTCGGACGAGGCGGTGGCGCCGCCGGAGCAGGCCGAGAGCGTGAAGACGAGGGTGGTGCCGGCGGCGGCGACCGCGGCGGTGCGCGACAGGCGCTGAATGGTCAAGGGTCCTCCAGTAGTCGGGTGGGCCGCCCCGGTGGGACGGCCTCGGGCACGGTAGGAGCGCCGCGAGTCGGCGAGGGAGCGCGGCGGTGAATGCCGGGCGAACGCCGGGGGCCGAATCGGGGACGGCGATGTCGGGGGCGTTCGCTAGCGTGGGCGGACCATGACCGAGCAGCTCTCCCCCGCGCTGGCGCGCCGCATCGCCCTGGCGGCGCAGCGGTTCGGCCCCCGTCCGTCCCGGGTCGACGCGCGCCGGGTGCGCGCCGCCGTGGACCGGATCCGCCCGCTCCAGCTCGACTCGGTGAACGTCTTCGAGCGGAGCCACTACCTGCCGCTGCTCGCGCGGCTCGGCCCGTACGATCGCTCCCTCCTCCACGCAGCGGCCTTCTCCCCCGACGGCCCCTACGTCGAGTACTGGGCCCACGAGGCCGCCCTCGTCCGCCGCGAGGACCTCCCGCTCTACCGCTGGCGGATGGAGCACTACCGCCGGGTCCGCCTGCCCGAGCACGAGGGCTGGGCCCACGAGAACCGCGCCACCCTCGACTGGCTCCGCGCCGCGCTCGCCGACGGTCCCCTCCGCGCCTCCGAGATCGAGCACGAGGCCAACGTCCGCACGGGCCCCTGGTGGGGCTGGTCCGACATCAAGCGCGGCCTCGAGGTCCTGTTCCGCTGGGGCGAGGTGGTGACGGCGGGGCGCACGCGCTTCGAGCGCTCCTACGGTCTCGCCGAGCGGCTCCTCCCGAGCGCGGTGCTCGACGCCGACGTGCCCCTCCCCGACGCCGTCCGCGAGCTCGTGCGCCGGGCGGCCCGGGCCCACGGGATCGGCACCCTCGGCGACCTGGCCGACTACCACCGGCTGCTCCAGTCCCCCACGCGCGTCGCGATCGACGAGCTGGTCGAGGCGGGCGAGCTCGAGCGCGTCGAGGTGCTCGGCTGGGAGCGGGGCGGGCGACCCGTGCCGCTCTGGCGGCACGTCGACGCCCGACGCCCCCGCACGCTCCGGGCGGACGCGCTCCTCTCGCCGTTCGACCCCGTGGTCTGGCACCGGCCGAGGGCCGAGCTGTTCTTCGGCTTCCACTACCGGATCGAGATCTACACCCCGGCCGATCAGCGGGTGCACGGCTACTACGTCCTCCCCGTGCTCCTCGACGACGTGATCGCTGCACGGGTCGACCTCAAGAGCGAGCGCAAGCGCCGTGTCCTCCTCGTGCAGGCTGCCTGGCTCGAGCCGGGGGCCCCGGCCGACACGCCGGAGCGGCTCGCCGCGCTGCTGGTCGAGGCGGCGGCCTGGCAGGGCCTCGACGCCGTCGAGGTCGTCGGTCGCGGCGACCTCGCGGCCGCCCTCGCCGCAGCACTGAGGAGGATCGCGTGAGCGCGCCCGGCGGCGTCCTGGCGCTGGCGCTGTCGGAGCGCTGCGTCGCCCGTCTGCTCGAGCGCGGGAGCGTCGTCGGGGTCGGCACGGGCGAGCTCGCCCACGCGGCCGGCGTCTCCCTCCGGACCTTCCACCGGTACCTCGGCGGGAAGGAGGACTGCGTGCGTCCGGTGCTCGCCGCCGCGATCGCCGCGATGGGACGCGCCCTCCTCGAGCGCCCGGCCGCCGAGCCGCTGAACGCGGCGCTCGGTCACGCCTTCGCCGCGGCGGCCTCCGGTCCCCAGCTCGACCGCACCCTCCGGCTGATCCCCCTGCTCACCGAGACCTCGGCGATGCGCGCGGTCTGGGCGCAGTCGCTGCACGACGGCGAGGAGGCGCTGACGCCGTTCCTCGCGGAGCGGATGGGGCTCGGCCGCACGTCCCCGCCCCGGCCGGCCGACCTCGCCAACGTCGTCCTCGCCCTTGTCCGGCGGGCGCTGGTCGACGCGGCCGCGAGCGGCATCGACCCGGCGCCGGTCTTCGCCGAGTACCTGACGACCGTCGACGGCGGTCCGCTCGCGGCTCCGACCGGATGACGTCCCGTCCGGCGCGGTGGCGGGCGCGCCTCTGACCGAAGCGGGATGCGGTGCGGGGCGGCGATCGTCGACGGGGCGTCGGCCGGATCGGCCTGCTAGAAGCGCGATCCCATCTCGGAGAGGCGGGCGACGCGGTCCGCGATCGGCGGGTGGGTCGCGAAGAGGCGCGCGACCACTCCCGGCTTCGACGGGTCGGCGATCCAGAGGTGCGCCATCGAGCTGTTCTGCCGCTGCATCGGCCGGCCCGCGGACTCGAGCTTGAGCAGGGCGCGGGCGAGGGCGTCGGGGTGGCGGGTCGTCAGCGCACCGGTGGCATCGGCGAGGTACTCGCGCTGACGGGAGATCGAGAGCTGCACGACCGAGGCGACGATCGGCGCGAGGACCATCGACACCAGCCCGACGATCAGGAGCGCCGGGTTGCCCCCGCCGTTGCCGTTGCCGCCCCGCCCGAAGAAGGCCAGGCGGAGGAAGGCGTCCGAGAGGAAGCCCACCGCGACGACGAGACCGAAGACGATCATCGAGACGCGGATGTCGTAGTTGCGGACGTGGCCCAGCTCGTGGGCCATCACGCCCTCCAGCTCGGCGTCGTCCATGATCGCGAGCAGGCCCGTCGTCGCAGCGACGACGGCGTGCTCGGGGTCGCGGCCGGTCGCGAACGCGTTCGGCGCCGGGTCGTCGATCAGGTACACCTTCGGCATCGGCGTACCCGTCGCGATCGAGAGGTTCTCGACGATGCGGTACAGCCTCGGCTCGTCCGCCTTCTCCACCGCCACGCCGCCGCTGAGCGCGACCGCCTGGCGAGCGGCGAAGAAGTACTGGAAGAACGCGTACCCGGCGGCGATCACGAGCACCACCACGACGATCGTCGTGCTGCGGTAGACCGCTGCCGCCAGGGCGCCCAGGCCGCCGATGATCACCAGGAACAGGACGAGGATCAGGACCGTGTTGCGCTTGTTTCGGGCGATCGCGCTGTACACGGCGGCTGCCTAGAACTGGACGCGCGGGGGCTCCGAGATCGCGGCGAGATCGCCGACCTCGAAGAACTCGCGCTCCGAGAAGCCGAGCCGACGCGAGAAGAGCGTGTTCGGGAAGACCTTCACCTTGGTGTTCATCTCGCGCACACCGCCGTTGTAGAAGCGCCGGGCCGACTGGATCTTGTCCTCGGTGTCGACCAGCTCGCCCTGCAGCTGGAGGAAGTTCTGGCTCGCCTGCAGCTGGGGGTACGCCTCCGCGACCGCGAAGATCGACTTCAGCGCGCTCTGCATGTGGTCCTCGGCGACCGACGCCTCCGCCGGGCCCTGGGCCTGGAGCGTCTCGGCGCGAGCCTGCGTCACCGACTCGAAGACCTGGCGCTCGTGCGAGGCGTAGCCCTTCACGGAGTCGATCACGTTGGGGATCAGATCCGCACGGCGCTTCAGCTGGACGGTGATGTCGCTCCACGCCTCGTCCACGCGGACGTTGAGGGTGACCAGCGAGTTGTACGTCGCCCAGAGGTAGACCCCGAGGATGACGACGAGCGCGACGACGACGATGAGCGGGACGAGCCATTCCATGCCGTCCAGTGTAGGGACGGCGCGCTCCCCGGCACCTGTCGATGAGGCGCATTCGCAGGGGCGGGTCGGCCCTACTTGAGGGTCTTCTGCAGCAGGACGGTGCTGAGCCAGCGCTCGAACTTGAAGCCGACGCGGCCCATCCGGCCGACCTCGACGAATCCGAACTGCGCGTGCATCGCCAGCGCCGCCTCCGCGCCCTTGTCGGCGATGACGGCCATGATCTGACGGATCCCCACGGCCTTCGCGCGCTCGAGGAGCTCGGCCATCAGCGCCCGGCCGAGCCCCTTGCCGGTGGAGGCCGCCCGCAGGTAGATCGAGTTCTCCACGGTGAAGCGGTACGCCCGCTTGGAGGACCACGGCGACACCATCGCGTAGCCGAGGATCTGGCCCGACGGCGAGACGGCCACGATGAAGGGCAGCCCGAGCTTCTGGTTGCGGGAGAACTTCGTGCGCCACTCCTTCAGCGTCGAGTCGTCCTCGTCGAAGGTCACCACCGTGTTGCGCACGTAGTGGTTGTAGATCTCGCGGATGTCCGGGAGGTCGGCGTCGCGGGCGTCGCGGATCTCGAACGAGAAGCCGGGCTCGGGAGGCGGCGCCTTCCGCAGGTGCGGCGGCAGGACGCGCCGGCTCTCGTACTCTTCCTCAAGCATCCGGCTCTCCTTCGGCTCCGCCCATCGATCCGGGCCAGCGTAGCCGCCCCGCGGGCGAGCGCCCGGTCACGCGAGAGCGCTCCAGTCGACCGGCTCCGCGCCGCGCTCCTCCAGGAGGGCGTTGGCGCGGCTGAACGGCCGGGAGCCGAAGAAGCCGCGCGAGGCCGACAGCGGGCTGGGGTGCGCGCTCTCGATCACTCCGGCCTCCCCCAGCATCGGGCGGAGCGACGCGGCGTCGCGGCCCCAGAGGATCGCGACGAGAGGCGCGTCCCGGGCGGCCAGCGTGCGGATCGCGTGCTCGGTGACCACCTCCCAGCCCTTCCCGCGGTGCGAGGCGGGAGCGCCGGGGGCGACGGTGAGGACCCGGTTGAGCAGCATCACGCCGCTCGAGGTCCAGCCGCTGAGGTCGCCGTGCTCGGGCGGCTCGACGCCGAGATCGTCCCGGAGCTCGCGGTGGATGTTCTGCAGGCTCCCCGGCAGCGGGCGCACGTGGCGCTCGACCGCGAAGGACAGCCCGATCGGGTGCCCGGGCGTCGGGTACGGGTCCTGTCCGACGATGAGGACGCGCACGTCCGCGAGCGGGGCGGCGAAGGCGCGGAGCACGTCGCGGCCCGCGGGGAGGTAGGGCCGACCGGCCGCGACCTCGCCGCGGAGGAAGTCGCCCATCGCGGCGATGTCCCCGGCGACGGGGGCGAGCGCCTCCGCCCAGCCCCGGTCGATCAGTCCCGAGGCCGCGAGCTCAGCGAGGTCCACCGGGTCAGCCCGCCGCGAGCGTCGCGACGACGACTCCGGCGTCGCTGCCGCTCACGCGCCACACCGAGCCGGCGCCGCCGACGCGGAGCGCGCCGGTGCCGACGATCAGCACGGTGGACTCGTCGAGCGCGACGCCGCCGTCGACCAGGCCCGCCTCGACGGCCGCGACCAGGCGGCCGAGGGTCCCCCACTGCGCCGCGTGCACGTCGACCGTCACGTCGATGAGGCCGATGCCCTCGAGCACCGTGACCTCGTCGAGCTCCTCCGCCGCGCCCTCCGGGACGACGGCGACGCCGCCGATCCGGTGGCCGCCGACGAGGGCGCGATCGGCCGCGACGGCGGCCCCCGCCGAGTAGCCGGCGTACGGCACTCCGGAGGAGACGACATCGCGCAGCCGCGGGAAGCAGGCCTCGAGCGCGTCGCGGTAGGCCGGGGTCAGCCCTCCGCCGACGAAGATCCCGTCGACGTCGTCGAAGACCGCGGGATCGATCCGGCCGCCCTCCGGCTTCATCACGGCGAACGCGTCGAGCGGGCCGACCGTCGCGAGCAGTGCCGCGTAGCCGGCGTAGGCCTCCGGGCCGAGCCCGTCGTGGACGACGACGATCGCGATGCGCGGGCCCTCGATCCGGCCGGCGTCGACCGCGTGGGCGCGCGCCTCCGCGAGGAACGCCCCGTACAGCTGCTGGTCGTGCTCGACGCCGCCTCCGCCGCCGATCAGGTGGACGCTCACTCGTCGTCCTCGGCGAGGGCTCCGTCCACCGGGGGCAGAGCCGACCAGGGGAAGACGATCCAGCGCGGGGTGCGGCGCCAGAAGAAATCGGGCTCGAGCACCGTGCGCGGCTTCGTGTACAGGGTCACAGTGCGCACCTCGGCACCCATCGCGCGGATGAGCTTCACCGAGAGGGCGAGGGTGTGGCCGGAGTCGGAGACGTCGTCGACCAGGAGGATGCGCTTGCCGCGCACGGACGCCTCGTCGAGCAGCGGCGGCAGCACCACGGGCTCCGCCAGGCGCGCCTCGACGCCGGTGTAGAACTCGACGTTCAGCGCGCCGCAGCTCTTGATGCCGAGCGCGTAGGCCACGGCGCCCGCGAGGAGCAGACCGCCGCGCGCGATGGCGACGACCAGCTCCGGCCGGTAGCCCGACGCGACCACGTCGTCGGCCAGGTGCCGAGCGGCGTCGCCGAACTCGAGCCAGCCGAGCACCTCCTTCTCCGTGGCGGCGAGGAGGGCGGCGGAGTCGTCGGCGTCGGAAACCATGAGGGACAGCCCAGCCCGTCGCGGCCCTCCTCGTCCCCGCCGTCAGGCGCGCGGGGCCAGGGGTCCCTTCGCGACCTTGTGCGGGGCCGCCTGCGCGACCGGCTTGATGGTCACCAGGTCGAGGTTGACGTGGGCGGGGAGCTCCACCGAGGAGACGATCGCGGCGGCGACGTCCTCCGCGACCAGCGGGTCGGGGACCTCGGCGTAGACCGCGTCGGCGCGCTCCCGGTCGCCGCCGAAGCGGACCAGCGAGAACTCGTCCGTGTGCACCATCCCCGGCGCGATCTCGATCGCTCGGATCGGCTCGCCCGCCAGCTCGAGCCGCAGCACGGCGACCAGCGCGTGCGCGGCGTGCTTGGCGGCGTTGTACCCGCCTCCGCCCTCGTAGGCGACGTGGCCGGCGATCGAGGTGACGGTCACGATGTCCGCGGAGGTCCCGCTCCCCCGGATCCCGGCCCGCAGCAGCGGGAGCAGCGCGCTGGTCACGAGCTTCACCGAGAGCACGTTGATCTCGAACATGCGGCGCCAGTCCTCGGGGTCGGACTTCTCGACCGAGTCGAGTCCGAGCGCACCGCCCGCGTTGTTCACGAGCGCGTGCACGGGCCCGGAGGAGGCGAGGTGGTCGCGCAGAGCGTCGACCTGGGCGGCGTCGGTGAGGTCGGCGGCGAAGTACCCGGCGCCGGTCTCGGCGGCGAGCGCCTCCAGCCGGTCGCGCCGGCGCGCGACGGCGACGACCTCCCAGCCGTGCTCGCGGAACAGGCGGACCGTGGCCGCCCCGATCCCTGAACTCGCTCCTGTCACGACAACGCGTCGATCCACGCCCGTCCCCTTCCGTCAAGCCTCGGACACCCTCGACTCCGTCGTCGCAGCCCAACGCTAGTCTGGCCGCGTGCCGCCCGCCGACCCGGTTCCCGCGACTGCCGGGACAGCCGTCACCCCGAAGCGCCGCGTGCCCCTCTGGGACAACGCGCGCTTCGTCTGCGTGACCCTCGTCGTGATCGGGCACGGCGTCCAGAGGCTGACGGCCAACTCCGACACCTCGCTCATCGTCTACCTGACGATCTACGCCTTCCACATGCCGGCCTTCGCGATCATCTCGGGCTACTTCTCCAAGAGCGGCGCACCGAGCGGGCGCGCGATGCGGCGGGTGCTGACCGACATCCTCCTGCCCTACCTGATCATGGAGACGATCTGGACCCTGGTGCAGTTCCTGGTCGAGGGGAAGCAGGAGTTCAACCCGACGAAGCCGAGCTGGACGCTGTGGTTCCTGCTCGCGCTGGGCATCTTCCGCCTCGTCCTCCCCTACCTGGCGCTGCTGCGCTGGCCGCTGCTGATCAGCGTGGTGCTCGCGGTCGGGGTCAGCTACTACGACAACATCGACTCGACCTTCTCGCTCGCACGCGCGATCGGGATCCTGCCGTTCTTCGTGTTCGGCTGGCGCCTGCGCGGCTTCGCCCCCGGCGGCCGCTCCGCCGTCGACCGCTGGCTCGATCAGCCGCCGTCGCGGGTGCTCCTCGCCCGGATCCTCGCCGTCGTCCTCTTCGCGGTCACGGCGGTCGTCATGACCGTCAACATCGAGGCGTTCCGAGCGGCGGACCTGCGCTACTGGTTCTTCTACGACCGCCCCTACGACGCCCTCGGCGAGACCCAGTGGTGGGCCGGGCTGGTGCGGCTGGCCCTGATGGCCGGAGCGGTCGTGCTCTCGCTCGCGCTCTTCGCGATGGTGCCCCGCCGCCGCACCCCGCTCACCGCCTGGGGGCAGTCGACGATGTACGTCTACCTCCTCCACAGCTTCGTCCTCTATCCGCTGCGGGAGTCCGGGATCCTCTCGCGGACGGAGAGCACGCTCGCCCTCGTGCTGATGATCGTGTTCTGCGTCGCGGTCTCGGTCGCGCTCTCGCTGGGCTGGACCCGCACCGTCTTCCACCGGCTGGTCGAGCCCCGCGCGGCCTGGCTCTTCGCCCCGGTGGCCGACGAGAGGCCTCCGCGCCCGGACCGCGCAGACCCTACGGGCGCCAAGCGCGACCGGCAGCCCGAGCGGCGCTGACGGCCGTTACCCCGTGTGTCGGCGGTCCTGGCCGCCCGGGGGGCCCCCGCGTACGCTCGTCGCGACGGAGAACGGCCCCGTCACCGACCCCGACGATCCGATGGGAAGCACCATGACCGACTCCGAGAAGTGGCAGTTCGAGACCAAGCAGATCCACTCGGGCGCCGCGCCGGACCCGGTGACCAAGGCCCGCGCGACGCCGATCTACCAGACCACCTCCTACGTCTTCGACAACGCGGAGCACGCCCAGAACCTGTTCGCGCTGGCCGAGTTCGGGAACATCTACACCCGCATCCAGAACCCGACCCAGGCGGTCGTGGAGGAGCGGCTCACCGCCCTCGAGGGCGGCTCCGGCGCCCTGCTGCTCGCCTCGGGCCAGGCCGCCGAGACCGCGGCCGTGCTGAACATCGCCCAGGCCGGCGACCACATCGTCTCGTCGTCCTCGATCTACGGCGGCACCTACAACCTCTTCAAGTACACCCTCGCCAAGCTCGGCATCGAGACGACCTTCGTCGAGAACCAGGACGACCGCGAGGAGTGGCGCCGCGCCGTCCGTCCGAACACGAAGCTGTTCTTCGCCGAGACCGTCGGCAACCCCAAGATCAACATCCTCGACATCCGCACCGTGGCCGATGTCGCGCACGACGCCGGCGTGCCCCTGATCGTGGACAACACCATCGCGACGCCCTACCTGATCCGCCCCTTCGAGCACGGCGCGGACATCATCGTGCACTCGGCGACGAAGTTCCTCGGCGGCCACGGCACGGTCATCGGCGGAGCGATCGTCGACGGCGGCCGCTTCTCGTGGACCGCGAACGCTGAGCGCTTCCCCGGCCTCACCACGCCGGACGAGTCGTACCACGGCGCCGTCTACACCGCCGCGGTCGGCGACTCCCTCGCCTACATCATCAAGGCCCGCGTGCAGCTGCTGCGCGACCTCGGCGCCTCGATCGCCCCGGCGAGCGCCTGGCAGCTCATCCAGGGCATCGAGACCCTCTCGCTCCGGATCGAGCGCCACGTGCAGAACGCGCAGGAGATCGCGGAGTACCTCGAGAACCACTCCGACATCGCCTCGGTGAACTACTCGGGCCTGCCCACCTCGCCCTGGTACGCCGCGGCCAACCGCTACGCGCCGAAGGGCGTGGGCGCGGTGCTCTCGTTCGAGCTCAAGGGCGGAGTGGACGCCGGCCGGGCCTTCGTCGACTCGCTGGAGCTGTTCTCGCACCTGGCCAACATCGGCGACGTCCGCTCGCTCGTCATCCACCCCGCGTCGACCACGCACTCGCAGCTCTCGCCCGAGCAGCAGCTGACCGCCGGCGTCACTCCGGGCCTGGTGCGCCTGTCGGTGGGACTCGAGAACGTCGACGACCTCCGCGCCGACCTCGACCAGGCCCTCCGCGCCGCGCGCGCCGTCGTCGAGGCCTCCCGCGCGAACGCCTGAGGCCCCTCGGCGCCCTGACGGGGTCCCCGTCCTCGGGGATCGCGTCGGGGCGCTCCGCGCGCGGGCGGAGGAGCGCGGGAGCAGGGCGTAACAAACGGCTCCGCCCCGCGGCGCTCTGACACGATGGACAGCGCTATGGACTGGCAGCAGACACTCGAGGACACGGTCCCATCGGCGCTCGTCACCGAGCGCCAGCTCCTCTCGGTCATCGGCAAGCCGCCCGCCACCGGAGCCTGGCGCGACGGCGACCACCCGGGCGGACGCCGCTTCGTCGACCTCGGCCCGTTCGACTTCGAGGCGGGCGGCCGCCTCCCCCACGCCCGCATCGCCTACGAGAGCTGGGGCGCGCTGAACGAGCGCAGGGACAAAGCCGTCCTCGTCCTGCACGCGCTGACCGGCGACTCCCACCTGCTCGGCCGCGGCGATCCCGGCCACGCGACGGACGGCTGGTGGTCGGGACTCGTCGGCCCCGGCCTCGTGATCGACACCGACCGCTTCTTCGTGGTCGCCCCGAACATGCTCGGCGGCTGCCAGGGCTCCAGCGGTCCCGCGTCCCTCGCCCCCGACGGCCACGAGTGGGGCGCACGGTTCCCGTACACGAGCATCCGCGACCAGGTGCGGGCGCAGGTGCAGTTCAGCGACCTGCTCGGCGTCGAGCGCTGGCACACCGTCATCGGCGGCTCGATGGGCGGGATGCAGGCGCTGGAGTGGGGGATCGACCACGCGGAGCGGGTCGCGCGCCTCGCGGTCCTCGCAGCTCCCCCGCGGGCCACGGCCGACCAGATCGCCCTCAACTTCGTGCAGCTCGAGGCGATCCGCAACGACGCGGCCTTCGCGGGCGGCTCCTACTACGACGCCGGCGACGGCCAGGGCCCGTACCACGGCCTCGCGCTCGCCCGCCGGATGGCACTGCTCAACTACCGCAGCCCCTCCGAGCTCAACGACCGCTTCGAGCGCAGCTGGCAGTCGGGGCTCAGCCCGCTCGGCGGCGGCGGCCGCTTCGCCGTGGAGTCGTACCTCGACTTCCACGGCAACAAGTTCACGCGCCGCTTCGACGCGAACAGCTACATCACGCTCGTCGAGGCGATGAACTCGCACGACGTCGGCCGCGGCCGGGGCGGCGAGGCGGCCGCCCTCTCCCGGATCACCAGCCCGACCCTCGTCCTCGGCATCGACAGCGACCGGCTCTTCCCGGTCGAGGGCCAGCGGATCATCGCGGCGCACGCTCCCGGCGCTCTCGACGGCGGAGAGGTCGCGGTGATCACCTCGACGTTCGGCCACGACGGGTTCCTCATCGAGGACGACGCGGTCGGCGCGCACCTCGCCCGGCTGCTGGCGCATCCCGCGACGGCCTGACCCGCCCGACTCCGGCGCGGTTCGACGCCCCGAACCGCGCCGACCGGCCCGGCCAGTGGCTATCGTGAGACGGGGGCCAGCCCCGCGCCACGACCGGAGGGGGCCAGAGCGTGCCGATGATCCGCAGCGCCCGCGAGCGCGATCGGCTGCTGCGCCACTCCGCCTGCGGGATCGGCCTGCTCACGGAGGCGGGGGCGCTCGGCATGGCCCTCATCCCCGGGACACTCCAGCCCGCCGCCGTGCCGTTCGCCGTCGCGCTGCTCCTGGGCATGATGGCCGCCCACGTCGAGCTCGCACGGACGGGGCGCCGCAGCCGAGTGATCGCCGTCGCCGTCGGCGGCCTGCTGCTGGGCTGGGGCCTCGCGCTGGGGCTCGCTCCGGGCGCCGACTTCGCCGGGTTCGTCCTGGTCAACACCGCGAACGCCGTGACCGCGAGCATCGCCGTGGTCGTGACGACGTCCGCGCGCCGACTGCTCCTGCTGCTGCCGGTGCTCCTCCCGAGCCTCATCCCGTCGGTGCTCGTCTCGAGCGGCACCATGATCCCCACCGTGGTCGTCCAGAGCCTGCTGCCCTGGGGCACGCTCTGCGGCTTCGCCCTCTGGATCGGCACAGCGGTCCCGCGGGTGGTGCGGCGGATCGACAGCATCGGCAACGCCCACCGCGTGGAGCGCCTCGCCAGCGAGACGGAGGCGCAGCGCCGGCAGGGCGCGCGGCTCCTGCACGACACTGTGCTGGCCACCCTCACGCTCCTCGCGCACTCGGGCCGCGGAGTGTCGGTCGACGCGCTCCGGCAGCAGGCGGCGCAGGACGCGCAGCTCCTGCGCCAGCTCCGGCTCGGCGGGACCCCCACCCCGAGCGCGTCCGGCTCCTACCAGCTGACCAGCGTCACCTCCGCCCCCGCGGCCAACACCCTCGAGACCGTCCGCAACCGCTTCGGCCGGATGGGGCTCGACGTGATCTGGCACGGCTCCGGCCAGGTGGCGCTCACCGGCGCGGCCCTCGACTCCTTCGTGCTCGCCCTGGCGGAGTGCCTCGAGAACGTGCGCCGCCACTCCGGCGTCGCCTCGGCCGACGTGACGATCACCGAGGACGAGACGACCGTCCGCGCGATGGTCACGGACGCGGGCGCGGGCTTCGACATCGCGACCGTCCCCGACACGAAGCTCGGCTTCAAGGAGTCGGTGATCGCCCGGCTCGGCGACGTCGGCGGCCGCACCAGACTGTTCAGCGCCCCCGGATCGGGGACGACCGTGGTGCTGGAGGTCCCCAAGTGAGCCCCGCGCCGGAGTCGCGGGCCCCGCTGCTGGGACGCGTGCCCGCGACGCACGGCCGCTCCTCCCGGTCCGCCCGCTCGGTCCGCCGCCAGCAGGAGGGGCTCGGCACCAACTACCTCGGCAGCGGCCTCAACGGCATCGCCGCCGCGATCCTCGCCTACGAGCTGCTGATCTTCCTCTCGACCTCCGCCCGCTACAGCGACCTCGCACCCGCGGCGATCGCCTGGGTCCTCGTCGTCCTGGCCTTCGGGTCCACCGTCCTCGCGATCCACCTCGGCGGACGCCGCCTGCCGCTCCCGGTCTACCTCTGCTTCCTCGTCGCCGTCGGAGCCGCCGTCGTGCTCGACCTGGTGGCCGTGACCGACTCCGGCGCGGCCCGCACCGTCCCCACCGCCGCGGTCGCGGGCGCCGTCGCGCACGCCGCGCTGATCGTCCACCGGCGCGGGATCGAGATCCTCGCGGTGAGCGCCCTCGTCGCGATCGCCGAGGTGATCGCGTTCCTCTCGATGGAGTCGGGCGGCGCAGGCGCGCTCTCGGTGCGCATCAGCGCCCTCGTGGTGACGATCGCGCCGGCCGTCGTCGTGGTCGTGATGATGCGCGGATTCCGCCGGATGGTCCAGCTCGAGATCGACCGCGCCCTCGTGCAGAGCACCACGCTCGGCCCGCGCTACGCGGTCGGGATGCTCGCCTCGGAGGAGCTCGCACGGCTCGACCTCGCCGCCGAGCGCCTCCTCGCCGAGGTGGGCGACGGCTCGGTCCGCCTGCCCCTCGACGCCCAGCGCGCCGCCCACGCGACCTCGCTCGCCACCCAGCTCCGCCTCCACCTCATCGAGGGGCGGCGCGAGACCTGGCTGCACCATGCCGTGCTCGAGTCCGAGCTGCTCGCGCCGCTCGTCGAGCTCGACGACCCGGACGGCACCGCCGGACTCCTCGGGCACCAGCAGCGCGACGGGCTCCTCTCGGCGATCTGGCTGATGGCCGACAGCGCGACCGGACTCGCCGTGGTCCTCCACGTCGAGTCGGGCAGCCCCCGCGATCCCGGAGCCGGGACGGCCGCCCGAGGACTGCTCGTGCCGATCACGCTCCGCTCCTCAGGCGCGCCCTTGCGCGGCGTCGATCCTGCGACGTGGGAGGCTATCGCTCAGGTCGGCGTCTTCCGCGACACCTCACGCGACGGGGAGCTCCGGATCGAGATCGACTGCCTGGTCGAGAATCCCGCCGACCGGTGAGCAGCCGCCGAGAGACCGCCGACGACCGCCGACCGAAGGACACCGATGACACCCACCGCTGACGCGAAGATCACTCTCGCGGTCGTGGACGACCACAAGATGCTCCTCGGAGCGCTCACGGAGTGGATCCGCGGAGCCGCCTCCGACATCCAGCTGGTGGCCGCGGTCGCCTCCTGGCCCGAGCTGCTCACGCACCCCGAGTTCCCCGTCGACGTCGTGCTCCTCGACCTCGACCTCAAGGACAACATCCCGATCTCGGTGAAGCTCTCGACCCTCAAGACCACCGGGGTGAAGACCGTGCTGATGAGCACCTACTCCGAGCCCGCCGTGGTCCGCGAGGCACTCGCCTCCGGAGCCCTCGGCTACCTCGTGAAGACCGAGGACGCGGACATGATCGTCGAGGCGATCCGCGCGGCCAAGGACGGCCACTCCTACATCTCGCACGAGCTCGACATGGCGCTCTCCACCGGCGACTCCGACGGAGCGCCGAAGCTCAGCGCGCAGGAGCGCCGCGTGATGGCCCTCTACGGCGGCGGCGAGCCGGTCGCGTCGGTCGTGTTCGAGCCGGACATTTCGGAGGACCCGGCGAAGACATACCTCAATCGGATCCGCGAGAAGTACCGCGTCGTCGGCATCGACGTCGGCACGAAAGTGGCGCTCCGCAAGCGCGCCATCCACGACGGGATCCTCATCGAGACGGACTGAGTCCTCTTCCGTGGCGGTCCCTGCCCACCACGGCGCGGTCGGCTTCACGACGTGGTGCGTTCCGCGGAGCGAGGTGCGTCGCCCGGCATCGATCCGCTGGCACGCGCATCGCTGTCGGCGGGCTCCACGAGGGCGCGGCGGTCCCCGCCCGCCGCGGCGCGGTCGACTTCAGGACGCGGCGCGCTCCGCGGAGCGAGGTGCGTCGCCCGGCATCGATCCGCTGGCACGCGCATCGCTGTCGGCGGGCTCCACGAGGGCGCGGCGGTCCCCGCCCGCCGCGGCGCGGTCGACTTCAGGACGCGGCGCGCTCCGCGGAGCGAGGTGCGTCGCCCGGCATCGATCCGCTGACACGCGGATCACTGTCGGCGGGCTCCACGAAGGCGCGGCGGTCCCCGCCCGCCGCGGCGCGGTCGACTTCACGACGTAGTGCGTTCCGCAGAGCGGGGCGCGTCGCCCGGCATCGATCCGCTGACACGCGGATCACTGTCGGCGGGCTCCACCTCGTCGAGCGGCGGCCACCTGCTCCTGCGATCGAGCAGGGCGGGCGTGCCCGAGTCGTGCCGGTCAAGTAGCCGCGGGACGCGGCCTATCGAGAACCGCCAGGCACGGACAACGGGTCGCTGCTGGTCGAGAGGCCGCGGGACGCGGGGCATCGAGACCCACCGGACCGGGACTGCGAGTGCTCCTGCGGGCCCGCGTCAGGGGGCCAGGACGGCGACCGTCATGCCGGGCGTCGCGGCGGGGGCGTCCATCGCGGCGAGAGCGGCGGGCAGGTCCTCGAAGGCGATGGTGCGGCCGACGGAGTCGGCGGGGCGCAGACGGCCGGCGACGACGTCGTCGAGGAGGGCCGTGTAGCCGCTCCGGGCGATGCCGTGGCTGCCCAGCAGCTCCAGCTCCTGGGCGATGACCCGGCCGAGCGGGATCGCCGGTGCGGCGTCGGGCCCGAGGAGCAGACCCACCTGCACGTGCCGGCCGCGCGGACGCAGGGCGGCGATCGACGCCTCCGCGGTGACCCTGCTGCCGACGGCGTCGACCGCCAGATGCGCCCCTCCTCCGGTCGCCGCCCGGATCGCCTCGGCGGCACCCTCGCCTCCGGGGACGGTCACCGCCCCGAGCGCGGCCGCGGCCTCCCGCGCCGGGGCGGAGACGTCCGACGCCACCACGCGGGCCCCGGCCGCGAGCGCGACGATCACCGCGGAGAGGCCGACTCCGCCGCAGCCCAGCACCGCGACCCACTCCCCCGGGGCGACCCGGCCGCGCTCGTGCAGGGCGTGGTACGCGGTCCCGAAGCGGCAGCCGAGACCGGCCGCCTCGACGAAGCCGACGGAGTCGGGCAGGCGCACCAGGTTCAGGTCCGCACCCGGCACGGCCACCGCCTCGGCGAACGACCCGTCGAGGGTGAATCCCGGCTGCTGCTGGCGGAGGCACCCCTGCGTCGCCCCCTCCCGGCACTGCTCGCAGTCGCCGCAGGCGAACACGAACGGCGCCGTGACCCGGTCACCGACCGCGAAGAGCGACACCTGGGCTCCCGTCGCGATCACCGTCCCGGCGAACTCGTGCCCGGGGATCTGCGGCAGGACGACCGAGTCGTCGTGCCCCTTCCACGCGTGCCAGTCGCTCCGGCACACCCCGGTCGCCGCGACGCGGACGACGACGCCGTCGACGGGGCAGACGGGCTCCGGGACCTCGACGATCAGGGGGAGGGCGGAGAAGGACGAGTAGCTCACGGCGCGCATGCCCAGCGTCTTCCAGATGCCCTAGCCGCGCTCTGCTTACAGCGCGTCGACCGGGATGCCGCCGGTGCCCGGCTGGGCGGGCTCGCGGTGGACCGGGTAGACCGTGCCCCGGGCGCGGTCGATCGCGATGCTGCCGAAGGCGAGCACGATTCCGGCCGCGGTCAGGCCCACGCCGACCCAGATGGGCGACAGGTAGCCCAGTCCGGCGGCGATCGTCAGGCCGCCGAGCGCGGCACCCACCGAGTTGCCGATGTTGAGGGCGGAGTGGTTGAGCGCGGCCGCGATCGTCTGGCTGTCGCGCGCCACGTCCATCAGCCGGGTCTGGATCGCGGGCGACGCGGCCGCCGAGAAGCCCGCCGAGAGGAACGCGAACACCACCAGCCCGACGACCGACGAGGCCGACAGCGCGAGCCCGATCAGCGAGACGCCGACGCCGGCGAAGAACACCACCAGCGCCCGCCGCACGTCGCGGTCGGCGGCCCAGCCGCCGACGAGGTTGCCGACGGTCATCCCGAGGCCGATGACGACCAGGATCCACGGGACCGCGCCGAGCGGCAGGCCCGTCACCTCGGTCGCGAGCGGCGAGATGTAGCTGTACATCGCGAAGAGTCCGCCGAAGCCGATGGCGCCGACGAGCAGGGTCATCCAGACCTGCAGGCGCCCGAACGCCCGCAGCTCGTTGCGGACGGTCGCCGCCGGATTCCCGGGTTGCGCGGGCACCAGCAGCTGGACGGCCACGACGGTCAGCGCGAAGAGCACCGCGACCACGAGGTAGGCGCTGCGCCAGCCGGCCACCTGCCCGACCCAGGTGATCGCGGGCACGCCGATGACGTTCGCGATCGTGAGCCCGGAGAGGACGAACGCGACTCCCTTGCCGCGCTTGCCGGGACCCATCAGGTCGGCGGCGACCAGGGAGGCGATGCCGAAGTAGGCGCCGTGCGGAAGCGCGGCGACGAAGCGCGCGGCGAGGACGAGCGGGAAGCTCGGGAGCAGCGCCGAGCCGATCGTCCCGACGGTGAAGGCGACGAGGAGGGTCAGGAGGAGCCTCTTGCGCGGCCAGCGCGCCGCTGCGGCGGCGATGGTGGGGGCGCCGACCACGACACCGAGCGCGTATGCCGAGATCAGCATCCCCGCCTGCGAGACGGCCTGCTCCTGGCTCGCGGCCCAGACCCCGGGGAGGAGGTCGGCGGCGAGCTGCGGGAGGAGCCCCATCGCGACGAACTCGGTCGAGCCGATGCCGAAGCCCCCCATCGCGAGGGCGAGCAGGGCGAGGCGGGTCCGAGCGGGCGAGAGCGTCACCGGTCAAGGCTACTCAGGATCGGACGGATGTCGAATCGATTCGAGCACGCCCGGACACGAGAGGTCGTGGCGGGGACCCGCTACTCCCCCAGCGCGTCGTTCAGCCGGGCGATCTTGCCGTCGATCTCGCCCGAGTAGCCGGGGCGGATGTCCGCCTTCAGGACGAGCGACACGCGCGTCCCGAACGCTCCGACGGCCTCCGTCGCGCGCTTGACGACGTCGAAGACCTCGTCCCACTCCCCCTCGATCTCGGTGAACATCGAGGTCGTCCGCGACGGCAGGCCGCTCTCGCGGACGATGCGGACGGCGGCGGCGACGGCGTCATGGACGGACGCGTCGGGCGCCTCGCCCCCGGACGGTGCGACCGAGAATGCGACGAGCATGGGTGCCTCCTTGACTGCGCGCACCGCGTGCCGGCCCCGCGCCCTCCGAGCCTACGAGCCCTGGGGCGCCAGGCGGGTCTCGCCGGTCAGCGACGACGCGGAAGTCGTGGCGCCGGGTGCGACGACCCGCGCCGTCCCCATCCTCCACAGCTCGCGCAGCAGCCAGCCGAGCAGCACCACGAGGAGGATGTTCCGCACGGTCAGCACGAGCACCATCCACCAGTGCGACCAGAGGAGGAAGAGGTAGAGGTACGGGTAGACCACCTGGGTCAGAGCCGCAGTGACGAGCGTCAGCTTCGCGGGCCGGTCGAACGCGCCGTCGCGGCACGCGATCAGCCCGGCGATCACCGGCGGCGCGAGCCAGACGATGTACTGCGGCGAGAGCACCTTGTTGGTGTCGATGAACACGACCACGAAGGTCAGCGCGAGCAGCGGGAACAACCTGGCGGGGTCGGCCCGGCGGGCGAGAGCACGGGCACCCAGCAGGGCCACGCCGAGCATGGCCAGAGCGAGCAGCGGGGTCATCAGGCTCGCCGCGAACTCGGTGCCGGGCCCGTGCATCTCGAAGGTGTTGATGTCGGCGGCGTAGTAGACGTAGCTCCCCGATCCCGGGAGTACCGACAGCCACATCCAGGGAGTGCTCACGACGGCCTCGATCTGGAGGCCCCGATCGGTCTGGTCGGTGACGAAGCTGAAGACCTGGTCCCCGCCGCCGACGAGGACGACCGCGAGCACGATGATCACGGAGGCGACCGCGGGGACGAGGATCATCCGCAGCCGTCCGCGCAGGACCAGCACGGCAGCGGCGAGGATCGCGGCCGGCCACACCTTGATCCAGGTAGCCACGGTCAGCAGCAGCGCCGCGACGCCCGGACGGGTCGCCGCCCAGAGCATCCCGGCGATGGCCGGCGGCGCGGTGAAGGCGTCGATGCGGCCGATGGCGATCGGCCCGAGGAGGACGAGGAACAGCAGCCACCAGCGCGCCGCCGCGAGGCGCGGTGCCGACCGGCCGCGCAGCAGCAGGGCGAAGGCGGCGGCGTCGGCGAGCGCGACGAGGACGAGCCACATCAGGTCGTAGCCCGCCGAGCCGAAGAGCCAGGAGGCGGCGATCGGGCCCCAGGCGAGGATCGGGTAGACCCAGCCCGTGTCGATCCCGGCGATGCCGCCGCCCTCGACGGCGGTCCTCATCCACTCCTTGTAGACGATGCTGACGTCGCCCATCGGCAGACCCGGAGCGAACAGCGCCAGGAGGGAGAGCACCACGTGCACCAGCGCGAAGGCGCCCCAGAGCACGGCGACGGAGTCGCGGTTCTCGCGCAGCCGGGCGAGGGGGCGGGAGGACGCTCGAGGAGGGGAGGACGGCACCGCGTCATTGTAGAGGGGCCGCTGAACGGGACCCTGGCAGCACCTGAGCCCGCCTGAGAGCGCCGCTCCCGCCGGGCATCGGTCCCCGGCGGCGTCGGTCGCCGCCGGGCGTCAGCAGACGGCGTCGCGACCCGACGAACTCAGTAGCCGGCGAACGCGTCGGTGCGGATCCGCTTCGCCCCGGCACCGCGCAGGGCGCCGCGGACCGAGTCGACGAACGACGGCGACCCGGAGACGTAGCCCACGCGGCGGCCGGCGTCCGGCACCGCGTCCGCGAGCAGCTCGGCGGTCAGTCGGCCTGTGACGTGCGACCACCGTGCGGGCAGGTCGGTCGGCGTCTCCTTCGAGCAGAGCACGACCCGGGCCCCCGACTCCTGCAGCAGGTCGCGGTACGCGACCTCGGCGAGGCTCGGCACGGCGACCACGACGACGACGTCCCGCCGCGGACCATCCGCGAGCGAGCGGAGCTGACTGGCGAACGGGGTGATCCCGATGCCGCCCGCCACAAGCAGCAGCGGCACGGTGGGATCGGCCGGCAGGACGAAGTCACCGCCGACGCTCGTCGCCCGGAGCGAGTCGCCGGGCTCCAGCGCGGCGAGGGCGCGCTTGAAGCTGCTCGCCTTCTCCGGCATCCGCAGGGCGATCGCGATCTCGCCGTCGGACGGAGCGGAGGAGACCGAGAAGGTGCGCCGGCTGCCCCGGCTGTCGGCGCGGTGCGGCAGGTCGAGCTCGAGCCACTGGCCCGGCTCGAAGGTCAGCGGCGAGCGGGAGCGGAAGCGGTACTCCGCGATGCCCGGCGCCAGCACGCGGGTAGAGGCGAGCTCGAGCGTGTGCCGCCGACGCTGGCGGAATGCGAAGGCGAACGCGAGGGCGTTGCCGACCACGAGGCCCAGCTCCGGAGTGGCGGAGACGACGCCGATGTGGAAGGGGACGCTCGCCACGAGCGCTGCGACGACCGCGATGATCAGCTGCTGCGAGCGGCGCGGCGCGAGCGTGAGCGGCTCCGTCAGCATGAAGGCGCCGGCGAAGACGAAGGGGTAGGCCGTGAGGACCAGAGCCGCCGCGGCGCCGAGGTCCTGGCCGTTCTGCACCGCCTGCTGCACGGAAACCCCGCCGGCGACGACGACGAAGACGGCGAAGACGGCGAAGCGGCGGACCCGCGCGACGATCAGGAGGGAACCCACGACGACGAACGGCCAGATCGCGCCACTGGCGATCCACCAGGCTCCGGCGTTGAGCCCGGTGAAGCCGATGATCAGCACGGCGACCGCGGCCGGGTTGAAGAGGTGGCGGCCCCGCCAGGCCAGGACGTACTTGGACGCGGTGGCGATCGCACTGACTAGCGCGATAACAGCGAGCCCACGAAGATCGGCCGTCTAGAAGAACAGGTAGGCGATCAGCAGACCCGTTACGAGCGAGGAATCCAGATGCGCGCGGCTGCGGAACAGCCGCGCGAGGACCGCGCTGACCAGGGCCGTCGAGGCGACGGCGACGAGCGTCGTGCCGAGGATCTCGAGCGGCGTCGAGAAGATCAGGCCGGCTGCGGCGTAGCCGACGGCGACGAGCAGGAGCGCGGCGAGCGTCATCCAGACCAGCCGGTAGGTGGTGACGCGGCCGAAGGCGCGGTCGAAGGCGCGGTCGAAGGTGCCGATCATCGGAAGACCTCTCCGGGGAAGGAAGACGAGTAGTGGAGGGTGCCGTCGCTGCGGACGCGGACGAACTCGAAGTCGAAGCGCTCGGCGAGGGCCTCGGGCGGACAGACGAACAGCGCGGTCGCGAGCCCGTCGGCGACGAGGGCCGTGTCGGCCACCGCCCAGGCGGCGACGATGCTCTCGACCGGAGCTCCGGTCCGCCCGTCGAGGACGTGGTGGAGGCCGCTACCCCAGGCGCGGCGGTTGCTCGCCGAGCCGCAGAGCGCGCGGTCGCCGGGCACCGCCACTCCCAGTGCGCTGCTCGGGTCCCACGGGTGCTCGAGGCCGACCCGGACGGGTCCGGCTCCGATGCCCCGGAGGTCGCCGCTCGCGTCGACGACGGCGGGCCCGACTCCGTCGAGCTCCTCGAGGACGAGGTCGACGAGCTGGCCCTTGCCCGCGGCGCCGACGTCGACGACGGTCCCGGGCTCGACCCGCAGTCCCGCCGCCCCGCGTCGGGCGGCGGCCCAGGAGGGAGCGGGGACGGCGGGTCCGCGCGGGACGAGGGTGTACGCGGAGTCGTAGCCGAGCTGCTCGAGAGAGCCGCCGACGAAGGGGGTGACCGCCCCGCCGGTCAGCTCGTCGAGCACGTCGTACAGTGCGAAGAGGTCGGCCGCCTCGTCGGGGAAGACGTGCTCGCCTCCGACCCGCAGCTGCGAGACGGCGGAGTCGTCACGGAACCGCGACCAGGTGCGGTCGTACTCCGCGATGCGCGCCTCGACCCGCGAGCGGTGGGAGGGCTCGAGCGGCTCGGCGGTGTCGATCTGCCAGCCGGTGCCGATCGCGTCGAACCGCCACGCGTGGCCGAGGACCGTCGGGGCGTCAGGCCGTGGCATCGGCCTTGATGGTCTCGACGGCGTCGTTGAAGCCGCCGGAGGTGAGGGAGGACCCCGACACCTTGGAGACCTTCAGCTCGTCGAGCTGCTTGCCGACGACCTCGCCCGCGATACCGCCCGCGAAGCGCGACTGGTACTGCTGGCCGGTGGGGTTCTCCGACTCCGGGGTCACGGTCACGTCGGTGACGACGCCGTCGGCGAGGGTCAGCGAGACGCCCACCTTCTCGTTCCCTCCGGGCGAGGTGTAGGCGCCCTCGGCCTCGTAGGTGCCGTCGGCGTAGCTGCTGCCGCTCGCGGCGGAGGACGCGGCGCCGGTCGCCTCGGGGGCGGAGCTGGTGGCGGTGCTCGGAGCGGTGGTGGTCGCCGCGTCGGCGGCGTCGCTCCCGGTCGTGGTGGTGCTGGAGCAGGCGGCGAGCGCGGCGAGGGTGCCGGCGCCGGCGAGGAGGGTCAGGGCGTAGCGGGCGGGAGTCGTGGTCTTCGCGGTCATGTCTGTTCTCCTGGTCAAGGCGGACGCGGCGGATCCGACGGTAGAGGTGCTCGCTTCGAGCACCCGATGAGGCGGCGGTGCGGAGCCGGTGAGCCGGGCCGCGGGCGTCGCTTCCTCCAGGACAACGGCGGCGGTCCCGGTTCGGTTCAGCGCTCGTCCAACGGGCGTGTCAGCGCAGGAGTGCGGCGACCACTCCGGGCAGGTGCTCCGCGATGTCGAGCGCGGCGATCGGGCCGCCGGCGGAGGCGCTCCGTCCGGCCTCCGCGTGCAGGACGGCGGCCGCGGCGGCCACGGGGGCGAGGTCCTCCGCGGTCAGAGTCGCCCCGGCCGCCTCGGCGTCCGCGGCCCGACCGGCGAGGAGTGCGCCGAGCACGCCGCCGAGGACGTCGCCGCTGCCCGCGGTCGCCAGCCAGGGCGTGGATCCGGAGACCTCGAGCTCGACGCCGCCCGCGACGACGTGGGTGGTGCCGCCCTTGAGGAGCACGCAGACTCCGAGGCCGTCCGCCGCCCGGCGCGCCCACTCCCCCGGGGCCTCGGCGATCGTCGCGGCGTCCGCGTCCAGACCCGCTCGGCCGAGCACTCCGGCGAGCTCGCGGTAGTGCGGCGTGATGACGACCGGGCCTGCGGCCTCGTCGATCAGGTCGAGCGCGCCCGCGTCGAGCACCACCGGGACTCCCGAGTGCAGCTGCTCGATCAGGGTGCGCCGCTCCTCGTCGCTGCGGTCCTCGGCGGCGTGCTCGGCGCACTCCTCGCCGGTCGGGCCGCGGACGCCGAGGCGGCCGGGGCGACTCTGACCGCGGAGGACCTCGCCCCCGTGGCCGCCGCGGCCGCCGTCCTGCACGCGGAGGCCGGACGGAGCGCCTCCGCCGGCGGCCCGATCGCCGCGCTCGACATCGCGGAGCACCTGCCCGGAGTGGTCGCCGCACTCCTGCGCTGACACGCCCGTTGGACGAGCGCTGAACCGAACCGGGACCGCCGCCGTTGTCCTGGAGGAAGCGACGCCCGCGGCCCGGCTCACCGGCTCCGCACCGCCGCCTCATCGGGTGCTCGAAGCGAGCACCTCTACCGTCGGATCCGCCGCGTCCGCCTTGACCAGGAGAACAGACATGACCGCGAAGACCACGACTCCCGCCCGCTACGCCCTGACCCTCCTCGCCGGCGCCGGCACCCTCGCCGCGCTCGCCGCCTGCTCCAGCACCACCACGACCGGGAGCGACGCCGCCGACGCGGCGACCACCACCGCTCCGAGCACCGCCACCAGCTCCGCCCCCGAGGCGACCGGCGCCGCGTCCTCCGCCGCGAGCGGCAGCAGCTACGCCGACGGCACCTACGAGGCCGAGGGCGCCTACACCTCGCCCGGAGGGAACGAGAAGGTGGGCGTCTCGCTGACCCTCGCCGACGGCGTCGTCACCGACGTGACCGTGACCCCGGAGTCGGAGAACCCCACCGGCCAGCAGTACCAGTCGCGCTTCGCGGGCGGTATCGCGGGCGAGGTCGTCGGCAAGCAGCTCGACGAGCTGAAGGTCTCCAAGGTGTCGGGGTCCTCCCTCACCTCCGGCGGCTTCAACGACGCCGTCGAGACCATCAAGGCCGATGCCACGGCCTGACGCCCCGACGGTCCTCGTCCACGCGTGGCGGTTCGACGCGATCGGCACCGGCTGGCATATCGACACCGCCGAGCCGCTCGAGCCCTCCCACCGCTCGCGGGTCGAGGCGCGCATCGCGGAGTACGACCGCACCTGGTCGCGGTTCCGTGACGACTCCGCCGTCTCGCAGCTGCGGGTCGGAGGCGAGCACGTCTTCCCCGACGAGGCGGCCGACCTCTTCGCACTGTACGACGTGCTCGACGAGCTGACCGGCGGGGCGGTCACCCCCTTCGTCGGCGGCTCTCTCGAGCAGCTCGGCTACGACTCCGCGTACACCCTCGTCCCGCGCGGACCCGCCGTCCCCGCTCCCTCCTGGGCCGCCGCCCGACGCGGGGCGGCGGGACTGCGGGTCGAGCCCGGGACCGTCGTCGACGTCGGCGCCGCGGGCAAGGGCCAGCTCGTCGACCTCGTCCTCGAGGAGCTCGACGGAGTCGGGCCCGCCGTCGTCGACGCGAGCGGCGACCTCCGGGGCATCGGAGCCGGACCCGTCCGGGTCGGCCTCGAGCACCCGTGGGACCCGAGCAGCGCACTGGGAGTGGCGGTGCCCGGCGACCGCGCGCTCTGCGGCTCGGCGAGCAACCGCCGCGCCTGGGGTAGCGGCCTCCACCACGTCCTCGACGGGCGGACCGGAGCTCCGGTCGAGAGCATCGTCGCCGCCTGGGCGGTGGCCGACACGGCCCTCGTCGCCGACGGGCTCGCGACCGCGCTGTTCGTCTGTCCGCCCGAGGCCCTCGCCGAGCGCTTCGACTTCGAGTTCGTCCGCGTCCGCAGCGACGGCACCCTCCACTACTCGTCTTCCTTCCCCGGAGAGGTCTTCCGATGATCGGCACCTTCGACCGCGCCTTCGACCGCGCCTTCGGCCGCGTCACCACCTACCGGCTGGTCTGGATGACGCTCGCCGCGCTCCTGCTCGTCGCCGTCGGCTACGCCGCAGCCGGCCTGATCTTCTCGACGCCGCTCGAGATCCTCGGCACGACGCTCGTCGCCGTCGCCTCGACGGCCCTGGTCAGCGCGGTCCTCGCGCGGCTGTTCCGCAGCCGCGCGCACCTGGAGTCCTCGCTCGTCACCGGTCTGCTGATCGCCTGCCTGCTCTTCCCGACGGCCGATCCTCGCGGGCTCGCCGTGATCGCGCTCGTCGGCGCGATCGCCGCCGCGTCCAAGTACGTCCTGGCCTGGCGGGGCCGCCACCTCTTCAACCCGGCCGCGGTCGCCGTGCTGATCATCGGCTTCACCGGGCTCAACGCCGGAGCCTGGTGGATCGCCAGTGGCGCGATCTGGCCGTTCGTCGTCGTGGGTTCCCTCCTGATCGTCGCGCGGGTCCGCCGCTTCGCCGTCTTCGCCGTCTTCGTCGTCGTCGCCGGCGGGGTTTCCGTGCAGCAGGCGGTGCAGAACGGCCAGGACCTCGGCGCCGCGGCGGCTCTGGTCCTCACGGCCTACCCCTTCGTCTTCGCCGGCGCCTTCATGCTGACGGAGCCGCTCACGCTCGCGCCGCGCCGCTCGCAGCAGCTGATCATCGCGGTCGTCGCAGCGCTCGTGGCGAGCGTCCCCTTCCACATCGGCGTCGTCTCCGCCACTCCGGAGCTGGGCCTCGTGGTCGGCAACGCCCTCGCGTTCGCCTTCGCATTCCGCCAGCGTCGGCGGCACACGCTCGAGCTCGCCTCTACCCGCGTGCTGGCGCCGGGCATCGCGGAGTACCGCTTCCGCTCCCGCTCGCCGCTGACCTTCGAGCCGGGCCAGTGGCTCGAGCTCGACCTGCCGCACCGCGCCGACAGCCGGGGCAGCCGGCGCACCTTCTCGGTCTCCTCCGCTCCGTCCGACGGCGAGATCGCGATCGCCCTGCGGATGCCGGAGAAGGCGAGCAGCTTCAAGCGCGCCCTCGCCGCGCTGGAGCCCGGCGACTCGCTCCGGGCGACGAGCGTCGGCGGTGACTTCGTCCTGCCGGCCGATCCCACCGTGCCGCTGCTGCTTGTGGCGGGCGGCATCGGGATCACCCCGTTCGCCAGTCAGCTCCGCTCGCTCGCGGATGGTCCGCGGCGGGACGTCGTCGTCGTGGTCGCCGTGCCGAGCCTCGCCGAGGTCGCGTACCGCGACCTGCTGCAGGAGTCGGGGGCCCGGGTCGTGCTCTGCTCGAAGGAGACGCCGACCGACCTGCCCGCACGGTGGTCGCACGTCACAGGCCGACTGACCGCCGAGCTGCTCGCGGACGCGGTGCCGGACGCCGGCCGCCGCGTGGGCTACGTCTCCGGGTCGCCGTCGTTCGTCGACTCGGTCCGCGGCGCCCTGCGCGGTGCCGGGGCGAAGCGGATCCGCACCGACGCGTTCGCCGGCTACTGAGTTCGTCGGGTCGCGACGCCGTCTGCTGACGCCCGGCGGCGACCGACGCCGCCGGGGACCGATGCCCGGCGGGAGCGGCGCTCTCAGGCGGGCTCAGGTGCTGCCAGGGTCCCGTTCAGCGGCCCCTCTACAATGACGCGGTGCCGTCCTCCCCTCCTCGAGCGTCCTCCCGCCCCCTCGCCCGGCTGCGCGAGAACCGCGACTCCGTCGCCGTGCTCTGGGGCGCCTTCGCGCTGGTGCACGTGGTGCTCTCCCTCCTGGCGCTGTTCGCTCCGGGTCTGCCGATGGGCGACGTCAGCATCGTCTACAAGGAGTGGATGAGGACCGCCGTCGAGGGCGGCGGCATCGCCGGGATCGACACGGGCTGGGTCTACCCGATCCTCGCCTGGGGCCCGATCGCCGCCTCCTGGCTCTTCGGCTCGGCGGGCTACGACCTGATGTGGCTCGTCCTCGTCGCGCTCGCCGACGCCGCCGCCTTCGCCCTGCTGCTGCGCGGCCGGTCGGCACCGCGCCTCGCGGCGGCGCGCTGGTGGCTGCTGTTCCTCGTCCTCCTCGGGCCGATCGCCATCGGCCGCATCGACGCCTTCACCGCGCCGCCGGCCATCGCCGGGATGCTCTGGGCGGCGACCCGTCCGGGCGTCGCGGCGCTGCTGCTGACCGTGGCTACCTGGATCAAGGTGTGGCCGGCCGCGATCCTCGCCGCTGCCGTGCTGGTCCTGCGCGGACGGCTGCGGATGATCCTCGTCCCCGCGGTCGCCTCCGTGATCATCGTGCTCGCGGTCGTCCTCGTCGGCGGCGGGGACCAGGTCTTCAGCTTCGTCACCGACCAGACCGATCGGGGCCTCCAGATCGAGGCCGTCGTGAGCACTCCCTGGATGTGGCTGTCGGTACTCCCGGGATCGGGGAGCTACGTCTACTACGCCGCCGACATCAACACCTTCGAGATGCACGGGCCCGGCACCGAGTTCGCGGCGAGCCTGATGACCCCGCTGCTCGCTCTGGCCATGCTCGGCGTGGCCCTGCTGGGTGCCCGTGCTCTCGCCCGCCGGGCCGACCCCGCCAGGTTGTTCCCGCTGCTCGCGCTGACCTTCGTGGTCGTGTTCATCGACACCAACAAGGTGCTCTCGCCGCAGTACATCGTCTGGCTCGCGCCGCCGGTGATCGCCGGGCTGATCGCGTGCCGCGACGGCGCGTTCGACCGGCCCGCGAAGCTGACGCTCGTCACTGCGGCTCTGACCCAGGTGGTCTACCCGTACCTCTACCTCTTCCTCCTCTGGTCGCACTGGTGGATGGTGCTCGTGCTGACCGTGCGGAACATCCTCCTCGTGGTGCTGCTCGGCTGGCTGCTGCGCGAGCTGTGGAGGATGGGGACGGCGCGGGTCGTCGCACCCGGCGCCACGACTTCCGCGTCGTCGCTGACCGGCGAGACCCGCCTGGCGCCCCAGGGCTCGTAGGCTCGGAGGGCGCGGGGCCGGCACGCGGTGCGCGCAGTCAAGGAGGCACCCATGCTCGTCGCATTCTCGGTCGCACCGTCCGGGGGCGAGGCGCCCGACGCGTCCGTCCATGACGCCGTCGCCGCCGCCGTCCGCATCGTCCGCGAGAGCGGCCTGCCGTCGCGGACGACCTCGATGTTCACCGAGATCGAGGGGGAGTGGGACGAGGTCTTCGACGTCGTCAAGCGCGCGACGGAGGCCGTCGGAGCGTTCGGGACGCGCGTGTCGCTCGTCCTGAAGGCGGACATCCGCCCCGGCTACTCGGGCGAGATCGACGGCAAGATCGCCCGGCTGAACGACGCGCTGGGGGAGTAGCGGGTCCCCGCCACGACCTCTCGTGTCCGGGCGTGCTCGAATCGATTCGACATCCGTCCGATCCTGAGTAGCCTTGACCGGTGACGCTCTCGCCCGCTCGGACCCGCCTCGCCCTGCTCGCCCTCGCGATGGGGGGCTTCGGCATCGGCTCGACCGAGTTCGTCGCGATGGGGCTCCTCCCGCAGCTCGCCGCCGACCTCCTCCCCGGGGTCTGGGCCGCGAGCCAGGAGCAGGCCGTCTCGCAGGCGGGGATGCTGATCTCGGCATACGCGCTCGGTGTCGTGGTCGGCGCCCCCACCATCGCCGCCGCAGCGGCGCGCTGGCCGCGCAAGAGGCTCCTCCTGACCCTCCTCGTCGCCTTCACCGTCGGGACGATCGGCTCGGCGCTGCTCCCGAGCTTCCCGCTCGTCCTCGCCGCGCGCTTCGTCGCCGCGCTTCCGCACGGCGCCTACTTCGGCATCGCCTCCCTGGTCGCCGCCGACCTGATGGGTCCCGGCAAGCGCGGCAAGGGAGTCGCGTTCGTCCTCTCCGGGCTCACGATCGCGAACGTCATCGGCGTGCCCGCGATCACCTGGGTCGGGCAGGTGGCCGGCTGGCGCAGCGCCTACCTCGTGGTCGCGGTGCTCTTCGCGCTGACCGTCGTGGCCGTCCAGCTGCTGGTGCCCGCGCAACCCGGGAATCCGGCGGCGACCGTCCGCAACGAGCTGCGGGCGTTCGGGCGCCTGCAGGTCTGGATGACCCTGCTCGTCGGCGCCATCGGCTTCGGCGGACTCTTCGCGATGTACAGCTACATCTCGCCGCTCGCGACCGAGGTGACGGGCCTGCCGCTCGGCGCGGTCCCGTGGATCCTGGTCGTCATCGGCCTCGGGATGACCGTCGGCAACCTCGTCGGCGGCTGGGCCGCCGACCGCGACGTGCGGCGGGCGCTGGTGGTGTTCTTCGCCGGCGTCGGCGTCTTGCTGATGGGGCTCGCGCTGTCGGCCTGCTCTGTCGTCGGGCTGGTGGTGTTCGCGTTCCTCTCGGCGGGCTTCTCGGCGGCCGCGTCGCCCGCGATCCAGACCCGGCTGATGGACGTGGCGCGCGACAGCCAGACGATCGCGGCCGCGCTCAACCACTCCGCCCTCAACATCGGCAACTCGGTGGGTGCCGCGCTCGGCGGCCTGACGATCGCCGCCGGACTGGGCTACCTGTCGCCCATCTGGGTCGGCGTGGGCCTGACCGCGGCCGGAATCGTGCTCGCCTTCGGCAGCATCGCGATCGACCGCGCCCGGGGCACGGTCTACCCGGTCCACCGCGAGCCCGCCCAGCCGGGCACCGGCGGCATCCCGGTCGACGCGCTGTAAGCAGAGCGCGGCCAGGGCCTCTGGAAGACTCTCGGCATGCGCGCCGTGAGCTACTCGTCCTTCTCCGCCCTCCCCCTGATCGTCGAGGTCCCGGAGCCCGTCTGCCCCGTCGACGGCGTCGTCGTCCGCGTCGCGGCGACCGGGGTGTGCCGGAGCGACTGGCACGCGTGGAAGGGGCACGACGACTCGGTCGTCCTGCCGCAGATCCCCGGGCACGAGTTCGCCGGGACGGTGATCGCGACGGGAGCCCAGGTGTCGCTCTTCGCGGTCGGTGACCGGGTCACGGCGCCGTTCGTGTTCGCCTGCGGCGACTGCGAGCAGTGCCGGGAGGGGGCGACGCAGGTGTGCCTCCGCCAGCAGCAGCCGGGATTCACCCTCGACGGGTCGTTCGCCGAGGCGGTGGCCGTGCCGGGTGCGGACCTGAACCTGGTGCGCCTGCCCGACTCCGTCGGCTTCGTCGAGGCGGCCGGTCTCGGCTGCCGCTTCGGGACCGCGTACCACGCCCTGCACGAGCGCGGCCGGGTCGCCCCGGGGGAGTGGGTCGCGGTGCTGGGCTGCGGCGGAGTCGGCCTCTCCGCGGTGATCGTCGCGCTCGCGGCCGGGGCCCGCGTGGTGGCGTCGGACGTCTCCGCCCCGGCGCGGGAGGCCGCGGCCGCGCTCGGGGCGGTGACCGTCCCCGGAGGCGAGGGTGCCGCCGAGGCGATCCGGGCGGCGACCGGAGGAGGGGCGCATCTGGCGGTCGACGCCGTCGGCAGCAGGGTCACCGCGGAGGCGTCGATCGCCGCCCTGCGTCCGCGCGGCCGGCACGTGCAGGTGGGTCTGCTCCTCGGGCCCGACGCCGCACCGGCGATCCCGCTCGGCCGGGTCATCGCCCAGGAGCTGGAGCTGCTGGGCAGCCACGGCATCGCCCGGAGCGGCTACACGGCCCTCCTCGACGACGTCGTCGCCGGCCGTCTGCGCCCCGCCGACTCCGTCGGCCGCACCATCGCCTTCGAGGACCTGCCCGCCGCTCTCGCCGCGATGGACGCCCCCGCCGCGACGCCCGGCATGACGGTCGCCGTCCTGGCCCCCTGACGCGGGCCCGCAGGAGCACTCGCAGTCCCGGTCCGGTGGGTCTCGATGCCCCGCGTCCCGCGGCCTCTCGACCAGCAGCGACCCGTTGTCCGTGCCTGGCGGTTCTCGATAGGCCGCGTCCCGCGGCTACTTGACCGGCACGACTCGGGCACGCCCGCCCTGCTCGATCGCAGGAGCAGGTGGCCGCCGCTCGACGAGGTGGAGCCCGCCGACAGTGATCCGCGTGTCAGCGGATCGATGCCGGGCGACGCGCCCCGCTCTGCGGAACGCACTACGTCGTGAAGTCGACCGCGCCGCGGCGGGCGGGGACCGCCGCGCCTTCGTGGAGCCCGCCGACAGTGATCCGCGTGTCAGCGGATCGATGCCGGGCGACGCACCTCGCTCCGCGGAGCGCGCCGCGTCCTGAAGTCGACCGCGCCGCGGCGGGCGGGGACCGCCGCGCCCTCGTGGAGCCCGCCGACAGCGATGCGCGTGCCAGCGGATCGATGCCGGGCGACGCACCTCGCTCCGCGGAGCGCGCCGCGTCCTGAAGTCGACCGCGCCGCGGCGGGCGGGGACCGCCGCGCCCTCGTGGAGCCCGCCGACAGCGATGCGCGTGCCAGCGGATCGATGCCGGGCGACGCACCTCGCTCCGCGGAACGCACCACGTCGTGAAGCCGACCGCGCCGTGGTGGGCAGGGACCGCCACGGAAGAGGACTCAGTCCGTCTCGATGAGGATCCCGTCGTGGATGGCGCGCTTGCGGAGCGCCACTTTCGTGCCGACGTCGATGCCGACGACGCGGTACTTCTCGCGGATCCGCTTGAGGTACGACTTCGCCGTCTCCTCCGAGATGCCCAGCTCGAACGCGACCGACTTGACCGGCTCGCCGCCGCCGTAGAGGGCCATCACGCGGCGCTCCTGCGCGCTGAGCTTCGGCGCTCCGTCGGAGTCGCCGGTGGAGAGCGCCATGTCGAGCTCGTGCGAGATGTAGGAGTGGCCGTCCTTGGCCGCGCGGATCGCCTCGACGATCATGTCCGCGTCCTCGGTCTTCACGAGGTAGCCGAGGGCTCCGGAGGCGAGTGCCTCGCGGACCACGGCGGGCTCGGAGTAGGTGCTCATCAGCACGGTCTTCACCCCGGTGGTCTTGAGGGTCGAGAGCTTCACCGAGATCGGGATGTTGTCCTTGAGGTCGAGGTCGAGGAGCACGACGTCGACGGGGAACTCGGGGTGCGTGAGCAGCTCGGGCCAGGAGGCGACCGCGGCCACCAGCTGGATGTCGGAGGCGGCTCCGCGGATCCACTCCGTGAGCGCTCCGAGGAGCATCTTGTGGTCGTCCACGACCGCGAGAGTGATCTTCGCGTCAGCGGTGGGTGTCATCGGTGTCCTTCGGTCGGCGGTCGTCGGCGGTCTCTCGGCGGCTGCTCACCGGTCGGCGGGATTCTCGACCAGGCAGTCGATCTCGATCCGGAGCTCCCCGTCGCGTGAGGTGTCGCGGAAGACGCCGACCTGAGCGATAGCCTCCCACGTCGCAGGATCGACGCCGCGCAAGGGCGCGCCTGAGGAGCGGAGCGTGATCGGCACGAGCAGTCCTCGGGCGGCCGTCCCGGCTCCGGGATCGCGGGGGCTGCCCGACTCGACGTGGAGGACCACGGCGAGTCCGGTCGCGCTGTCGGCCATCAGCCAGATCGCCGAGAGGAGCCCGTCGCGCTGCTGGTGCCCGAGGAGTCCGGCGGTGCCGTCCGGGTCGTCGAGCTCGACGAGCGGCGCGAGCAGCTCGGACTCGAGCACGGCATGGTGCAGCCAGGTCTCGCGCCGCCCCTCGATGAGGTGGAGGCGGAGCTGGGTGGCGAGCGAGGTCGCGTGGGCGGCGCGCTGGGCGTCGAGGGGCAGGCGGACCGAGCCGTCGCCCACCTCGGCGAGGAGGCGCTCGGCGGCGAGGTCGAGCCGTGCGAGCTCCTCCGAGGCGAGCATCCCGACCGCGTAGCGCGGGCCGAGCGTGGTGCTCTGCACGAGGGCGCGGTCGATCTCGAGCTGGACCATCCGGCGGAATCCGCGCATCATCACGACCACGACGACGGCCGGCGCGATCGTCACCACGAGGGCGCTGATGCGCACCGAGAGCGCGCCTGCGCCGCCCGACTCCATCGAGAGGAACGCGATCACCTCGGCGATCGCGACGAGGGCGCTCACCGCGAGGATCTCGATCCCGCGCCGGTGGACGATCAGCGCGGCGTGCGCGACGGCGCCCGCGACCGCGGCGGTGGGGACGGTGCGGGCCGCGCCGGAGTCGGTCACGGCCACCAGGTCGAGCACGACGGCGGCTCCGACGGCGACGAGGAAGCAGAGGTAGACCGGGAGCGGCAGGCGGCGTCCGCCGAGGTGGATCGCGAGGACGGTGGACCCGAAGGCCAGGACGACGAGGACCCAGGCGATCGCCGCGGGTGCGAGGTCGCTGTAGCGGGCGGAGGTCGAGAGGAAGATCAGCAGCTCGTAGGCGAGGATCGCGGCGGCGATGCCGTTGAGGCCGCTGCCGAGGTAGTTGGTGCCGAGCCCCTCCTGCTGGCGGCGGACCGAGCGGGCGGACCGGGAGGAGCGGCCGTGCGTCGCGGGCACGCGTCCCAGCAGCGGGGCCCGCGACTCCGGCGCGGGGCTCACTTGGGGACCTCCAGCACCACGGTCGTCCCCGATCCGGGGGCGCTGAACAGTCTGGTGCGGCCGCCGACGTCGCCGAGCCGGGCGATCACCGACTCCTTGAAGCCGAGCTTCGTGTCGGGGACGGTCGCGATGTCGAAGCCCGCGCCCGCGTCCGTGACCATCGCGCGGACGGTCGTCTCGTCCTCGGTGATCGTCACGTCGGCCGAGGCGACGCCGGAGTGGCGGCGCACGTTCTCGAGGCACTCCGCCAGGGCGAGCACGAAGGAGTCGAGGGCCGCGCCGGTGAGCGCCACCTGGCCGGAGCCGTGCCAGATCACGTCGAGCCCCATCCGGCCGAAGCGGTTGCGGACGGTCTCGAGGGTGTTGGCCGCGGGGGCGGAGGTGACGCTGGTCAGCTGGTAGGAGCCGGACGCGCTCGGGGTGGGGGTCCCGCCGAGCCGGAGCTGGCGCAGGAGCTGCGCGTCCTGCGCCGCCTGCTGCCGGAGCGCGTCGACCGACACTCCGCGGCCCGAGTGCGCGAGGAGCGTGAGGGTGGCCAGCACAGTGTCGTGCAGGAGCCGCGCGCCCTGCCGGCGCTGCGCCTCCGTCTCGCTGGCGAGGCGCTCCACGCGGTGGGCGTTGCCGATGCTGTCGATCCGCCGCACCACCCGCGGGACCGCTGTGCCGATCCAGAGGGCGAAGCCGCAGAGCGTGCCCCAGGGCAGCAGGCTCTGGACGACCACGGTGGGGATCATGGTGCCGCTCGAGACGAGCACCGACGGGATGAGGCTCGGGAGGAGCACCGGCAGCAGCAGGAGCAGTCGGCGCGCGGACGTCGTCACGACCACGGCGATGCTCGCGGTCACGGCGTTCGCGGTGTTGACCAGGACGAACCCGGCGAAGTCGGCGCCCGGAGCGAGCCCCAGCGCGAGGCCCCAGCCCAGCAGCAGGCCGCCGACGGCGACGGCGATCACTCGGCTGCGGCGCCCCGTCCGTGCGAGCTCGACGTGGGCGGCCATCATGCCCAGGAGCAGCGCGACGGCGAACGGCACGGCGGCGGGCTGGAGTGTCCCGGGGATGAGGGCCATGCCGAGCGCCCCCGCCTCCGTGAGCAGGCCGATCCCGCAGGCGGAGTGGCGCAGCAGCCGATCGCGCTCGCGGGCGCTGCGGATCATCGGCACGCTCTGGCCCCCTCCGGTCGTGGCGCGGGGCTGGCCCCCGTCTCACGATAGCCACTGGCCGGGCCGGTCGGCGCGGTTCGGGGCGTCGAACCGCGCCGGAGTCGGGCGGGTCAGGCCGTCGCGGGATGCGCCAGCAGCCGGGCGAGGTGCGCGCCGACCGCGTCGTCCTCGATGAGGAACCCGTCGTGGCCGAACGTCGAGGTGATCACCGCGACCTCTCCGCCGTCGAGAGCGCCGGGAGCGTGCGCCGCGATGATCCGCTGGCCCTCGACCGGGAAGAGCCGGTCGCTGTCGATGCCGAGGACGAGGGTCGGGCTGGTGATCCGGGAGAGGGCGGCCGCCTCGCCGCCCCGGCCGCGGCCGACGTCGTGCGAGTTCATCGCCTCGACGAGCGTGATGTAGCTGTTCGCGTCGAAGCGGCGCGTGAACTTGTTGCCGTGGAAGTCGAGGTACGACTCCACGGCGAAGCGGCCGCCGCCGCCGAGCGGGCTGAGCCCCGACTGCCAGCTGCGCTCGAAGCGGTCGTTGAGCTCGGAGGGGCTGCGGTAGTTGAGCAGTGCCATCCGGCGGGCGAGCGCGAGGCCGTGGTACGGGCCCTGGCCGTCGCCGGCGTCGTAGTAGGAGCCGCCCGCGAAGGCCGCGTCGTTGCGGATCGCCTCGAGCTGCACGAAGTTGAGGGCGATCTGGTCGGCCGTGGCCCGCGGGGGAGCTGCGAGGACCGCGAGGCGCGCGACCCGCTCCGCGTGGTCGATCCCCCACTCCAGCGCCTGCATCCCGCCCATCGAGCCGCCGATGACGGTGTGCCAGCGCTCGACGCCGAGCAGGTCGCTGAACTGCACCTGCGCCCGCACCTGGTCGCGGATGCTCGTGTACGGGAACCGTGCGCCCCACTCGTGGCCGTCGGGGGCGAGGGACGCGGGACCGCTGGAGCCCTGGCAGCCGCCGAGCATGTTCGGGGCGACCACGAAGAAGCGGTCGGTGTCGATCACGAGGCCGGGGCCGACGAGTCCCGACCACCAGCCGTCCGTCGCGTGGCCGGGATCGCCGCGGCCGAGCAGGTGGGAGTCGCCGGTCAGCGCGTGCAGGACGAGGACGGCGTTGTCGCGGCGCTCGTTCAGCGCGCCCCAGCTCTCGTAGGCGATGCGGGCGTGGGGGAGGCGGCCGCCCGCCTCGAAGTCGAACGGGCCGAGGTCGACGAAGCGGCGTCCGCCCGGGTGGTCGCCGTCGCGCCAGGCTCCGGTGGCGGGCGGCTTGCCGATGACCGAGAGGAGCTGGCGCTCGGTGACGAACGCCGACGGGACCGTGTCCTCGAGTGTCTGCTGCCAGTCCATAGCGCTGTCCATCGTGTCAGAGCGCCGCGGGGCGGAGCCGTTTGTTACGCCCTGCTCCCGCGCTCCTCCGCCCGCGCGCGGAGCGCCCCGACGCGATCCCCGAGGACGGGGACCCCGTCAGGGCGCCGAGGGGCCTCAGGCGTTCGCGCGGGAGGCCTCGACGACGGCGCGCGCGGCGCGGAGGGCCTGGTCGAGGTCGGCGCGGAGGTCGTCGACGTTCTCGAGTCCCACCGACAGGCGCACCAGGCCCGGAGTGACGCCGGCGGTCAGCTGCTGCTCGGGCGAGAGCTGCGAGTGCGTGGTCGACGCGGGGTGGATGACGAGCGAGCGGACGTCGCCGATGTTGGCCAGGTGCGAGAACAGCTCCAGCGAGTCGACGAAGGCCCGGCCGGCGTCCACTCCGCCCTTGAGCTCGAACGAGAGCACCGCGCCCACGCCCTTCGGCGCGTAGCGGTTGGCCGCGGCGTACCAGGGCGAGGTGGGCAGGCCCGAGTAGTTCACCGAGGCGATGTCGGAGTGGTTCTCGAGGTACTCCGCGATCTCCTGCGCGTTCTGCACGTGGCGCTCGATCCGGAGCGAGAGGGTCTCGATGCCCTGGATGAGCTGCCAGGCGCTCGCCGGGGCGATCGAGGCGCCGAGGTCGCGCAGCAGCTGCACGCGGGCCTTGATGATGTAGGCGAGGGAGTCGCCGACCGCGGCGGTGTAGACGGCGCCGTGGTACGACTCGTCCGGCGTGGTGAGGCCGGGGAAGCGCTCAGCGTTCGCGGTCCACGAGAAGCGGCCGCCGTCGACGATCGCTCCGCCGATGACCGTGCCGTGGCCGCCGAGGAACTTCGTCGCCGAGTGCACGATGATGTCCGCGCCGTGCTCGAAGGGGCGGATCAGGTAGGGCGTCGCGATGGTGTTGTCCACGATCAGGGGCACGCCGGCGTCGTGCGCGACATCGGCCACGGTGCGGATGTCGAGGATGTTGATCTTGGGGTTGCCGACGGTCTCGGCGAAGAACAGCTTCGTGTTCGGACGGACGGCGCGGCGCCACTCCTCGCGGTCGTCCTGGTTCTCGACGAAGGTCGTCTCGATGCCGAGCTTGGCGAGGGTGTACTTGAAGAGGTTGTAGGTGCCGCCGTAGATCGAGGACGACGAGACGATGTGGTCGCCGGCCTGGGCGATGTTCAGCACGGCCGCGGTCTCGGCGGCCTGGCCCGAGGCGAGCAGCAGGGCGCCGGAGCCGCCCTCGAGGGCGGTGAGCCGCTCCTCCACGACCGCCTGGGTCGGGTTCTGGATGCGGGTGTAGATGTTCCCGAACTCGGCCAGCGCGAACAGGTTCTGGGCGTGCTCCGCGTTGTCGAAGACGTAGGAGGTGGTCTGGTAGATCGGCGTCGCGCGGGCCTTGGTCACCGGGTCCGGCGCGGCGCCCGAGTGGATCTGCTTGGTCTCGAACTGCCACTTCTCGGAGTCGGTCATGGTGCTTCCCATCGGATCGTCGGGGTCGGTGACGGGGCCGTTCTCCGTCGCGACGAGCGTACGCGGGGGCCCCCCGGGCGGCCAGGACCGCCGACACACGGGGTAACGGCCGTCAGCGCCGCTCGGGCTGCCGGTCGCGCTTGGCGCCCGTAGGGTCTGCGCGGTCCGGGCGCGGAGGCCTCTCGTCGGCCACCGGGGCGAAGAGCCAGGCCGCGCGGGGCTCGACCAGCCGGTGGAAGACGGTGCGGGTCCAGCCCAGCGAGAGCGCGACCGAGACCGCGACGCAGAACACGATCATCAGCACGAGGGCGAGCGTGCTCTCCGTCCGCGAGAGGATCCCGGACTCCCGCAGCGGATAGAGGACGAAGCTGTGGAGGAGGTAGACGTACATCGTCGACTGCCCCCAGGCGGTGAGCGGGGTGCGGCGGCGGGGCACCATCGCGAAGAGCGCGAGCGAGAGCACTACCGCTCCGGCCATCAGGGCCAGCCGCACCAGCCCGGCCCACCACTGGGTCTCGCCGAGGGCGTCGTAGGGGCGGTCGTAGAAGAACCAGTAGCGCAGGTCCGCCGCTCGGAACGCCTCGATGTTGACGGTCATGACGACCGCCGTGACCGCGAAGAGGACGACGGCGAGGATCCGGGCGAGGAGCACCCGCGACGGCGGCTGATCGAGCCAGCGGTCGACGGCGGAGCGGCCGCCGGGGGCGAAGCCGCGCAGGCGCCAGCCGAACACGAAGAACGGCAGGATCCCGATCGCGCGTGCGAGCGAGAAGGTCGAGTCGATGTTGTCGTAGTAGCTGACCCCGACCGCGAGCACCACGCTGATCAGCAGCGGCCAGCGCAGCAGCGCCAGGTAGGGGAGGACGAGGCGGAAGATGCCCAGCGCGAGCAGGAACCACAGCGTCCAGCTCGGCTTCGTCGGGTTGAACTCCTGCTTCCCCTCGACCAGGAACTGCACCAGGGTCCAGATCGTCTCCATGATCAGGTAGGGCAGGAGGATGTCGGTCAGCACCCGCCGCATCGCGCGCCCGCTCGGTGCGCCGCTCTTGGAGAAGTAGCCCGAGATGATCGCGAAGGCCGGCATGTGGAAGGCGTAGATCGTCAGGTAGACGATGAGCGAGGTGTCGGAGTTGGCCGTCAGCCTCTGGACGCCGTGCCCGATCACGACGAGGGTCACGCAGACGAAGCGCGCGTTGTCCCAGAGGGGCACGCGGCGCTTCGGGGTGACGGCTGTCCCGGCAGTCGCGGGAACCGGGTCGGCGGGCGGCACGCGGCCAGACTAGCGTTGGGCTGCGACGACGGAGTCGAGGGTGTCCGAGGCTTGACGGAAGGGGACGGGCGTGGATCGACGCGTTGTCGTGACAGGAGCGAGTTCAGGGATCGGGGCGGCCACGGTCCGCCTGTTCCGCGAGCACGGCTGGGAGGTCGTCGCCGTCGCGCGCCGGCGCGACCGGCTGGAGGCGCTCGCCGCCGAGACCGGCGCCGGGTACTTCGCCGCCGACCTCACCGACGCCGCCCAGGTCGACGCTCTGCGCGACCACCTCGCCTCCTCCGGGCCCGTGCACGCGCTCGTGAACAACGCGGGCGGTGCGCTCGGACTCGACTCGGTCGAGAAGTCCGACCCCGAGGACTGGCGCCGCATGTTCGAGATCAACGTGCTCTCGGTGAAGCTCGTGACCAGCGCGCTGCTCCCGCTGCTGCGGGCCGGGATCCGGGGGAGCGGGACCTCCGCGGACATCGTGACCGTCACCTCGATCGCCGGCCACGTCGCCTACGAGGGCGGAGGCGGGTACAACGCCGCCAAGCACGCCGCGCACGCGCTGGTCGCCGTGCTGCGGCTCGAGCTGGCGGGCGAGCCGATCCGAGCGATCGAGATCGCGCCGGGGATGGTGCACACGGACGAGTTCTCGCTGGTCCGCTTCGGCGGCGACCGGGAGCGCGCCGACGCGGTCTACGCCGAGGTCCCCGACCCGCTGGTCGCGGAGGACGTCGCCGCCGCGATCGTCTCCTCGGTGGAGCTCCCCGCCCACGTCAACCTCGACCTGGTGACCATCAAGCCGGTCGCGCAGGCGGCCCCGCACAAGGTCGCGAAGGGACCCCTGGCCCCGCGCGCCTGACCGATGTGACGCGGAGGCCCGCGACGGCCTAGCCTGTCCCTCATGGTTTCCGACGCCGACGACTCCGCCGCCCTCCTCGCCGCCACGGAGAAGGAGGTGCTCGGCTGGCTCGAGTTCGGCGACGCCGCTCGGCACCTGGCCGACGACGTGGTCGCGTCGGGCTACCGGCCGGAGCTGGTCGTCGCCATCGCGCGCGGCGGTCTGCTCCTCGCGGGCGCCGTGGCCTACGCGCTCGGCATCAAGAGCTGCGGCGCGCTGAACGTCGAGTTCTACACCGGCGTCGAGGCGCGCCTGGCGGAGCCCGTGGTGCTGCCGCCGCTGCTCGACGAGGCGTCCGTGCGCGGCAAGCGCATCCTCCTGGTCGACGACGTCTCCGACTCCGGCCACACCCTCGCCCTCTCGGTGAAGCTCATCCGCGCGATGGGTGCCGAGGTGCGCACTGTGACCCTGTACACGAAGCCGCGCACGGTGCTCGAGCCCGATTTCTTCTGGCGCCGCACCCCGCGCTGGATCGTCTTCCCCTGGTCGGCTCTGCCCCCGGTGGACGGAGCCCTCGCCGAGGACGACGAGTGAGCGTCCACCTGATCGGCGGCGGAGGCGGCGTCGAGCACGACCAGCAGCTGTACGGGGCGTTCCTCGCGGAGGCGCGCGCCCACGCGGTCGACGCCGGCCGGATCGAGGGCCCGCGCATCGCGATCGTCGTCGTCCACGACGGGCTCGGCCCGGAGGCCTACGCCGGCTACGCGGCACTGCTCGCGACGGTCGGCCCGCTCGACGCGTTCGCCGTGATGAAGCCGGAGGGCGGCCGGATCGATCCCGCGGTCTTCGACGACGTCGACGGGATCTTCGTCGGCGGAGGGCTGACCCCGGCCTACCGCGACGCGCTCGAGGCCTGCTTCCCGCGGCTGCGCGATGTCGTCTCCTCCGGAGTGCCGTACGCCGGCTACTCGGCGGGGGCCGCCGTCGCGGCCGATCGCGCCCTCGTCGGCGGCCACCGGATCGGCGGCGTCGCCGTCGTCCCGGAGGGCGCGGCGGAGGAGCTCGACGAGGTCACGGTGCTCGAGGGCATCGGCCTCATCGACGTGACGGTCGACGTGCACGCGGCGCAGTGGGGGACCCTCGGCCGCCTGGTCGCGGCCGTCGAGGCGGGCCTGGTCGACGGCGGCGTCGCGCTCGACGAGTCCACCGTGCTGATCGTCGGCACCGGCGCGCTCCGCGTCGGCGGCGCCGGCTCGGTGTGGCGCGTGAGCGGCAGCGACGCCGGAGTCGTCGTCGCGACGCTCGCGGCGGGCTGACCCGGTGGACCTCGCTGAGCTCGCGGCCTCGGGACTGATCGACCGGGGCTGGGCGGAGGCGCTCGCCCAAGTCGCAGGGGACATCGCCGCGATGGCCACCTTCCTCCCCGACGCGCTCGCGGCCCGTCGGACCTATCCCCCCACGGGCCGCGACGTGCTCCGCGCCTTCGCCGCCCCGCTCGCGGACGTGCGCGTCCTCATCGTCGGACAGGACCCGTACCCGACGCCCGGGCACCCGATCGGGCTGTCCTTCGCGGTCGAGCGCCACGTGCGCCCGCTGCCGGGGAGCCTGCAGAACATCCACCGCGAGCTCCGGGACGATCTCGGCGTCGAGCCGCCCGAGCACGGCGACCTCAGCGGCTGGACCTCGAGCGGCGTGATGCTGCTCAACCGGGTCCTCACCGTCGCCCCCGGCGCTCCCGCCTCGCACCGCGGGAAGGGCTGGGAGGTGGTCACCGAGCACGCGATCCGCACGCTGGCCGCCCGGGACGCGCCTCTCGTCGCGATCCTCTGGGGCCGCGACGCCGCGTCGCTCCGCCCGATGCTGGGGGAGGCCGGAGTGATCGAGAGCGCGCACCCCAGCCCGCTGTCGGCCTCGCGCGGCTTCTTCGGCTCCCGGCCGTTCAGCCGCGCCAACGCCCTCCTGGAGGAGCGCGGCGCGGAGCCGGTCGACTGGAGCGCTCTCGCGTGACCGGGCGCTCGCCCGCGGGGCGGCTACGCTGGCCCGGATCGATGGGCGGAGCCGAAGGAGAGCCGGATGCTTGAGGAAGAGTACGAGAGCCGGCGCGTCCTGCCGCCGCACCTGCGGAAGGCGCCGCCTCCCGAGCCCGGCTTCTCGTTCGAGATCCGCGACGCCCGCGACGCCGACCTCCCGGACATCCGCGAGATCTACAACCACTACGTGCGCAACACGGTGGTGACCTTCGACGAGGACGACTCGACGCTGAAGGAGTGCCGCACGAACTTCTCCCGCAACCACAAGCTCTGCCTGCCCTTCATCGTGGCCGTCTCGCCTTCAGGCCAGACCCTCGTCTACGCGATGGTGTCGCCGTGGTCCTCCAAGCGGGCGTACCGCTTCACCGTGGAGAACTCGATCTACCTGCGGGCGGCCTCCACCGGCAAGGGCCTCGGCCGGGCGCTGATGGCCGAGCTCCTCGAGCGCGCGAAGGCCGTGGGGATCCGTCAGATCATGGCCGTCATCGCCGACAAGGGCGCGGAGGCGTCGCTGGCGATGCACGCGCAGTTCGGATTCGTCGAGGTCGGCCGGATGGGCCGCGTCGGCTTCAAGTTCGAGCGCTGGCTCAGCACCGTCCTGCTGCAGAAGACCCTCAAGTAGGGCCGACCCGCCCCTGCGAATGCGCCTCATCGACAGGTGCCGGGGAGCGCGCCGTCCCTACACTGGACGGCATGGAATGGCTCGTCCCGCTCATCGTCGTCGTCGCGCTCGTCGTCATCCTCGGGGTCTACCTCTGGGCGACGTACAACTCGCTGGTCACCCTCAACGTCCGCGTGGACGAGGCGTGGAGCGACATCACCGTCCAGCTGAAGCGCCGTGCGGATCTGATCCCCAACGTGATCGACTCCGTGAAGGGCTACGCCTCGCACGAGCGCCAGGTCTTCGAGTCGGTGACGCAGGCTCGCGCCGAGACGCTCCAGGCCCAGGGCCCGGCGGAGGCGTCGGTCGCCGAGGACCACATGCAGAGCGCGCTGAAGTCGATCTTCGCGGTCGCGGAGGCGTACCCCCAGCTGCAGGCGAGCCAGAACTTCCTCCAGCTGCAGGGCGAGCTGGTCGACACCGAGGACAAGATCCAGTCGGCCCGGCGCTTCTACAACGGCGGTGTGCGCGAGATGAACACCAAGGTGAAGGTCTTCCCGAACACGCTCTTCTCGCGTCGGCTCGGCTTCTCGGAGCGCGAGTTCTTCGAGGTCGGCGATCTCGCCGCGATCTCGGAGCCCCCGCGCGTCCAGTTCTAGGCAGCCGCCGTGTACAGCGCGATCGCCCGAAACAAGCGCAACACGGTCCTGATCCTCGTCCTGTTCCTGGTGATCATCGGCGGCCTGGGCGCCCTGGCGGCAGCGGTCTACCGCAGCACGACGATCGTCGTGGTGGTGCTCGTGATCGCCGCCGGGTACGCGTTCTTCCAGTACTTCTTCGCCGCTCGCCAGGCGGTCGCGCTCAGCGGCGGCGTGGCGGTGGAGAAGGCGGACGAGCCGAGGCTGTACCGCATCGTCGAGAACCTCTCGATCGCGACGGGTACGCCGATGCCGAAGGTGTACCTGATCGACGACCCGGCGCCGAACGCGTTCGCGACCGGCCGCGACCCCGAGCACGCCGTCGTCGCTGCGACGACGGGCCTGCTCGCGATCATGGACGACGCCGAGCTGGAGGGCGTGATGGCCCACGAGCTGGGCCACGTCCGCAACTACGACATCCGCGTCTCGATGATCGTCTTCGGTCTCGTCGTCGCGGTGGGCTTCCTCTCGGACGCCTTCCTCCGCCTGGCCTTCTTCGGGCGGGGCGGCAACGGCAACGGCGGGGGCAACCCGGCGCTCCTGATCGTCGGGCTGGTGTCGATGGTCCTCGCGCCGATCGTCGCCTCGGTCGTGCAGCTCTCGATCTCCCGTCAGCGCGAGTACCTCGCCGATGCCACCGGTGCGCTGACGACCCGCCACCCCGACGCCCTCGCCCGCGCCCTGCTCAAGCTCGAGTCCGCGGGCCGGCCGATGCAGCGGCAGAACAGCTCGATGGCGCACCTCTGGATCGCCGACCCGTCGAAGCCGGGAGTGGTCGCGCGCCTCTTCGCGACCCACCCGCCGATCGCGGACCGCGTCGCCCGCCTCTCCGAGATGGGATCGCGCTTCTAGCAGGCCGATCCGGCCGACGCCCCGTCGACGATCGCCGCCCCGCACCGCATCCCGCTTCGGTCAGAGGCGCGCCCGCCACCGCGCCGGACGGGACGTCATCCGGTCGGAGCCGCGAGCGGACCGCCGTCGACGGTCGTCAGGTACTCGGCGAAGACCGGCGCCGGGTCGATGCCGCTCGCGGCCGCGTCGACCAGCGCCCGCCGGACCAGGGCGAGGACGACGGTGGCCAGGACGGCCGCCCGGTGCGGGGACGTGCGGCCGAGCCCCATCCGCTCCGCGAGGAACGGCGTCAGCGCCTCCTCGCCGTCGTGCAGCGACTGCGCCCAGACCGCGCGCATCGCCGAGGTCTCGGTGAGCAGGGGGATCAGCCGGAGGGTGCGGTCGAGCTGGGGACCGGAGGCCGCCGCGGCGAAGGCGTGACCGAGCGCCGCGTTCAGCGGCTCGGCGGCCGGGCGCTCGAGGAGGGCGCGTCCCATCGCGGCGATCGCGGCGGCGAGCACCGGACGCACGCAGTCCTCCTTCCCGCCGAGGTACCGGTGGAAGGTCCGGAGGGAGACGCCGGCCGCGTGGGCGAGCTCGCCCGTGCCGACCCCGACGACGCTCCCGCGCTCGAGCAGACGGGCGACGCAGCGCTCCGACAGCGCCAGCGCCAGGACGCCGCCGGGCGCGCTCACGCGATCCTCCTCAGTGCTGCGGCGAGGGCGGCCGCGAGGTCGCCGCGACCGACGACCTCGACGGCGTCGAGGCCCTGCCAGGCCGCCGCCTCGACCAGCAGCGCGGCGAGCCGCTCCGGCGTGTCGGCCGGGGCCCCCGGCTCGAGCCAGGCAGCCTGCACGAGGAGGACACGGCGCTTGCGCTCGCTCTTGAGGTCGACCCGTGCAGCGATCACGTCGTCGAGGAGCACGGGGAGGACGTAGTAGCCGTGCACCCGCTGATCGGCCGGGGTGTAGATCTCGATCCGGTAGTGGAAGCCGAAGAACAGCTCGGCCCTCGGCCGGTGCCAGACCACGGGGTCGAACGGCGAGAGGAGCGCGTCCGCCCGGAGCGTGCGGGGGCGTCGGGCGTCGACGTGCCGCCAGAGCGGCACGGGTCGCCCGCCCCGCTCCCAGCCGAGCACCTCGACGCGCTCGAGCTCGCCCGCCTCGACCAGCTCGTCGATCGCGACGCGCGTGGGGGACTGGAGCAGCCGGTGGTAGTCGGCCAGGTCGCCGAGGGTGCCGATCCCGTGGGCCCGGGCCGCCCGGCGCACGAGCTCGCGGACGGCGTCGGGGAGGGGCACGTCGGCGTCGAGCACCGCGCTCGGGAGGAGCCGCTCGGCGAGACCGTAGGAGCGCTCGAAGCGCGTGCGCCCCGCCGTCACCACCTCGCCCCAGCGGAACAGGACCTCGAGGCCGCGCTTGATGTCGGACCAGCCCCACCAGGGGCCCGTGCGGACGTTGGCCTCGTGCTCGATCTCGGAGGCGCGGAGGGGACCGTCGGCGAGCGCGGCGCGGAGCCAGTCGAGGGTGGCGCGGTTCTCGTGGGCCCAGCCCTCGTGCTCGGGCAGGCGGACCCGGCGGTAGTGCTCCATCCGCCAGCGGTAGAGCGGGAGGTCCTCGCGGCGGACGAGGGCGGCCTCGTGGGCCCAGTACTCGACGTAGGGGCCGTCGGGGGAGAAGGCCGCTGCGTCGAGGAGGGAGCGATCGTACGGGCCGAGCCGCGCGAGCAGCGGCAGGTAGTGGCTCCGCTCGAAGACGTTCACCGAGTCGAGCTGGAGCGGGCGGATCCGGTCCACGGCGGCGCGCACCCGGCGCGCGTCGACCCGGGACGGACGGGGGCCGAACCCCTGCGCCGCCAGGGCGATGCGGCGCGCCAGCGCGGGGGAGAGCTGCTCGGTCATGGTCCGCCCACGCTAGCGAACGCCCCCGACATCGCCGTCCCCGATTCGGCCCCCGGCGTTCGCCCGGCATTCACCGCCGCGCTCCCTCGCCGACTCGCGGCGCTCCTACCGTGCCCGAGGCCGTCCCACCGGGGCGGCCCACCCGACTACTGGAGGACCCTTGACCATTCAGCGCCTGTCGCGCACCGCCGCGGTCGCCGCCGCCGGCACCACCCTCGTCTTCACGCTCTCGGCCTGCTCCGGCGGCGCCACCGCCTCGTCCGACGGCGGCGGCGCGGACGCGGCGTCCGCCACGTCCGCCGCGGACCTCGGCGGGCTGGACGCCCTGGTCGAGGCCGCGAAGGCCGAGGGCGAGCTCAACGTCATCGCCCTGCCCGACACCTGGGCGAACTACGGCGAGCTGATCAGGGGCTTCGAGGACGAGTACGGCATCACCGTGAACTCCGCCGACCCCGACGTCTCCTCCGCGGAGGAGATCAGCACGGCGGAGAACCTCGCCGGGCAGGACACCGCTCCCGACGTGTTCGACCTCGGGCCGGCCGTCGCTCTGGCGAACACGGACGTGTTCGCGCCGTACATGGTTGAGTCCTGGGACGACATCCCCGATGGGAACAAGGAGTAGTCAGTACTCTGTGTGCACGACTACACCGGCCTGATGTCGATCGGGTTCGACGCGGCCGCGGTGCCTGCGCCCACGTCGCTCGAGGACCTCCTCGGCGCCGACTACCGCGGCTCGGTCGCGATCAACGGCGACCCGACCCAGGCGGGAGCCGCCGCGGCCGCAGTGCAGCTCGCGGCTCTCCAGTCCGGCGGCTCCGCCGACGACGTCCAGGCGGGGATCGACTTCTTCGAGAAGCTGAACGACGCCGGCAACTTCCTGCCGCTGGACCCGACCGACGCCACCATCGCCTCGGGCGAGACCCCTGTCGTCTTCGACTGGAGCTACAACAACCTCGCCGCCGGGAAGGCGAACGAGGGCACCCGCGAGTGGACGACGACCGTCCTCCCGGGCTCCGCCGTCGGCAGCTACTACAACCAGGCGGTCAACGCCGACGCTCCGCACCCCGCGGCCGCGCGGCTCTGGCAGGAGTACCTCTACTCCGACGCCGCGCAGAACCTCTTCCTCGCCGCCGGCGCCTACCCGGTGCGCCTGGCCGCGATGACCGAGGCCGGCACGGTCGACCAGGACGCGCTCGACGCCGTCGGCGCCGCTCCCTCCGACCTCGTCCAGTTCACGGAGGAGCAGACCGAGGCGGCCTCGTCGCTCCTCGCCGAGAAGTGGGCCGCGGCGATCCAGTGACCACCGCTCCCGCCGAGGCCGTCTCCGCGGCGTCCGCGCCCCGGGGACGGCGCGGCACCCCGGCCGTGCTGGGCGTCGCCCCCTTCGCGCTCTACGTCCTGCTGTTCCTGGCCGTCCCCACGGTCCTCGCGGTGGCGACCGGATTCACGGACGGAGACGGCCGCTTCACCACGGCGAACGTGCTGGCGCTCGGGGATCCCGTCGTGCTGTCCGCCTTCGGCGCGTCGCTCGGGCTCTCGGCCGTGACCGCCGTCGTCGGCGCGGTGCTGGGCGCGGTCGTGTGCCTGGCCCTGCTCGGCTCCGATCCGCGCGGGGCGCTCCGGACCGTCGTCGATGCGGCGGCGAGCGTCCTCGCGCAGTTCGGCGGTGTGATGCTCGCGTTCGCCTTCATCGCGACGATCGGCGTGCAGGGGCTGGTGACCACCCTCCTCGCGGGAGCGGGCGTCGACCTCTACGCCGACGGCGTGTGGCTCTACCAGCTTCCCGGGCTCGTCCTGCCCTACCTCTACTTCCAGGTGCCCCTGATGGTGCTCACGTTCCTGCCCGCGCTCGAGGGTCTGCGCCCGGAGTGGGCCGAGGCGAACGCGGTGCTCGGCGGGGGCCGGCTCGGCTACTGGCTGCACGTGGCCCTCCCGGTGCTGGCGCCGTCGTTCCTCGGCTGCGTGCTGCTGCTGTTCGCGAACGCGTTCTCCTCCTTCGCCACCGCGGCGGCGCTGATCAGCCAGGGCGCGCAGATCGTCCCGCTGCAGATCCGCGCCGCGCTGGTCAGCGAGACGGTGCTGGGCCGTGAGAACCTCGCGGGCGCCCTCGCGCTCGGGATGCTCGCGGTGATGGTGGTCCTGATGTCCGGGTACGCGCTGCTGCAGCGCCGGGCCCGGCGGTGGCAGCGATGAGGCCCGCGCGGCTCCTGTCCGGGGCGGTGCTCGTGATCACCGGGCTGGTGTTCGCCGTCCCGATCGTCGCGATGGCGGAGTTCACGCTCCGCGGCGCCGGCGGCCACGACCTCTCGCACTGGACGGCGATCCTCGACCCGGAGAACGAGCGCGCCTACCGCTCGCTGTTCCAGGGGATCGGAAACTCGCTGGTCCTCGCCGTCGTCACCGCCCTCATCGTCCTGGTCCTGCTGGTGCCGACGATGCTGCTCGTCGAGATCCGGCTCCCGCGCCTGCGCCGGGCTCTGGAGCTGGTCTGCCTGCTCCCGCTGACCGTGCCCGCCATCGTCATCGTCGTCGGCCTCGCGCCGGTCTACTCCGTGGTCACCGAGCTCGCCGGCTCCGCGCCGTGGACGCTCGCTCTCGCCTACGGGGTGCTGGTCCTGCCCTACGCCTACCGCGCCGTGGCGGCGGACCTCGCCGGTCTCGACGCCGTGACGCTCTCGGAGGCGGCCCGCTCACTCGGCGCGGGCCCGCTCGCGGTGCTCGGGAGGGTCCTCCTGCCGAACCTGCGCCGGGGCCTGGTCGCGGCCGCGCTGATCACCGTCGCAGTCGTTCTCGGCGAGTACACGATCGCCTCGCTCCTCAGCCGCACCACCCTCCAGACCGGCCTGGTGCAGGTGTCGAAGTCCGACGCCTACGTCGCCGTGATCTTCTCGCTGCTCTCCCTCCTCTTCGCCTTCGCCCTCCTGCTCGGGATCGGCCGCCTCGCGCGGATCGGCCTGCCGACGGGCCGGGCGCGCTCCTCGAAAGGCTCCTCGTGACCGCTCCCACCCTCCCCGGCGCCCGCGTGCGCTTCGTCGACGTGGAGCGGCACTACGGCTCCGCGCGAGCGCTCGACGGCGTCTCGTTCGACGTGGCCCCGGGTGAGTTCATCGCGCTGCTCGGCCCCTCCGGCTGCGGCAAGACCACAGCCCTGCGCGCCCTCAGCGGTCTCGAGCGGATCGACGCGGGGCGGATCCTCGTCGACGAGGAGGACGTCGCCCACGTCCCCGTCGCGAAGCGCGACATGGGCATGGTCTTCCAGTCGTACTCGCTCTTCCCGCACCTGCGGGCGCGCGAGAACGTCGAGTTCGGGCTGCGCACCCGGGGAGTCGGGGCGCGCGAGCGCCGGGCGGCCGCGGGGGAGGCGCTGGAAGTCGTGGGCCTCGGCGCCCTCGGCGACCGCTACGCGCACGAGCTCTCCGGCGGCCAGCAGCAGCGGGTGGCGCTCGCGCGCGCCCTCGTCACGCGGCCGCGGGTGCTGCTGCTGGACGAGCCTCTGTCGGCACTGGACGCGAAGGTCCGCGTCCAGCTGCGCGACGAGATCAAGCGCCTGCAGTCCGAGATCGGCATCACCACGTTCTTCGTCACGCACGATCAGGAGGAGGCGCTCGCCGTCGCCGACCGCGTCGCGGTGATGAACGCCGGGCGGATCGAGCAGCTGGGTGCACCGGAGGACCTCTACGCGCGCCCGGCGACCGCCTTCACGGCCCGCTTCGTCGGCCTCTCGACGGTGGTCGCGGGGACGGTCTCGTCGGGATCGGTCCACGCGCTCGGTGTGCGCCTGCCGCTCGTCGACGCGGCGGCGGCCGACGGGCCCGTGTCGGTGTTCCTCCGCCCCGAGGACCTCGCCGTCGTGGCCGACGGCGCTCCCGACTCCCTGCCCGGAGTCGTCCTCGCCTCGAGCTTCCTGGGGCCGGTGCGGCGCTCGACAGTCCGGCTGTCGACGGGCGAGGAGGTCACCGTCCAGCACGCGTCGGGGCACCGCCTCGAGCCGGGGGAGCGGGTCGGCGTGCTGCCCGCGCGGCGCCCGGTCGCCGTCGGTCCGGCACCGGAGCAGGCGGCGGTCGGCGCCGCCGCATGAGCACTCCCCGGGGATACCGCGCGGGGTATGCGCCGGGGCCTAGTCTGGGCAGATGAGACTCGGCAGGTCCCGCCGCACCTCCGGCCCGCGCGCCGTCCAGCCCGCCGCGCCCGCCGCCCCGGCCGCCCCCTCCCGGCCCGCTCCCGTCGCCGATTCGGCCTTCGTGAGCGACGGGATGCGCATCGCCGGCGCCTGGGCCTGGCGCGTCCTCGTCGTGGTCGCGGCGCTCGCGGTGCTGGTGCTGCTCGTCATCGAGCTGCGGCTGATCGTCATCCCGCTCCTGCTCGCGATCGTGATCGCCGCCCTGCTCGTGCCGTTCTCGAGCTTCCTCCAGCGCCACCGCTGGCCCAAGTGGGCCGCCGTCGTCCTGGCGGAGCTGGGGATCGTCGTGGTGATCGGCGGGCTCCTCTTCCTCGTCGTCACCCAGGTCTACTCCGGCTTCGACGATCTCAGCCGGCAGACGGTGCAGTCCTACGACGACTTCAAGGCCTTCCTCCTCGAGTCGCCGCTCCACCTCACCGAGACCGACATCAACCAGTACGCGCAGCAGGCGCTCACGGCCCTGCAGCAGGACTCGGGGATGCTGGTCAGCGGCGCGCTCAGCGTCGGCTCGACCGTCGGCCACCTGCTGACGGGCGTGCTGCTCACCCTCTTCTCGACGCTGTTCATCCTCATCGACGGGCCGAACATCTGGAGCTGGGTCGTCCGCCTCTTCCCGCGCCGCGCCCGCGGAGCCGTCGACGGCGCCGGTCGCGCAGGGTGGGTGACGCTGACCAACTTCGTGAAGGTGCAGATCCTGGTCGCCTTCGTCGATGCGGTCGGCATCGGCCTCGGCTCCTTCCTCCTCGGCGTCCCGCTGGCCATCCCGATCGGCGTGCTCGTCTTCCTCGGCTCCTTCGTGCCGGTCATCGGCGCCGTGGTGACGGGGGCGCTGGCCGTCTTCATCGCGCTGGTCTACAACGGACCGCTGATCGCGCTCTTCCTGCTGATCGTCGTCCTCGCGGTGCAGCAGCTCGAGGGCCACATCCTCCAGCCGCTGATCATGGGGTCGGCGGTCAAGGTCCACCCGTTGGCCGTCGTGCTCGCTGTGGCCGGAGGCTCGATCATCGGCGGCATCGCCGGCGCCTTCTTCGCGGTGCCCGTCGTGGCCACACTCAACGTCATGGTCAAGTACGTCGCGAGCGGAGCCTGGCGCTCGCCGACCCGAACCCCCGAGAGAGTTGCCGCAGAGCATGCAGACTAGCCGCGTCGTCGGACCCGCCCTCCACGAGTTCGAGGCGGCCCGCGCCGTCCTCGCCCCCGTCATCGCCGCCACCCCCATGGAGACGAGCACCTTCCTCGCGCAGGTCCTCGGCTCGCCCGTGTTCCTCAAGTGCGAGAACCTCCAGCGCACCGGCTCCTACAAGATCCGCGGAGCCGTGTTCCGGATGTCGCGGCTCACCCCGGAGGAGCGGGCCCGCGGAGTCGTGGCGGCCTCGGCCGGCAACCACGCGCAGGGCGTCGCCTACGCGGCGCGGGAGCTGGGGATCAAGGCCACGATCTTCATGCCGATCGGCGTCGCGCTGCCCAAGCTCGCGGCCACCCGTGACTACGGCGCTGACGTGGTGCTGAGCGGGCACATCTTCAACGAGGCGCTCGCGGCGGCGGCGGAGTTCGCCGAGCGCACCGGCGCGGTCTTCGTTCCTCCCTACGACCACCCCGACGTGATCACCGGCCAGGGCACGGTCGGCCTCGAGATCCTCGAGCAGGCCCCCGCCGTCGAGACCATCGTGGTGCCCATCGGCGGGGGCGGCCTCATCGCCGGGGTCGCCTCGGCGGCCAAGCAGAAGGCGGCCGAGGAGGGGCGCACGCTCCGCGTCATCGGCGTGCAGGCGGCCAACGCGGCGCCGTACCCGCTCTCGCTCGCGAGCGGCGAGCCGACCGCGATCACGATCTCTCCGACGATCGCCGACGGCATCGCCGTGGCGAAGCCGGGGCAGCTGAACTTCGCGATCGTCCGCGAGATGGTGGACGAGGTCGTCACCGTCGAGGACGACGACATCGCCCGGGCCCTGCTGGTGCTGCTGGAGCGGGCGAAGCTCGTGGTGGAGCCAGCGGGCGCGGTGGGCATCGCGGCGATCCTGACGGGGAAGATCCGCAACGCCGGAGCGACCGCGGTCATCCTGTCGGGCGGCAACATCGATCCGCTGATGATGGAGCGGGTGATCAGCCGGGGCCTGGCCGCGACGGAGCGCTACCTCAAGATGAGCATCGGGCTGCCGGATCGTCCGGGGCAGCTGTCGCGCATCGCGGAGCTCATCTCGGAGGCGAACGCGAACGTGGTCGAGGTGCTGCACACCCGGCACGGCCGGGGCCTGCAGATCAGCGAGGTCGAGATCGAGATCAGCGTCGAGACCCGCGGCCCCGAGCACGCCGACCGCGTCATCCAGGTCCTCACCGACGCCGGCTACGCCCCCCGCATCTCCCGCAACTGACCGCTCGAGGGCGCCGCGGTGTTCTCCGCAGAGCGGAGGACAAAGCCGGTACCGGCGATCTCGCGCCCTCGCCGTCGCCGCGAAGCCGGCGCGGCGCGCCCGTTCGGAGAGGGCTGATCGTGCGTCGCCGCGTTCTCCGCAAGGCGGAGGAGGAAGCGGTACCGGCGGTATCGCGCCCGACGCTGTCGCCGCGAAGCCGGCGCCCCCCGTCTGGAGAGGGCTGATCGTGCGTCGCGGCGTTCTCCGCAAGGCGGAGGAGGAAGCGGTACCGGCGGTATCGCGCCCGACGCTCTCGCCGCGAAGCCGGCGCCCCCCGTCTGGAGAGGGCTGATCGTGCGTCGCGGCGTTCTCCGCAAGGCGGAGGAGGAAGCGATACCGGCGGTATCGCGCCCGACGACAACGCCGCGGAGAGCGCCGCGACGTGCGATCAGTGGCCGGACCAGGTCTCGACGTTGGCGACGCGGACCTCGATCTCCCGCCCGTTGGGTGCCGTGAAGCGGGCGGTGTCGCCGACGTTCAGGCCCATGATCGCCGATCCGAGGGGGCTCTGGGGGCTGTAGACGTCGAGGTCGCTCTCGCCCGCCATCTCGCGGTTGCCGAGGAGGAAGCGGGACTCGTCGCCGGCGATCTCGGCGGTGATGATGGTGCCGGCCTCGACGACTCCGTGGCTCTCGGGGGGCGTGCCGATCTCGGCTTCGCGGAGGAGCGAGGTCAGCTGGCGGATGCGGGCCTCGATCTTGCCCTGCTCGTCCTTCGCGGCGTGGTAGCCGCCGTTCTCCTTCAGGTCGCCCTCCTCGCGGGCGACCTCGATGCGCTTGGCGATCTCCTCGCGTCCGTTGGTGGACAGCTCGGTGAGCTCCGCCTCGAGGCGGTCGTACGACTCCTGGGTCATCCAGGTCACCTGTGACTGGTCGGCCATGGTGGGCTCCTGCTCTGCGGGCCGCGCTCGCGGCGCCCGGCAGCACCGTGCGGAGGTGTCCGCGTCCGGCGGTGGGGACGGCCGGCGTCAGGCGGCGGTGGGAATGGCGAGGCCCCGACGAGTCCGTCAGGGCTTCGGGCAAGCCTACGGGAGCCAGCAGGAGGAGATCAAACCTGTGTTCGCGAGCTCGGTGGTGCGGACCGTCTCCGTGTAGGAGCGGAAGCGCTCCGTCGAGGCGGGGTACTCCACGACCAGCCAGCCGACCACGGCGGACTGCTCGTTGAGGGCCTGGACCGCGCAGGCGACCTCGCGGCCGACGGGCGCGGTGAGGTCGAAGGAGACGGTGACGGTGCGGTCGTCGACGACCTGGTGCGCGGTGTCCTGGACGTCCACCCCGCCGCGTGCTCCGTCGAGTCCGGCCCAGACGACCCAGGCGGCGAAGACGGCGACGAAGGCGAGCGCGACGCCGCCGAAGAGCCAGCGGTTGCCGCGGCGGGTGCGCGTCGTGCGGCCGTAGCGGGTGGCGAGGGGTCCGGCGGCGCGGACCGCGTCCGGATCATGCGCGGGCGAGGCGGCTCCCTCGACGCTCTCGGACGTGCGTGCGGCCACGGAACTCCCTGGGTGATGCGTCTACTCTGGACGGGTGGCGCGCGTCCTTCGCGGACAGGAGCGCCGATCCCATTAAACCCCGAGGAATCGAGCGATCGTGTCCCAGGCCGTCGAGGTCTCCGTCGATTCGGAGGTGCGGGACACTCCGCGCCTCCTCGCCGTGCACGCCCATCCTGACGACGAGTCGAGCAAGGGCGCGGCGACGCTGGCCGCCTACGCCTCGCGGGGCGCCGAGGTCATGGTCGTCTCCTGCACCGGAGGCGAGGCCGGCTCCGTGCTGAACGAGGGCCTCGAGGCCCGCGCGCACGCCGAGCGCGACATCGGCGGCCTCCGCCGGTACGAGATGGCGGCCGCTCGCGAGGCGCTCGGCGTCGAGCACGCCTGGCTCGGCTTCGTCGACTCCGGCATGCCCGAGGACGGGAAGGTCGACGCCGCCTCGTTCGCGGGTCTGCCGCTCGCCACGGCCGCCGCTCCGCTCGTGCGCCTGGTCCGCCGGTTCCGGCCGCACGTGATCATCAGCTACGACGAGAACGGCGGCTACCCGCACCCCGACCACATCCGCGCCCACCAGGTCGCCGTCGAGGCGTACCGCGCGGCGGGCCTCGCCGAGGAGTACCGGGGCACGGGCGCTCCGTGGTCGATCTCGAAGCTGTACTACGACCGCGTCTTCAGTGGCCAGAAGCTGCGGGCGATCGCCGAGCACCTGCGCTCGATCGACCCGGAGGACCCGCGCCTGTCGGTCTTCGAGGAGATGAAGCGCTGGAACGAGGACACCCCGTACCTCGCGACGACGCGGGTCGTGATCTCCGGCTTCCACGATCGGCGCGATGCGGCCCTGCTGGCCCACGCCAGCCAGGTCGCTCCGGACAACGCCTTCTTCTTCCTCCCGCACGAGGCGATCGACGCCGCCTGGCCGACCGACGACTTCCAGCTCGTCGAGAGCCGGGTCGACGCGCCGACGCCCGAGACGGATCTCTTCGCCGGTCTCGACCTGGCCGAGCTCGCCCCGGGCCCGACCGCGGTCGTCCCGCCGATCGCTCCCGACCCCGAGCCCTCGGGGGACGCCCCGGTGTCCCCGGAGCCCGACGGCTCCGGCGTCGTCGTCGCCGACGAGGTGCGCGCGTGATCGCCGGGCTGCTCGAGGGCGCCCAGCGCGCCGTCGTCCTCGCCTCCACGACGGTGCCGACCCCGGGTCCCGAGTTCAACGAGGACACGGTCACGCCGGGCCTCTTCGGCTTCATCACGATGCTCGTGATCGCTCTGGCCGCCGTCCTCCTCGCGCTCGACATGGTCCGGCGCGTGCGGCGCACCACCTACACCGCCCAGGTGAAGGAGCGGCTCGACGCCGAGGAGGCGGAGCGCAGCGAGGGCTGAGCCCGGCCCGCACCGGTGGGCCCGGGCCCCGCTAGGCGTTGTAGGCGGGGTGGAGCGAGACGATCAGCGCCGCCGTCCAGTGGCAGAGGAACGCCACGGCCGTGAGCGCGTGGAAGATCTCGTGGAAGCCGAAGACGCCCGGGACCGGGTTGGGCTTCTTGATCCCGTAGATCACGGCTCCGGCGGAGTAGCAGAGCCCGCCGACGAGGACGAGCACCATCATCGTCGCGCTGGCCTCGAAGAGCGGACCGAGGTACATCACGGCCGCCCAGCCCAGCAGCAGGTAGAGCGGCACGTAGAGCCAGCGCGGCGCCCCGATCCAGAAGACGCGGAAGCCGATCCCGAGCAGCGCCCCCGCCCAGACCAGGACCAGCAGGAGCGTGCCCTGCGCGGGCGGCAGGGCGAGCACGGCCAGCGGCGTGTAGGTGCCGGCGATCAGCAGGAAGATGTTGGCGTGGTCGATCCGCTTGAGGATCATCTTCGTCCGCGGCTTCCAGTCGAAGCGGTGGTACAGAGCGGAGTTCCCGAAGAGCAGGAGCGACGTGGTCGCGAACACCGCGGCCGCCCACTTCGCCGCGGTCCCCTCCGCGACCACGATCAGCACCACTCCGGCGACGATCGCGAGCGGGAAGAGGCCGGCGTGGATCCGACCGCGCCAGGTGGGCCGGACCTCCGCCGAGGAGTCGTGCTCGATCGCGTCCTCGACGAGGGGGAGGGCGGGCAGGTCCGGGCCGTCCGCTCCGACGGCGTCTCTGCCGCGGTCGGTGCGGGCGCGGGGATCGGACGGGGGAGGCGTCGGCCGCTGGCTCATGCCGGACAGACTACGACGCCGTCCCGGGCCGACGCCGAGCGCCGCCGGGCTTCGAGGAGCGCCCCGGGTCGACTACCGTGTCACTGTGCCGAAGCCGAGACTGCCTGTGGGAAGGGACCTCCTCTACGGCGTCTACAAGAAGCGCCTCCGCTCGAGCCTTCCCCCCGACTCCCTGCCGAACCACGTCGCGATGATCATCGACGGCAACCGGCGCTGGGCGCGGCAGCGGGCCCTCGAGACCGCCGCGCACGGCCACCGGGCCGGCGCCGCCAAGGTGCACGAGTTCCTGCAGTGGTGCGACGAGCTCGGCGTGCGCCACGTCACCCTCTACCTGCTCTCGCAGGACAACCTCGTCGGCCGCGACAGCAGCGAGCTGACCGAGCTGATCGCGATCATCGCCGACCTCGCCGAGGAGGTCTCGCAGCAGCCCGACTGGCGCGTGCAGCACGTCGGCTCCGACGAGGGCCTCCCGCCCTCGCTCGTGGCCGCGCTCGACACGGCGGAGGCGCGCACCGCCTCCCACACGGGCCTGCACGTCAACCTCGCGGTCGGCTACGGCGGGCGGCACGAGATCGCCCAGGCCGTGCGGAGCATCCTGGAGGAGCACGGCAAGCGCGGCTCCTCCATCGAGGACGTCGCGGGCCTGCTGACCCCGGAGCTCATCGGCGAGCACCTGTACACCAGCGGGCAGCCCGACCCCGATCTGGTCATCCGCACCTCGGGGGAGCAGCGCCTCTCCGACTTCATGCTCTGGCAGAGCGCGCACAGCGAGTTCTACTTCATGGAGGCGCTCGGCCCCGACATCCGCGAGGTCGACTTCCTCCGCGCGCTCCGCGACTACGCCGGACGGCACCGCCGCTTCGGCAGCTGACCTCGCGGCTCCTGCCGCACCACCGACCGGAAGGGCCGGCATGAGCTCGAACGAGGCCACCTCCACCACGACCGAGGACTACCTCGCCGGTTTCGGCGAGGAGACCGGGTACCTCGACTTCGGCCGGGTGGGCCCGCTCTCGGCGACCGTCGCCGCCGAGCAGGAGGCGGCCGTCGAGCTGCTGGTGCGCGCGCGCAGCGGCACCCTCGACGAGCTGTTCCGGCAGGACGAGCGCGTCCGGGAGGCGGCGGCGGCGCTCGTGCACGTTCCCGCCGACCGCGTCGTCTTCCAGCCCAACACCTCGACCGGCCTCCTGCACGCGCTGTTCGGCGCCTCGGGCGCGGTGCTGCTGTCGGCCGCGGAGTTCCCGAGCCTGCCGTTCGCGGCGGTGCGCTCGGCGCAGGCTCTCGGCTCGGTGGAGCCCCGCTGGCTGCGGACCGAGCAGGGACGGGTGACGCCGGAGGCGGTCCGCGAGCAGCTCACGGACGACGTGACGACCGTCGCGGTGAGCCTGGTCGACTCCCGCACCGGCTACCTCGCGGACGTCGCGGCGATCCGCGACGTGATCGGCGACCGGATGCTCGTCCTCGACGCGATCCAGGGCTTCGGCATCGTCGACGCGCCCTACGAGCTGGCGGACGTGGTCGTCACCGGCGGCCAGAAGTGGCTCCGCGCCGGCTGGGGGACGGGCTTCCTCGCGCTCAGCGAGCGGGCGCTGTCGCGGCTGACCCCGGTGCTCTCCGGCTGGACGGGATCGGAGCGGGCGGAGCCGTGGGACGAGGTGGCTCCGCCGCGCGGCGACGCCCGCGCCTTCAGCATCAGCAACCCGGACCCGATCGCCCAGGCCCGGCTCGCGTCGGCGCTGGAGGAGGTCGCCGCGGTCGGGCAGTCGACGATCGCCGCGCTCGTGGCGGAGCGGGTCAGCGCGATCGTCGACCTCGCGGACGAGTTCGGACTGGCGGTCGTGGGCTCCCGCGGCGAGCACGAGCGCGCCGGCATCGTGGTCGTCGAGCCGGAGCCGGAGGAGCTGGCCCCGCTGGCAGCCTCCCTCGCCGCGCACGGCGTCACCGCGCGCGTGCGTCCGAGCACCGTCCGCTTCAGCGCGCACGCCGGCACCACCGACGCGACCCTCGCGCTGCTCCGCGCCGCCCTGATCTCGTCGGCCACGAGCATCGACTACTAGGCCGGATTCCGCGCGTTCACACACTGGTTACACATTCGTAGCGGTGAGAAGCACACGGATGTCATTCGCCGGGTTAGGTTCGAGTCATCAGGTACAGCGCCTGGTCGAGACGGCCACAGAAGTACGGCTCGACATCGCGCAGACGCCGAAGGGACACTGCGCGGTGCACGACACGCACCGATGAGACCGGCTCGAGGACATGAGCCGGGGGCTCCGGCCCCCGGAGTGTGGAGAGTCGTCGTGACAGTTCCCCAGGGCATGGATCCGCAGACCGGGACGCAGGGCGGCGTCCACCGCCGTGTCCAGCACGGCTCCTCGGATCCGGCCGATCAGCTCCTTCGCACCTACGTCCTGGACACCTCGGTGCTGCTGTCGGATCCGTCCTCGATGTTCCGGTTCGCGGAGCACGCCGTCGTGCTGCCGATCGTCGTCATCAGCGAGCTCGAGGGCAAGCGCAACGATCCCGAGATCGGCTACTTCGCCCGGCAGGCCCTGCGCCGCCTCGACGAGCTGCGCGTGCAGCACGAGCGCCTCGACTTCCCCATCGCCGTCGGCCGCGGCGGCACGCTCCGCGTCGAGCTCAACCACTCGAACATGTCGGTGCTGCCGAGCGGGCTCCAGATGGGCGATAACGACGCGAGGATCCTCGCCGTCGCGCTCAACCTGCAGAGCGAGGGCGCCGCGGTCACCGTCGTGTCCAAGGACATGCCGATGCGCGTGAAGGCCGCCTCCATCGGCCTCGCGGCCGAGGAGTACCTGGCCGAGCAGGCCCCCGAGTCCGGTTGGACCGGCATGGACGACGTGACGCTCGGCGGCGACGCGATGAGCGAGCTCTACGACCGCGAGCGGCTCTTCACGGACGTCGTGGCCGACATCCCGGTCAACACCGGACTCGTCGTCCACTCCGACCGCGGCTCCGCTCTCGCGAGGGTCACCGGCAAGCGGCAGATCACGCTGGTCCGCGGCGACAAGGACGTGTTCGGCCTGCACGGGCGGTCGGCGGAGCAGCGGCTCGCGATCGACCTGCTGCTCGACCCGGAGGTCGGCATCGTCTCGCTCGGCGGCCGGGCCGGCACCGGCAAGTCGGCGCTGGCGCTCTGCGCGGGCCTGGAGGCGGTGCTGGAGAAGCGCCAGCACAAGAAGATCATGGTCTTCCGGCCGCTCTATGCGGTGGGCGGCCAGGACCTCGGCTTCCTGCCCGGCGACGCGGCCGAGAAGATGAACCCCTGGGCGCAGGCGGTCTTCGACACGCTCGGGGCGCTGGTGTCGCAGAACGTGCTCGACGAGGTGATCGAGCGCGGGATGCTCGAGGTGCTGCCGCTCACGCACATCCGCGGGCGCTCGCTGCACGACGCGTTCGTGATCGTCGACGAGGCGCAGTCGCTGGAGCGGAACGTCCTGCTCACGGTGCTCTCGCGCGTCGGGCAGAACTCCCGGGTGGTGCTGACCCACGACGTGGCGCAGCGCGACAACCTCCGGGTCGGCCGGCACGACGGGGTCGCCTCCGTGATCGAGACGCTGAAGGGCCACCCGCTGTTCGCGCACGTCACGCTGACCCGCTCCGAGCGCTCGGCGATCGCCGCTCTGGTCACCGAGATGCTGGAATCGAACGAGCTCGCCTGACGGGCTCGCTGTGCGTCCGGTCCGTGGGATCCGAGGATCCCCGGGCCGGGCGCGTCCCTGCAGGGCACCGGGGCGTAGCGTGGACGGGTGAGCATCCTCGACGACGCGCTCCTCGAGCGCTTCCGCACCCGCGCGGCCGACTACGACGAGCGCAACGCGTTCTGCGCGGACGACCTGGAGGAGCTGCGCTCGATCGGGTACCTGGCGCTGCTCGTCCCCGAGGAGCTCGGCGGTGCCGGCCTCGGCCTGGAGCAGGCGGCCGCCGAGCAGACGCGCCTCGCGACGGCCGCTCCCGCGACCGCGCTCGCCGTCAACATGCACCTGGTCTGGACCGGGATCGCGCGAATCCTGCTCGAGCGGGGCGACGACTCCCTCCGCTCGGTCCTCGTCGACGCCGCGGCGGGTCACGTCTTCGCCTTCGGCAACAGCGAGGCGGGCAACGACCTGGTGCTCTCGGACTCACTGACGCGGGCGGAGCCGCTCGGGGACGGCGGCTACCGCTTCACCGGAACGAAGGTCTTCACCTCCCTCGCGCCCGCCTGGACGCGGCTCGGCGTGTTCGGCCGCGACGACAGCGGGTCGGAGCCACGGCTCGTGCACGGCTTCGTGCACCGTGAGAGCCCGGAGTCTCCGGTCGCCGGGCTCGAGGTCCGCGACGACTGGGACACGCTCGGCATGCGGGCGACCCAGAGCCGCACGACGGTGCTCGACGGCGTCGTCGTACCGGCCGAGCGGATGATCCGCTCGCTGCCCGTCGGACCGACCGCCGACCCCTTCGTCTTCGCCGTCTTCGCGGCCTTCGAGCTGCTGATCTCCTCGGTCTACCTCGGTGTCGCGCAGCGCGCGCTCGAGCTCGCCGTCGCCTCCGTCCGCCGACGGACCTCCCTCCGGGCGGGAGGGCGGCCACTGGCGGAGGACCCCGAGGTGCGGCACCGGGTGGCTGAGGCCGGGATGCTGCTCGACGGGCTCGAGGCGCCCCTGCGCACGGCGGCGGCCGACGTGGACGCGCTCGTCGACCGCGGTGCGCGCTGGTTCCCCTCGCTGGTCGGGGTGAAGATCCGCACCACGGAGGGAGCGCTCCGCGTGGTCGAGAGCGCCGTCCGGATCGCGGGCGGGTCGGCGTACCAGCGCAGGTCGGAGCTCGGCCGCCTCTACCGCGACGTGCTCGCCGGGCAGTTCCACCCCTCCGACGACGCGTCGGCGCACGGCGCCTGGGCGTCGCTCCTGCTGGGACCGCTGCCGCCGCACGACTGAGGCCGGGATGGGAACCGCCGCCGCCCGAGCACGCCGGCGGGCCGCCCTGTGGAGAACTCCGACGCCCCGAGGGCGTCGCCCCCTAGTCTCGGCGGATGCTCCGCGGATCTCTGCTCGACCGGGCCGCCCTGCTCCTCGGCGCCCTGGTGCTCCTCCTGATCGGGGCCCCGCACCTCGGTCGGGCGCCCGGCCTCGTCCCGGTGGCGATCGTGAGCGTGCCGCTGGTGCTTGCAGACGTGCGAGGGCACAGGCTCCCGAACGATGTTACGCTCCCGCTGCTGGTGGTCGGAGCCGTCTTTGCGCCCACTGAGGCGACGCTTGACGCCGTGCTCGCGACGGTGCTGTGCCTGGGCGTGCTGCATGCGGCGGGCGGGCTGGGCCTCGGCGACGTGAAGCTCCAGGCGGCCCTCGCACCGCCGCTCGCGGCTCTCGGACCCGAGCAGGTCGTCGCCGCGCCCGCTGTCGGCTTCGCGGTGGCAGGGCTGTGGGTGCTCGTGCTGCGCGTCCGCGGACGGGTCGCGTTCGGACCGTTCCTGCTCACGGGGTTCTGGCTGGTGCTCTGACGGCCCGCCTCCGCGCCGAGCGCAGGGACGGGCCGTCGGAGGGCCGGGCTCAGCCGGGGTGGGTCATCGACATGACGTCGAGGGCGCTGTCGAGCTGCTCCTCCGTCACCTCGCCGCGCTCGACGAAGCCGAGGTCCACGACCGACTCGCGGACGGTGATCCCCTTGGCGACCGAGTTCTTCGCGACCTTGGCGGCGGCCTCGTAGCCGATCACCTTGTTGAGCGGGGTGACGATCGAGGGGGAGGACTCGGCGAGGGCGCGGGCGTGCTCGACGTCGGCCTCGAGGCCGTCGACGGTCTTGTCGGCGAGCCGCACGGCGGAGTTCGCGAGCAGGCGGATCGACTCCAGCAGCGCCGTCCCCATGACGGGGATCGCGACGTTGAGCTCGAAGGCACCCGAGGCGCCTGCCCAGGCGATGGTGGCGTCGTTGCCGATCACGCGCGCGCAGACCATGAGGACGGCCTCCGGGATCACCGGGTTCACCTTGCCGGGCATGATCGAGGATCCGGGCTGGAGGTCGGGGATCCGCAGCTCTCCGAGGCCGGTGTTGGGGCCGGAGCCCATCCAGCGGAGGTCGTTGTTGATCTTGGTCAGGCTCACCGCGAGCACGCGCAGCGCTCCGGAGGCCTCGACCAGCGAGTCCCGCGCGCCCTGGGCCTCGAAGTGGTTGCGGGCCTCGGTGACGGGAAGGCCCGTCTCCTCCGCGAGGCGCGCGATGACCTTCTGCGGGAAGCCGGCGGGGGTGTTGATCCCGGTGCCGACCGCGGTGCCGCCGAGCGGGACCTCGGCGACGCGGGGGAGCGCCGACTGCACGCGCTCGATGCCGAGGCGGATCTGCGCGGCGTAGCCGCCGAACTCCTGGCCGAGCGTGACGGGGGTGGCGTCCATCAGGTGGGTGCGGCCGGCCTTGACGACCTCGGCCCACTGCTCCGCCTTGACCTCGAGCGACTCGGCGAGCTGCTCGAGAGAGGGGATCAGCGACTCGATGAGCGCGCCGGTGACGGCGACGTGGACCGAGGTGGGGAACACGTCGTTGGAGGACTGCGAGGCGTTAACGTGGTAGTTCGGGTGCAAGGTGCGGCCGAGGGCCGTGGTCGCCAGCGAGCCCAGCACCTCGTTCATGTTCATGTTCGAGGACGTGCCCGAGCCGGTCTGGTACACGTCGATCGGGAAGTGCGCGTCGTAGCCGCCCCCGACGACGAGGTCGGCCGCGTCGGCGATCGCCGTGGCGATGTCGGCGTCGAGCACGCCCAGCTCGGCGTTGGCCAGCGCCGCCGCCTTCTTGATGCGGGCGAGGGCCGCGATCTGGGCAGGCTCGAGGCCCGCACCGGAGATCGGGAAGTTCTCGACCGCCCGCTGGGTCTGCGCGGCGTAGAGGGCGTCGCGGGGGACCCGCACCTCGCCCATCGTGTCGTGCTCGATGCGGAAGTCGCCGGAGTCGTCGGTCGGGGAGTGATCCACCACGCTGTGTTCGTCCTTGTCTGATCGGTTGGTGCTGTGCTGTCCGGAGCCGCTCACGCGGGATCCGATCCCACCGCGCTCGGAGCGGCGGCGGAGGAGGCCGAGCCGGAGTCGCGCTCCAGCTCGGAGACGTAGGGGCTGAGCTCGGGCGGATCGATGCCGAGCACGACATCGGACATCACGGTGCCGTCCGAGAGCCGGTAGTTGGCGCCGACGAGAGCGAGCCGCCCGGTCGCGACAGCGTCGGCGATCAGCGGGGAGCGCTGGAGCAGCTCGGCGACCGTGTCGCGCAGGTGCTCGCGGCCGACGGCCAGCGCGTCGGTCGCCGACGGGTCGACGAGCACGCGGCCGTCCGGCTGGGCGCCCACGAGGCGGCGCACCGCGGGGATGATCGGCTCGATCAGGTGCTCGATGTGCGGGGGGAGCCGCTCGGCGCCGGGCGCCTGCGACTGGATCGCCGCCCGGACCGCTCCGCACTCGTCGTGGCCGAGCACGAGCAGCACCTTCACGCCGAGGACGGCGACACCGTACTCCAGCGAGCCGATGATGGAGTCCGCGATCACCTGGCCGGCGTTGCGGACGACGAAGAGGTCGCCGAGCCCCAGGTCGAAGATGATCTCGGCCGCGAGGCGGGAGTCGCTGCAGCCGAAGAGCGCAGCGAGCGGGGCCTGCGCGGCGGCGAGCTCGGCGCGGCGCTCGACGTCCTGGCGGGGGTGGCGGGGCTCGCCGGCGACGAAGCGCTGGTTGCCGCGGAGCATCTCCTTCCAGACCCACGCCGGCGGGCGGGACTCGCGGGGGACGGTGCTGCTGGTTCCGAGGCTCATCGGGACTCCTCCTGGCCGATCTGCGGGGTGATGGCGTCGACGACCAGGCGGATCTCGTCCGTCGGGGCCGTGCCGTAGACGAGGTAGGTGCTGGAGCCCTCCGTCGTCTCGAGTGCGTAGGGCGTGTTGCCGGTGTCGTCGCCGGAGTCGCGGTGGTCGTAGACGGTCCAGTCGCGGCCGTCGATCGTCTCGACGCCGGTCGCCGCCCGGCGGTCGAGCTGCGTCGCGACCCAGGCCGCGTCCGCGTCGAGCCCCTGGCTCAGGCCGATGTAGCCCGCCTTCGGGGTGATCAGGCCGACGTACCAGTAGTCGGTGCCGTTCTCGCGGCGGAGCTCGGCCGCGTTGGCCTTCCAGCCGTCGGGCAGGGAGGGCACGGCGAGCGTCTGCTCCTCGCCCAGCTGGACCTGTGCGGCGACGCGGGGGACGTCGACCGAGGAGAGCTCCACGGTGTCGCCGCGGGGGACGAGCAGGACGATGAGCGCTACGGCGCCGACGGTCGCGAGCAGCGAGAAGACGAGGTTGTTGACCGTCTTGCGCTGACGGTAGAGCCGGGAGTTCTCGGCCTTGCGTGCGGCCGTCTCGGCCGCCGTCTCCGGGCGCCCGAGCTCGGCGACGACCCGCGCGGCCTTCGCGCGGCTCATCCGGCGGCCGCCCCTCCGGAGCGGGCCGCGTCCAGCCGGGCGCGTGCTCCGATCAGCCACTCCTCGCAGCGGGCGGCGAGGGCCTCGCCGCGCTCCCACAGGGCGAGCGAGCGCTCGAGGGTGGAGCTGCCCTGCTCGAGCTCGGACACGACGCGGACGAGCTCGTCGCGCGCCTGCTCGTAGGAGAATCCCGAGACGTCGGAGTCGGTCGCCGGGGCGTCGGGGGAGTCGGGCATGGGTCTGATCCTATCGATCGGGGCTGAGGGGGGACGGGTGGCGCGGCGGGCTCAGGACCGGCCGGCGGGATCGCCGGTGGGCCCCTCGGAGCGGGCGCCGACGGCCCCCTCCGCGAGCGTGAGGACGAGTGCGCCGCCGGCCGGTGCGTCGCCGGGTGCCCGGACGACGTGCCCGGCCGCGTTCTGGACGATCGCGTAGCCGCGGTCGAGGGTGTGCTGGGGGGAGAGGGCGCGCAGGTGGCCGTGCAGGCGCTCGACCTCGAGGTGCGCGCGCTCGAGGCGGCGGTCCACCAGCTCGGCGCCGCGCGCGACCCAGCGGGTCAGCTCCTCGGCGTGCCGGTCGACCAGCACGTGCGGCTGGGCGAGCACCGGCCGCGAGCGCAGCTGCGAGAGCCGGTCGATCTCGTGCGAGACGAGCCCGCTCACGCGGCCGGTCATCCGCAGCCGGGCCTGCTGCACGCGCAGCAGCTCGTCGGAGACGTCGGGCACGACCCTCTTCGCGGCGTCGGTGGGAGTGGAGGCGCGCAGGTCGGCGACGTCGTCGAGCAGCGGGCGGTCGGCCTCGTGGCCGATCGCGCTGACGACCGGAGTGGAGCAGGCGGCGACGGCGCGCACGAGCGCCTCGTCGCTGAAGCCGAGCAGGTTCTGGAAGTCGCCGCCTCCGCGGGCGATCACGATCACGTCGATGCTGTCGTCGGCCTCGAGGGTCCGCAGGGCCGAGAGCACCTCCGGGACCGTCCGGTCGCCCTGCACGGCCGAGTGGACCACCCGGAAGCGCACGGCCGGCCAGCGCAGCTGCGCGTTCCGCAGCACGTCCTTCTCGGCGTCCGAGTCCTTGCCGGTGATGAGGCCCACGCCGTGCGGGAGGAACGGCAGCGGCTTCTTGCGGGAGGCGTCGAACAGCCCCTCCGACGCGAGCTGCCGGCGGAGCCGCTCGAGCTTCTCGAGCAGATCGCCCAGGCCGACGTGGCGCATCTCGAAGACCTGCATCGAGAGCGTGCCGCCCTTGACCCAGTAGTTGGGCTTCACCAGCGCGATGACCCGATCGCCCTGCTTGAGGTCGGCCGGGAGGCGGCTCCGCACCGACGACCAGACGGTGAAGCCGACCGTCGCGTCTCCGGACAGGTCCTTCAGCTTCCCGTAGACGTTGCCGCCGGACGCGCCCCACTGGGTGATCTCGCCCTCGACCCACGCGGTCCCGAGGCGCTCGATCCAGCCCTTGATCTTGCTGGCGAGCAGGCCGACCGGCCAGGGTGCGTCGGCGGTGGGTGGGGCGTCGGTCATCGCTGCCTCTGCTCGGAGGGACGGGGGGGAGCGGGAGTGCCCTCCCGCGACGACAACGGTACGGGACGGGTCCGACACCGGGACGGCCCGGGCACAGGATGCACCACGTAGAATCAGGGGGTGAGCCAAGTCCCGATCAGCCTGCCCATGCCGCGCATGCCCCGCGCCACAGGGCGTCTGCGCGACGTCCCAGTCGAGGGCCGCAAGCGCGTCCTCCTCGCCGCGCCCCGCGGCTACTGCGCCGGAGTCGACCGCGCGGTCGTCGCCGTCGAGAAGGCCATCGAGCACTACGGTGCCCCGGTCTACGTGCGCAAGCAGATCGTGCACAACGTGCACGTCGTCTCCACGCTCGAGAGCCAGGGCGCCATCTTCGTCGACGAGGTCGACGAGGTGCCCGAGGGATCGCACATCGTCTTCAGCGCGCACGGCGTCTCACCGGCGGTCGTCCAGGGCGCGGCAGACCGCAATCTCCAGGCGATCGACGCGACCTGCCCCCTGGTGACGAAGGTGCACCGCGAGGCCGTCCGCTTCGCGCGCGACGACTTCGAGATCCTCCTCATCGGCCACGAGGGCCACGAAGAGGTCGAGGGCACCGCGGGCGAGGCTCCCGATCACGTCACCCTCGTCGGCAGCCCCGACGACGTGCCGAACATCGTCGTGAAGGACCCGGACAAGGTCGTCTGGCTCTCGCAGACGACGCTCTCGGTCGACGAGACGATGGAGACGGTGCGCCGTCTCCGCGAGCGCTTCCCCAACCTGCAGGACCCGCCGAGCGACGACATCTGCTACGCCACGCAGAACCGCCAGGTCGCGATCAAGAAGGTCGCCGCGGGCGCCGAGCTGGTCATCGTCGTCGGCTCCGCGAACTCCTCCAACTCCGTGCGCCTCGTCGAGGTCGCCCTCGAGTACGGCGCGAAGGCCGCCTACCGGGTCGACTACGCGAGCGAGATCAAGCAGGAGTGGCTCGAGGGCATCCGCACCGTCGGCGTCACCAGCGGCGCCTCGGTGCCCGAGGTGCTCGTGCAGGAGGTCCTCGACGACCTCGCCGCCGCCGGGTACGGCGATGTCGAGGAGGTCAAGACGGCGGAGGAGGACCTGATGTTCTCGCTCCCCAAGGAGCTGCGCAAGGACGTCGCCGGCAAGCGCGACGCCCGCGGCGTCGGTGGACGCATCAGCGCGGGAGCGGGCGCCTAGAGCGTTCCGGCCCGGACACGGAAGAGGCCGCCCTCCCTCGGGAGCGGCGGCCTCTTCCGTGTGCGGTGGAACGGGGATCGACGCTAGACGTCGGTGCCGGCGCCGCCCTGCGAGCCCGACATGCGCGTGACGTACTCCGCGAACGTCGGGTCGCCCAGGATGGCGATCGCCGCGACGATCAGGGAGAGCAGCACGGTCGCCGCGATCCCGAGGATCGGGACGAGCACGGCGCGCTTGCCGGCGCGGAGCCGCCGGATCGAGATCCACACCGCGAAGGCGACGATCAGCGACTGCGCGAGCGCCACCACGACGCCGAGGATCCGTGCGAGCTCCGGCGACGCGTAGGTGCCGATGCCCTGGGAGCGGTAGAGCTCCTGGAGGGTCGTCGCGAAGCTCGAGGGATCGAGCAGCGTCGGCACGGCGAAGAACACGCCGAGCGCGAGCAGCACGATCGTGAGCAGGCGGTCGACGGGATGCGCGACCGGCTTCGCGGCCGGAGCGGTCGCGGGCCTCGGATCGGTCTCCGACCCCCGCGGGTCGGGGACGACCACGGCGTCCTCCGGCGGCTGCCACGACCAGCCGGGCGGCGCGTACTCGCCGTACTGCGGCTCCGGACGCCTGTCGCCCGGCTGATCGTGTGCGTTCGTCACGGAGCGGTGCCCTACTTCCCGGAGTTCCCGGCCGAGCCGAGCTGACGGGTCGCCTCGGCGACGCGCGCGGCCATCGCGGTCTCGGCGATCTTGCCCCACGAGCGCGGGTCGTAGACCTTCTTGTTGCCGACCTCGCCGTCGACCTTGAGGAAGCCGTCGTAGTTCTTCAGCACGGTGTCCGCGACGGAGCGGCTGAACGCGTACTGCGTGTCGGTGTCGATGTTCATCTTGACGACGCCGTTGCGGACCGCCTCGGCGATCTCCTCGTCGGTCGAGCCCGAGCCGCCGTGGAAGACGAGGTCGAGGGGGAGCGCGCCGGTGCCGTACTTCGCCTGCAGGCCGTCCTGGATCTCGCGGAGCAGCTCCGGGCGCAGGCGGACGTTGCCCGGCTTGTAGACGCCGTGGACGTTGCCGAAGGTGAGGGCGGCCATGTAGCGGCCCTGCTCGCCGAAGCCGAGGGCCTCGACGGTCGCGATCGCGTCGTCGAGCGTGGTGTAGAGGTGCTCGTTGATGTCGTGCGAGACGCCGTCCTCCTCGCCGCCGACGACGCCGATCTCGACCTCGAGGATGGCGTTGATGTTCTTGACGCGCGGGAGGATCTCCTTCGCGATGGCGAGGTTCTCGTCGAGCGGGATCGCGGAGCCGTCCCACATGTGCGACTGGAAGAGCGGCTCGCGACCGGCCTTGACCTCCTCCTCGGAGGCGGCGATCAGCGGGTAGACGAAGCCCTCGAGCGCGTTCTGCGGGCAGTGGTCGGTGTGGAGCGCGACCGTGACCGGGTAGTTCTTGGCGACCTCGGTCGCGAACCTCGCGAAGGCGATCGCGCCGGCCGCGCGGTTCTTCACGGTGTGGCCGGCGAAGTAGTCCGCGCCTCCGGTGGTGACCTGGATGATGCCGTCCGAGCCCGCCTCGGTGAGGCCCTGGAGGACCGCGTTGATCGTCTGCGACGACGAGACGTTGAACGCCGGGTAGGCGAAGCCGCCCGCCTTCGCCTTGTCGAGCATCTCTGCGTACTGGTCCGGGGTAGCGACGGGCATGGCATCTCCTTTGACGGATGAACGAAGGGGGGTCGGGCGAGGCCCGCGTCGCGGACGAGTCTAGCGAGGCGCCCCTCCGCGGTCCCTCCGCCCGTGGAGGGCCCTGGACTAGGCTTCGGGCAGGGATGGGGATCCGCTCCGCGGGTCCTGCGACGACGTGCACGAACTCGACGACGAAGGACTCCGCTCTGTGACCGACAACGCCTCGCTCTACCTCCACCCCGACCGCAACCTCGGCATGGAGCTCGTCCGCGCCACCGAGGCCGCCGCGATCCGCGCCGTGCCCTTCATCGGCAAGGGCGACAAGAACGCCGCCGACGGCGCAGCGGTCGATGCCATGCGCACCTTCCTCGGGACCGTGAACTTCGACGGAGTCGTCGTGATCGGCGAGGGCGAGAAGGACAACGCGCCCATGCTCTTCAACGGCGAGCACGTCGGCAACGGCTCGGGGCCCGCCGCCGACATCGCCGTCGACCCGATCGACGGCACCTCGCTGACCGCCGCCGGGCGCCAGAACGCGCTCTCGATGATCGCCGTCGCCGACCGCGGCGCGATGTTCGACCCCTCCGCCGTGTTCTACATGGAGAAGATCGTCACCGGGCCCGAGGGCGTCGGGATCATCGACATCCAGCGCCCGATCGGCGAGAACATCCGCGCCCTGGCCCGCGCCAAGCGCAAGCCCGTCGAGGAGATGCGCATCGCGGTGCTGGACCGCCCGCGCCACGCTCAGCTGATCGAGGACATCCGCGCGGCCGGAGCCGGCACGCGCCTCCTGCTCGACGGCGACGTCGCGGGCGGCATCAACGCCGCTCGCCACGACTCCCGACTCGACATGTGCGTCGGCACCGGAGGCACGCCCGAGGGCATCATCACGGCCTGCGCCATCCGCGCGCTCGGGGGAGTCATCCAGGGCATCCTCCGCCCGAAGGACGACGACGAGCGCCAGCGTGCCATCGACGCCGGGCACGACCTCGACCGCGTGCTCCACCCCAACGACCTCGTCCCCAGCGACAACACCTACTTCGTCGCGACCGGAGTGACGAACGGCGGACTCGTGAAGGGCGTGCGCAAGGAGGGCCACGTCATCACGACGGAGTCCATCGTGCTGCGCTCCCGCTCGGGCACCATCCGCCGCGTGACCGCCCAGCACCTCGCGGAGAAGTGGGTCTAGGCCGTCACGCTCTCTCAGAGACGCCGCACTGCTGCCGAGGCGCCGCACCGCTGACGGCGCACTCGTCGAGTGCGGCGGCGTCTCGGCGTGCAGGACGCGGAAGGACACCGGCCTCGGTCACCGAGGCGAGCGGGCGGGGCCGCGGCGGGTCTCGAGACGCCTCGCGGGCGCTCCTCCGCCGAGCCGCGGAGGCGGAGCGCCGGCGCGAGCTGCGGTCGTCCGGGTGTCGAGCCGGATGGACGGCGCCGCTCGCGCGCGGCCTGCACGCCCGATGCTCGCTCAGCGGGGACCCGGGGCCCTACGCGCTCCGCTCGGACTCGTCCTCCGCGGCGAGCAGCTCGACGGCGGTGAGGCGGCGCGGCGAGGAGGCGACTCCTCCGACCGGGGCGATGACGCGCGACTCGTCGAGGGAGTCGAACTGGCGCGCGGTGACCAGCACGCGGCTCTCGAGCGAGCCGGCGAAGGCGTTGTAGGAGTCGACCGTCTTCTCGAGCGAGCGGCGCAGGCCCTCGGCGTGGTCGGCGAGGGTGCCGAGACGGGCGTAGAGCGTCTTGCCGAGGTCGAGCAGGCGCTTGGCGTCGTCGGTGAGCACGTCCTGCTGCCAGGTGTAGGCGACGGTCTTCAGCACCGACCACCGGGTCACCGGCGAGGCGAGGGCGACGCGCTTGCGGAACGCGTACTCGAGCAGGCTCGGGTCGGCGTCGAGCGCGCTCGCGAGCAGCGGCTCGCTCGGCACGAACGCGATGACGAACTCGGGGCTCGCCGGGAGGCCGGTCCAGTAGGAGCGGGCGGCCAGCGCGTCCACGTGGCCGCGGAGGGCGCGGACGTGCGCGCGCAGGAGCCCCGCACGCCGCGCCTCCTCCTCTCCGCCGGCGCCCGCGGGGATCGCGCTCGCCTCCAGGTACGCGTCGAACGGCACTTTGGCGTCCACCGCGATCGCCTTGCCGCCGGGCAGGCGGACCACCATGTCGGCGCGGCCGCGGCCCGCCTCGCCCTCGAGGCCGAACTCCACGTCGAAGTCGACCCGCTGGGTGAGCCCGGCGGCCTCGACGACGTTCCGCAGCTGCGTCTCGCCCCAGGCGCCGCGGCTCGTGGTGGAGCGGAGCGCGGCCGCGAGGGTCTCGGTCGTCGAGCGCAGCTGCTCGCCCGCCGCCCGCTGCCCCTCGAGCTGCTCGGTGATCGCCCCGAACTGGGCGGCGCGCTCGCGTTCGAGCCGGCCGACCGCCTCCTGCATGCCGCGCAGGCTCTCGGCGACGGGGGAGAGGGTCTGCAGGATGCGCGCGTCGTGCCGCTCGCGCTCGGCGACGACGCGCAGCTGCTCCTGGAGCTCGCGGATCTGGTCGCGGGCGGAGCCGAGGTGCTCGCGGTGCTGCTCGACGACGGCCTCGTGCCGCTCCTCCAGGCCCTCAGCGCGGGCGCGGGCTGTCGCGAGGTCGAGGGCGAGGGCGGCGTCGGGCGTGCGGGAGCGGGCGAGGAGGACGGCCACGACTCCCGCGAGGAGCGCGCCGACCACCAGGCCGAGGGCGAAGGAGAGATCCATGCCGCCGATGACACCACGCACTTCCGACATCGATCGATCGACGCGCCACGACCACCGAACGAGGGCCAGGACGCCCTGCGACCGCCTCGTAGACTTCGCGATCATGGGGAATCACCACCGCTCATCGCGCCTGCTCACGGTCGCGCTCGCTCTCGCCGTCGGGCTCGGCACCGCCCTCGTCCCGATCACCTCCGCCTCGGCCGCCGAGGACGCGCCGTCGACCGTCTCGGTCGAGACCGGCGCTCTCGACGCGTCCCTCGACCGCGCCGACCTCGGCGTCCCGGACCAGTCGACGCAGTACAGCGCCGAGGAGACGAAGAGCTTCCGCGCCGGCTTCATCGTCAGCGACGCCCAGTTCTTCGACGGCGACGCGCTGAGCACCGGTCAGGTGCAGTCGCTCCTGAACGAGAAGGGCAGCCGGTGCTCCACCGCCGGCACCGCCCCCTGCCTCAAGAACTTCTCGCAGGCGACGCCGTCCAAGGCGGCGGACGCGATGTGCGGCGCCTACCAGGGCTCCGGCAGCGAGTCGTCGGCCTCGATCTTCACGCGCGTCGGCCTGGCCTGCGGCATCAACCCGCTCGCCCTGGTCGTGCTCGTGCAGAAGGAGCGGAGCCTCGTCACCGACACGACGCCGAGCCCCGAGGACTACGCCAAGGCGACCGGCTACAACTGCCCGGACACCGCGGCGTGCGACCCCGGCTCGGCGGGCTTCTTCACGCAGGTCTACAGCGCGGCCCGCCAGTTCAAGCGCTACGCCAACCCGCCCGGCTCCGGCTCGAACTTCACCACCTACGCTCCGGGCACGACGCCGAACGTCGCCTACTACCCGAGCACCGCGTGCGGCTCCTCGCCGGTCACCATCCGCAACCAGGCCACGGCCGACCTCTACTACTACACGCCGTACCAGCCCAACGACTACGCGCTCACCGGCTCCGGCAACGCGGCCTGCGCGACCTACGGCAACATCAACTTCTGGTACCTCTTCAGCGACTGGAACCCGAACGGCACCCTGGCCAACGCCGGGATCGCCCCCGCGGGACGCGTCGACGCCCCGCGCATCTCGGGCAGCACGCTGAGCGTGTCCGGCTGGGCCGTCGACCCGACGACGCAGCAGGCCGCGCTGACCACGACGGTCACGGTGACCGGCCCCGACGGCACCCGCACGGTCCGCACGCAGACCGCGAACGGCGACCGCGGCGACATCCCGGGCGAGTACTCCGTCGCCGGCCGCGCCCACGGCTTCGGCGCCACCACGCCCGTCTCGGCACCCGGCACCTACCAGGTCTGCGTCTCCGCCGACTCCGTCGACTGGAACCGCTGGGTCGGCACGGGCGACTCCCGGGGCCCCGGCCGGAAGGATCTCGGCTGCTCGTCCGTGAGCACGTCGGCCGGGATCGACGTCTTGCGTCTGGCCGGCACCGACCGCCAGGGCACCGCCGTCGCGATCTCGAAGGCCGTCTTCGGCCCGAACGTCCCCGTCGTCTACATCGCGACCGGCGCGAACTTCCCCGACGCGCTGAGCGCCGCCCCGGTCGCGGCCAAGCAGAAGGGTCCGCTGCTCCTGGTCGACCGCGACTCGATGTCGCAGCCCGTTCGCGACGAGCTCAGCCGGCTCAAGCCGGCGAGGATCGTCGTGGTCGGCTCCCCACTGAGCGTCGGCGACGGCCTGCTGAACCAGCTGAGGTCCTACTCGCCGGCGGTGGACCGCATCGGAGGGAAGGACCGCTACGACACGTCCAGGCTCATCATCCAGAGCGCGTTCCCGAGCGGCTCGTCGCGCGCCTGGCTCGCCACGGGCGAGAAGTTCCCCGACGCGCTCGGCGCGAGCGCCGCAGCCGGCTCGGTGAACGCTCCCGTCGTCCTCGTGAACGGCACCGGCAGCACGGCCGACGCCGTGACGAAGGGCATCCTCTCGAAGCTCAAGGTGCAGAACCTCACCATCGCGGGCAGTCCCCTGTCGGTGAGCGAGGGGATCAAGAACTCGCTTCCGGTGCCGACGATCACCCGCATCGGCGGAGTCGACCGCTACGACACCTCGGAGCAGCTGAACCGGGCCGCCTTCTCGAGGGCCAAGACCGTGTTCCTGGCGACGGGCGAGAATTTCCCCGACGCCCTCGCCGGAGCCACGGCGGCGGGCTACTCGAACAGCCCGCTGTTCGCCGTGCCGACGAACTGCGTGCCCCGCGCCGTCCTGACCGACATCGCGAAGTCGGGAGCTCAGCGGGTCGTCCTCCTCGGCGGTCCCACCACCCTCTCGGAGGACGTCGCGCGGCTCACCCCCTGCGGCTGATCGCCCGCGACCCCGCCACTAGCGTGGAGGGATGACCCCGACCGCACCGTCCCCGACCGGCCTCCGACGCCGGCGGGGCGGTGCGGTCGTCGTCGTCGCGGCGCTGGTGGCGCTCCTGCTGGGAGGCTCCGTCGACGGCACGCGCCTCGCCGCGGTGCCGTCCGAGCCGCAGACCGTCCGGCTGTGGACCTTCCTCCAGCCGGGCCCCGTCGCGGCCGACTTCGACCCGGGCGACCTGATCTCCGACGAGGTCTTCTTCGACGGCGACGGGCTCGGACCGCTCACGGTGCAGGCGTTCCTCGACGCCCGCGTCCCCGACTGCGCGGGCGGGCCGGTGCCGTGCCTGCGGGACTACGCCGAGGACACCGCGGCGATCACGGCCGACGAGCAGTGCGACGCGCTGCCCGCCGGACGCGACGTCCCGGCCGCGGAGATCATCACCTCGGTCGCCGGCGCGTGCGACGTGAATCCGGCCGTCCTCCTGGTGCTGCTGCAGAAGGAGCAGTCGCTCGTGACCGATCCGGAGCCGAGCGAGCGGCAGTTCCGCAGCGCCACGGGCTACGGCTGCCCGGACACCGCGGACTGCGACACGGACTCCTACGGCTTCGCCGCGCAGGTGTACGGAGCGGCGTGGCAGTTCCAGCGCTACCGGAATCCGGACTCGAGCTTCGACTGGTACCCGGTCGGCGCGGCCAGCGACGTCCGCTACTCCCCGGACGAGTCCTGCGGCACCGCCCCGGTGACGATCGCCAACGCGGCCACGGCGGGTCTCTACTACTACACGCCGTACCAGCCGAACGCGGCGGCGCTCGCGAACCTCTACGGCGAGGGCGACGACTGCTCGGCCTACGGGAACCGGAACTTCTGGCGCATCTTCAGCACCTGGTTCGGCGACCCCCGCGGCTGAGCCGATCGTCTCGAGCAGACTCGGCATGACGGACGTCAGGCGGCGGCGGGAGCCTTCGGGCGCAGGCGCTTCACGGAGACGCCGGCCAGCTCGCCGAGCTCGGCCATGCTCGCGGCGCCGTGCCGCCGGGCCGCGTGCACGACGATCGCGGCGCACGCCTCGGCATCGGCCGACGCGTCGTGGTGGCGGAAGTCCTCGAAGCCCGCGGCCATGGCGACGACGGGGAGGCGGTAGGAGTCGAGCTCGTACGTCTTGCGGGCGAGCTGCAGCGAGCAGAGGTAGTCGTACTCGGGGTGCTCGAGGGAGGTCGCCGCGCAGGCCGCGCGGATGACGCCCATGTCGAAGCCGGCGTTGTGCGCGACGAACACGTCCTCGCCGGCGAAGGCCGCCAGGTCGGCGAACTGGTCGACCCAGGAGGCGGCGGCGTGCACGTCGTGCTTGCGGATGCCGTGGATCCGCGTGTTCCATTCGAGGAAGTCGTCGTACCCCAGCGGCGGGCGGATGAGCCAGCCGGCGCGGTCGACGACGCGGCCGTCGCGGACCTTCACGAGCCCGACGGAGCAGGCGGAGGCCCCATGCGAGTTGGCGGTCTCGAAGTCGATGGCGGTGAAGTCGATGGGCACGCTCCAGCCTCTCACGCACCTCCGACGCCGCAGGGAGCGTCGCGCGCGCGTCGCCCCGAGCGGGCGGGAGCACCCGCCGGCCGCGGGCGGGCGCCTCCCGTTCCTCCGCGCCCCGCCCGCCCGGCCCTTCCGCCGCCACGCCGTAGGATGGATGCCCGTGGCTCTCACTATCGCAATCGTCGGTCTCCCCAACGTCGGCAAGTCGACGCTCTTCAACGCACTGACCAAGAACACGGTGCTCGCGGCGAACTACCCGTTCGCGACGATCGAGCCGAACGTGGGTGTGGTGAACCTGCCCGATTCCCGCCTCGAGGTGCTCGCCGGGATCTTCGGCTCCGAGCGCATCCTCCCGGCGCCCGTCTCCTTCGTCGACATCGCCGGCATCGTGCGCGGCGCGTCCGAGGGCGAGGGCCTGGGCAACAAGTTCCTCGCGAACATCCGCGAGGCCGACGCGATCGCGCAGGTCATCCGCGGCTTCGAGGACTCAGACGTCGTCCACGTCGACGGCAAGGTCGACGCCGCCAGCGACATGGAGACGATCAACACCGAGCTGGTCCTCGCCGATCTCCAGACCCTCGAGAAGGCCGAGGCCCGCTACGAGAAGGAGCTCAAGGGGCGGTAGATCGCGCCGATCGTGGTCGAGACCGCGTAGAAGGCGCGCGAGTTCCTCGGCCAGGGCAAGCCGCTGTCGGCCTCCTCGATCGATCTGGAGCCGATCCGCGAGCTGGGCCTGCTGACCGCCCAGCCCTTCATCTACGTCTTCAACGTCGACGAGGCCGTGCTGACCGACGACGCCCGGAAGGCCGAGCTCGCGGCCCTGGTCGCGCCGGCGGAGGCGATCTTCCTCGACGCGAAGATCGAGTCCGAGCTGATCGACCTCGACGAGGCCGACGCGGCCGAGATGCTCGAGTCGACCGGCCAGACGGAGTCGGGCCTCAACCAGCTCGCGACCATCGGCTTCGACACCCTGGGCCTGCAGACGTACCTCACGGCCGGCCCGAAGGAGACGCGCGCCTGGACCATCGGGAAGGGCTGGACCGCGCCCCAGGCCGCCGGTGTCATCCACACCGACTTCCAGAAGGGCTTCATCAAGGCCGAGATCATCTCGTTCGACGACCTCGTCGAGACCGGCTCGATCGCCGAGGCCCGCGCGAAGGGCAAGGCCCGCATCGAGGGCAAGGACTACGTGATGCAAGACGGCGACGTCGTGGAGTTCCGCTTCAACGTGTAAGACGGCCGCGCTCGGCTCGAGGCGCCCGGTTCGCTCGGATCCCCGGATCCGCGAGCCGGGCGCTTCTGCACGGAGGTGCGGGATCGCCGACCCCGGGAGTCCGACACGAGGCCGGTCACGTCCGCGGACGTCCGCTCCGCCCGTCAGTTCAGCACGTCCCCGATCAGCCAGCTCGACAGCCCGACGAGGGTGCAGACGCCGACGACCACCCAGGCGACGGTCCGGCGGAGCGAGCGGGAGACCGCCTCCGAGCTGCGGGGAGTGGGACGCAGCGGCGGCGTGTACGCGGGCGGGACGGAGTAGGTCCGGGCCGGCGGGAGGAGTCGGGGGAGAGTGACCGGACGGCCGTCGACCCACTCGGCGGGCAGCTCCACGGCCTTCGCGGCCTGCAGCGTGAGCTCGACCTTCAGCGGGGATCCGCGGAGGGAGGCGTAGGCGGCGGCGGTGAGGCCGAGGCTCGCGAGGTGGCGGAGGGTCGGGGCGAAATCCGCCGAGAGGGTCGGGGAGAGCTCGCCCACCCGCTCGCCGTCGAGACGGAGCTCGACGAGGTCGCCGGCCGGGTGCAGGGTCACCAGCAGCAGGCCGCGGCCGCTCGCCGGAACGACCGTCGAGAGGCGGGCGAAGTGCTCGTCCTCGCGCAGGACCGGCAGGCCCCGCGACCAGGGGAGGATCGAGTGGCGCTCGACGGGCGGCTCGTTGAGCGGCACGAGCAGCTCGGGGGCGACAAGGGCGACGCGGAGGACGGCCCGCAGGCCCTCCTCGCCGTTCTCGACCCGGAGGCGCGCGGTCGTGACGGGGCCCGCTCCACCCCCCCCGACCCGGCCGAGAGCGGCCCGGTGGGCGGAGGCGTTCGGCAGGTAGCCGAGGACGCGGCCGCCGACCCGGACCGAGACGGCGTCGAGGCCGGTGGGGTGGTCGGGCTCGGGGATCAGGTCGACCTCGAGGGTCCGCTCGTCGATCTCGCCCTGCTCGAGCGAGCGGCCGATCAGATCGGCGATCTCCTCGATCCGCTCGGCCTCGGCGAGGGCGTCCACGCTCGGGGTGCCGTCGGCGTTCGGGAGGCGGTAGACGACGCGCTCCGTGGCGGAGGTGACGGGTGCGTCCCGCACCACCGCGTCACTGTCCTGCGCGGAGCGGCGCGCTCCGGTGAACCGCCTGCCGTCCCACCAGCGCATCTCGGCCGCATCGGCCTCGTCGCGGTACCAGCCCGCGGGCGCACCCTCGTCCATCGACACCCCCTTCCTCCGGCGCACGAGTCTACGAGGAGGGCGGGAGCGTCAGAGACCCGGGTCCGTGGCGGCGGGATCCTCGGGGGCGAGCGCGGCCGCGAGCTCTCCCGAGGCGGGGCCGCTCCACGCACCGGACTCGTGCGCCCGAGGGCCGGCGATCCACTCCAGAGCCTCGCGGACGAGCATCCGGACGTGACGCGCGTGGCCGATGGTGACGGGGGCGGGATCCTCGAGGACCTCGAGCAGGCGGTGCAGCACGGCACGGCTCTGCAGTCGTGTCATGGGCCTCACGGTAGGGGGCCGGTCGCTCGGACGGTAGTGCCGATCCGCGACAGCGCACCCGTCTAGGCTCGCCACATGACTCGTCTCGACGGTGCCGTCGTCCTCGTCCTCGGAGCCTCGGGCGGCCTCGGCCGCCTCCTGGCCGATTCGCTGGAGGCGCGCGGTGCCGTCGCGGTGCGCTCGGGGCGCGACTCCGCGGCGCTCGGCGAGGCACCCCTGGTCGCCGACCTGCGCGGGGAGGACGAGCCCCGGCGCGTGGTCGCCGAGGTGCTCGAGCGGCACGGGCGCCTCGACGGCGTCGTCGTGGCCGCGGGCGTCGTGGCCTTCGGGCCCTCCGCCGAGCTCGATCCGGCCGTTCTGGAGGAGCTCGTCGAGGTGAACGCGCTGGCGCCGATCCGGGTGCTGACCGCCGCGCTGCCGTCGCTCGTCGCGTCGGCGGGCGAGGGGCGCGAGCCGTTCGCGCTGACCATCAGCGGCGTGGTGGCGGAGGCTCCGACCGCGGGACTCGCCGCGTACTCCGCCTCGAAGGCGGCACTGCACTCCTTCGTGAAGGCCTCGGCCCGCGAGTACAAGCGGGCGGGCGTCCTCCTGCTCGACGCGCGTCCCGGCCACACCGAGACCGACCTGTCCCGGCACCCGCTCGCGGGCGACGCGCCCCGCTTCGGCGCGGGTCTGGCGCCGCAGGACGTGGTCGACCGGCTGCTCGACGCGGTCGAGGAGGGCGAGACCGACCGGCCTCCTGCGGCGTTCACCGGCTGACGCCGTCCCGAGACGAGGCGGAGCCGGTCGATCCTCGCGGGAACGCACCGGATCGAGCACTGCAGCCTCGGTCGCGTACAGCCTTTGTGATCAGCCTGCGCATGCGGCGGCCGGGACCGCGATCGGCGCGGCAGCCCGTCCGACCGTCCTCCCCGCAGACGCGGGGATACCCGCCGTTCACCGGAGCGTCGCACGGGCGCACTAGCGTCCCTCCGTGCCCGACACCGCCGATGACGCCCTCCGTCCCACTCCCGAGCTGCTCCGCACGCTCACGCCCGCCGACGCGCGGGACCTCGTCGTGCTGGACGAGGACGACGACGATCCGGTGCTCCTGCGCCGCGACGGCACGCAGATCGACACCTGGCGCGAGGGCTACCCCTACGACGAGCGGATGTCGCGCGAGGAGTACGAGGCGGGCAAGCGCCTCCTCCAGATCGAGCTGCTGAAGCTGCAGAACTGGATCAAGAAGCACGGGCGCCGACTCGTGGTCGTGTTCGAGGGGCGCGACGCCGCGGGCAAGGGCGGCACCATCAAGCGCTTCACCGAGCACCTCAACCCGCGCGGAGCCCGCGTGGTCGCGCTCGAGAAGCCGACCGAGCGCGAGGCCGGTCAGTGGTACTTCCAGCGCTACGTCTCGCACCTGCCGGCCGCCGGCGAGATCGTCCTCTTCGACCGCTCCTGGTACAACCGGGCCGGCGTGGAGCGCGTGATGGGCTTCTGCACGCCGGCGCAGTACGACGAGTTCATCCGCCAGACGCCGCTGTTCGAGCGGATGCTCGTCGGCGACGGCATCGACCTGGTGAAGCTGTGGTTCTCGGTCTCGGCGGAGGAGCAGCGCACCCGGTTCACGATCCGCATGATCGACCCCGTGCGCCAGTGGAAGCTCTCGCCGATGGACCTCGCCTCGCTCGACAAGTGGGGCGACTACACCGCGGCCAAGGAGGCGATGATGGCGGCGACCGACACCGCCGACGCTCCCTGGACCATCGTGAAGAGCAACGACAAGAAGCGCGCCCGGCTCGAGGCCATGCGCTACGTCCTGAGCCTCTACGACTACGACGGACGCGACGAGGAGGTCGTGGGCCCGCTGGGTCCGGACCCGCTGATCGTCGGATCGGCCGCGGACGTGTATGAGCGCGGCGAGCACGCCGCGACGAGCTGACCGGGGGGACGGACATGGGGGAGTCGGGGATCGGCGCGGAGCTGCCGGGGGTGCACCTGCGCTGGCTGGCGCTCGACGAGCAGACGCTGGACGCCGAGCGGCTGCTGCCGCTGTTGAGCGACGAGGAGCGCGAGCGCTACGCCGGCACGGTCGCCGCGTCGGCGGCCGAGCGATTCGTCTTCGGGCGGGTGCTCCTGCGGATGCTCGCGGCCGAGCTCACGGGGACGCGCGCGTCGGAGGTCCGGGTCGTCGCGTGCTGCCCGCGCTGCGGGGGCGCGCACGGCCGGCCGCGGCTGGAGGGACGCGGGATCGCGCTCGAGCTGCTGTCGGTGAGCATCGCGCACTGCGCGGGCGCCGTCGTGGTCGCGGCGAGCAGCGCCGGTGCGGTCGGCGTCGATGTGGAGCCGACGCTGGGCACGCCCGAGCGCGGGGAGCGGATCACGCGCATCGCCGGGGCGCCCTTCGCCACGGGCGGGATGCGCCCCGCCGACCCCGTCCTGCACTGGACCCGGATCGAGGCCGCACTGAAGGCGGACGGCCGCGGGCTCGAGCTCGACCCGCGCCGGGTGCACGTGCACGAGTCGCACCACGCGGCGGAGGCGCGGATCGACGGCGTCCGCTTCCGGCTGGCCGAGCCGCAGCTGGACCCCGCGCTGCGGGTCAGCGTCGCCCTCGGGCCGATGGGGGACGCGGGCGCCGGGCCCATCATCGGCTGGCGGCGCGAGCACGGCGACGCGCTCGCGGACTCGCTGGTGTCAGCGCCCGGACGGTAGCGGCGGCAGCTCCTCGTCGAGGAGCCAGGCGTCGAGCAGGTCGTCCACGCCCTCGCCGAGGACCTCGGTGCAGAGCTCGCGGAACTCCTCGTCGGTGACGGCGGCGGAGGCGTAGCGGGACGTCCACTCCCGCAGCAGCCGGAGGAAGGGCTCGTCGCCGACGGTGAGCCGCAGCGCGTGCAGGGTGAGCGCGCCGCGCTTGTAGACGCGGTCGTCGAAGAGTGCGACCGGCCCCGGATCGGCGAGCACGAGATCCTGCGCCGCAGCCCGCAGCACCGCGTGGTGGCGGCGGGCGCAGGCGTCGGCGGTGGCGCGGCCCGACTCCTCCGACCACAGCCACTCCGCGTAGCAGGCGAACCCCTCGTTGAGCCAGATGTGGCGCCACCGGGCGATGCCCACGCTGTTGCCGAACCACTGGTGCGCGAGCTCGTGCGCGATGAGGCGCTCCGAGCCGCCGCGGCCGTCGGCGTGGTTGGCGCCGAACACCGCCATCGCCTGCGCCTCGAGCGGGATCTCCAGCTCGTCCGCCGTGACGACGACGCAGTAGCGGGCGAAGGGGTAGGGCCCGAACAGCCGCGTGAACAGGGCGAGCATGCGCTCGAGCGGAGCGAAGTCGTGCGCGACCCGAGCGGCCAGGGCGGCGGGGCGGGCGAGGGTCACCGCGACGTCGGCGAGCACGCACTCCTCGATCGCGTAGCGGCCGATCTGCACCGAGGCGAGGTACGCGGCGCTGGGCTCGCGCTGCTCGTAGAGCCAGGTGCGGCGGCCGGAGCGGGCGCTCGAGTCGATGAGCACCCCGTTCGCGAGCACGGCGTAGCCCTCCTCGGCGGTGACGCGCAGGCGGTACGGAGCCTTCTCGGCGACGTCGTCGTTGCAGGGGAACCAGGTGGAGGAGCCGGAGGGCTGCGAGGCGACGAGCACCCCGTCCTCCAGCTCCTCCCAGCCGAGCTCGCCCCAGTGGGTGGCGCGGGGGGCGGGGTGGCCGCTGTACTCGATCTCGACGTCGACGCTCTCGCCGGCGGCCAGCGGCTCGGCGGGGGACACCCGCAGCTTGTGCGGCGCCTGCTCGTGGCGGGCGCGGCGTCCGTCGATCCGGACGCGGGCCACGCGGAGCCGGGAGAGGTCGAGGGAGAACCGCCGGAGCGGCTGCAGCGCGACGATCCGCAGCACGGCCCGGCCGGCCAGGCGGTTCGAGGCGACGCGGTAGTCGAGGTCGAGGTCGTAGGACTCGACGCGGTAGCCGGTGTTCCCGATGCCGGGGACGTAGGGGTCGCCGGCGGTCTCGAGCCCGGTCAGCGCGGGGCTCACGCGACGGGCGCGTGGTAGTCGGCGACGCGCACCTCGCGCCACGGGCCGATCGGGTTGCCGCTCCAGCGGCTGCCCGCGGGCACGAGCTCCCCCCGCATCACGAGCGAGGCCGGGCCGACCGTGCCGTGCTCGGCGATCCGCGCGGCGGGGAGGATCACGCTGTGCGGGCCCAGGGTGGCGCCGGCGTCGAGGCTCACGAGATCCATGCTCATGATTCGATCATGGAACAGGTGCGTCTGCACGACGCAGCCCCGGTTCACGGTCGCTCCGTCGCCGAGCGAGATCAGATCGGCCTCGGGGAGCCAGTAGCTCTCGCACCAGACGCCGCGTCCGATCCGGGCGCCGAGGCTCCGCAGCCACCAGACCAGCGCCGGAGTGCCCGCGGCGGCGTGGGCGAACCAGGGCGCAGCGACCATCTCGGTGAAGGCGTCGGCCAGCTCGCTCCGCCAGACGAACGAGGACCACAGCGGCTGCTCGCTCGGCTCGACCCGCTGGATCAGGATCCACTTCGCGGCGGTGGAGACGGCCGCGGCGACCGCCCCGGCGGCCAGCAGCACGACGCCTCCCACGAGCGCAGCGAGCACCGCCCCAAGCCTCTGGATCAGCGCGAGCAGTCCGGCGACCACGCCGACGCCGATCGCTACCGAGACGACCACCAGGACGAAGCGGCCGAGCTCCCACGCGATGCGGGCCGCACGGAGTCGGCGGGCCGGGCGGAAGGTGCGCGCCGACTCCGCCTCGACGACGGTGCGCCGCAGCCGCACGGGAGGTGAGCCCAGCCACGACGAGCCCGCCTTCGACTTGCGGGGCGCGGAGGAGAGGACGGCGACGAGTCCGCCGGCGGGCACGGTGTGGCCGGGCGCGGCCATGCCGGAGTTGCCGAGGAACGCGCGCTCGCCGATCTCCGCGCGGGCGAGCCGCATCCAGCCGCCGCCGAGCGCGTAGGAGGCGACGAGCGTGTCGTCGGCGAGGAACGCGCCGTCGCGGATGGTCGTCATCGCGGGCAGGAGCAGCACCGTCGAGGCCTCGACGTCGCGTCCGACCTTCCCGCCGAGGAGCCGCAGCCAGACCGGGGTGAACAGGCCCGAGTAGAGCGGGAAGAGCAGGACTCGCGCGGAGTCGAGCAGCCGCTCCGTCCACCACCCCTGCCCGCCGATCCGACCGCGCACGGGGTGGGTGCCGGGCTCGACGCCCCGGCCGAGCAGGCGCACCAGGACGACGACGAGGGCGGCGAGGACGACTCCGGAGACGGCGACGGCGGGCACGAGGGCGACGAGAGCGGGCCCGAGCGCGGCGCCGAGGCCGGCCGAGCCGCGCACGGCGGCGGCCACGACGGCGAGCCCGGCCGCGAGGGCGAGGACCGGGACCGCCGCGAGGCCGACCGCGGACGCTCCGTACGCCCAGACCCAGCCCGGGCGGCGCGCCGGGCGCTCCGAGGGGAACCCGGCGTTCGCCCTGCCGAGCCGCTGGGCGGGGGATCCTCCCCAGCGCTGCCCGGCCGGCACTCGCCCGAAGACGGCCGATCCCGGCTCGATCTGCGCGTGCTTGCCGATCCGGGCGCCGGGGAGGAGCGTGCTGCGCGCGCCCACCGTGCTGCCGGCGCCGACCCGGACGGCGCCGACGCGCAAGACGTCGCCGTCGATCCAGTAGCCGGAGAGGTCGACCTCGGGCTCGATCGCGGCGCCGCGCCCGAGCGTGAGCATCCCGGTCAGCGGAGGGAGGGAGTGCAGGTCGACGTCGTCGGCGATGCGGGCGCCGAGCGCGCGGGCGTAGTAGGCGACCCAGGGCGCACCCGCCAGGCTCACGGCCTTGAGCTGGAACGCGATCTGCTCGGCCAGCCAGAGCCGGAGGTGCACGCTCCCGCCGCGCGGGTGGTCTCCGGCCCGGATCCCGCGCAGCAGGGTGCGCGCGGCGAGGACGGTGAGCCCCATCCGCCCGAACGGCGTGAGGAAGAGCGCGAACGCGGGGATCAGCGCGGCGAGCGGAGCGGTGGGCAGCCAGCCGAACCCCGGCACCAGGTCGAGCACCGCGGTGACGGTGAGGATCGCGGTGATCCAGCGGGCGCTGCCGAGCACGAGCAGCGGTGCGCCGAGGAGGGTCTGCAGGACGCGCATCCGGAGGGGGACCGGCGCGATGCGGTGAGCGGACACCTCCGCGGTGCCCGTCGAGCGGCTCTGGATCTCGGCGGCCATCGCCGCGAGACGCGGGTGGGCGTAGACGTCGGCGACCGTGAACTCGGGGTCGCGCTCGCGGATCCGCGCGACCAGCTGGGCGGCGGCGAGGGAGCCGCCGCCGAGGTCGAAGAAGTTCGCCCGCTCGTCGACCGGCACGCCGAGCACGTCGCGCCAGAGGGCGGCGAGCCACGCCTCCTCGGGGTCGAGGGAGGCGTCCTCGGTCGTGCCCACGGCGAGCGGCCAGGGGAGTGCGGCGCGGTCGACCTTGCCGGAGACGCGGGTCGGCAGCTCCTCGACCACGGCCAGCAGCGGCACGAGGGATGCGGGCAGCTCCTCACGCAGGCGGGCGAGCGCCGCGTCGCGGTCGAGCTCCCGGCCGCCGGCGAGGGCCAGGTAGCCGACGAGGACCTGGTTGCCGGCCGCCGTGGTGCGGACCGAGGCCGCCGCCCCCGAGACTCCGGGGAGCGCCTGCAGCGCCGCCTCGACCTCGCCGAGCTCGATCCGCCGACCGCCGAGCTTCACCTGGTCGTCCGCGCGCCCCTGGAAGACGAGGCCGGCGCTCTCGAAGCGCACCAGGTCGCCGGAGCGGTAGGCCCGCTCCCAGCCCAGGAGCGGTGCCGGCGCGTACTTCTCGGCGTCCTTGACCGGGTCGAGGTAGCGCGCGAGCCCGACCCCGCCGATGACCAGCTCGCCGACCTCGCCCTCGCCGACCCGCTGCCCGTCCGCGTCCACGACGGCGAGCCGCCAGCCGTCCAGCGGCAGCCCGATGCGCACCGGGGGAGGCCCGCCGAGGGGCGCGGCGCAGGCGACGACGGTGGCCTCGGTCGGCCCGTAGGTGTTCCAGACCTCGCGACCCTCGACGGCCAGGCGCTCGCCGAGCTCCGGCGGGCACGCCTCGCCACCGAAGATCAGCAGGCGGACGTTCTCGAGCGACTCCGCGGGCCAGAGCGCCGCGAGGGTCGGCACGGTCGAGACCACGGTGATGCCGTGCGTGGTCAGCCAGGGGCCGAGGTCCATGCCGCTGCGGACCAGCGAGCGGGGAGCGGGGACGAGGCAGGCGCCGTGCCGCCAGGCGAGCCACATCTCCTCGCAGGACGCGTCGAACGCGACCGAGAGACCGGCCAGCACCCGGTCCCCGGGGCCGAGCGGCTCCGCCTGGAGGAACAGGCGCGCCTCGGCGTCGACGAAGGCGGCGGCGGAGCGGTGGCTGACCGCCACTCCCTTGGGGGTTCCGGTGGAGCCGGAGGTGAAGATGATCCAGGCGTCGTCCTCGAGCGAGGGCGGCTGCAGCAGCGGGATCGACGCCGTGCTCGGGTGCGGCGCGCTCGCGGTGAACAGGCGCGCGGCCGGCTCGTCGGCGCCGGTGCGCTCGAAGCGGCCGGAGCCGGTGATCACGCCGCGGACGGCGGCCTCGCCGAAGACGAGGCGCGCCCGCTCCTCGGGGTCGTCCGCGTCCACCGGGACGTACGCGGCTCCCGCGGCGAGGACGGCCAGGATCGCGAGGTAGAGCTCGCGGGAGCCGCTGGGCATGCGGATCCCGACGCGGTCGCCGCGTCGGACCCCTGCGGTGGTGAGCTCGCCCGCGAGCTGCACCGTGCGGGCCAGCAGCTCCCGGTAGCTGAGCGCTCCGGCCGGGTCCTCCAGCGCGGAGGCGTCCGGGTGGCGCTCCGCGGTGTCGCGGAGGACGTCGACCAGCGTGCGAGGAGGAGGGGTGGCTGCTCCGGCGTCGAGCACGTCCTGGGGGCCGGCCGTCTCGGTCACGTCTCGTCTCCGTCCCGGCCGCGCGATCGGGAGCGCGGCGGCCGGGGCGACACCGTAGGGAGGCGGGGTGACGCGGAGGTGAACAGGCGGGGTCGGCCCGCCCGGCTCAGTGCGCCATCGGGAGCGGCGCGTCCGACTCCGCCGGGCGGCGGACGAAGAACGCGGCCACGATCGCGACCGTCGCGATCGACGCGCCCCACAGGAACGCGGAGTGGATGCCGCCGGCGTAGGAGGCGACCTCGTCGGCGCCGCCCTGCGCGAGCTCCGCCGACCGGATCGAGAGGACGGTGACGAACAGCGCCGTGCCGGCCGCGCCGCCCAGCTGCTGCACGGTGCCGATGATGGCGCTGCCGTGGGAGTAGAGCGAGGGGCGCACCGAGCCGAGGCCGGCGGTGAACAGCGGCGTGAAGACGAAGGCGAGGCCCAGGCTGAGGGTGACGTGCAGCGAGAGGACGAACCAGGGCGACGAGTCCGCCGCGAGCAGGGTGTACCCCCACAGTGCGCCGGCGACGACGATCGAGCCGGGCACGAGCAGCACGCGCGGGCCGAAGCGGTCGTAGCCGCGGCCGACGAACGGCGCGAGCAGGCCCATCAGCAGGCCGCCGGGGAGCAGGAGCAGCCCGGTCTCCAGCGGAGTGAGGCCCAGCACGTTCTGCGTGTAGAGGGGCAGCAGGATCAGCGTGCCGAAGAGCGCCGACATGCTGACCGCCATCATCGCGATGACGATGGTGAAGTTCGCGGAGGAGAAGGTCCGGAGGTCCAGCAGGGCCCGGTCGGTGCGCTGCAGCAGCAGCTGGCGCGCGATGAAGCCCGCGAGGCCGAGACCCGCGACGACGAACGGGATCCACGGCGCGACGACCGCGGCTCCGCCCTCGCCGAGGCTCGACAGGCCGTAGACGAGGCCGCCGAAGCCGAAGACCGAGAGGACGACCGAGAGCGAGTCGATCGGGATGGAGCGGGGCTCGGTGACGTTCTCGACCTTGCGCAGGCCCAGGAGCAGCGCGCCGATCGCGATCGGCAGCACGATCCAGAACATCCAGCGCCAGCCGAGGAAGTTGAGGATGACGCCCGAGATCGTCGGTCCGACGGCCGGAGCCACCGAGATGACGATCGAGATGTTGCCCATCATCCGGCCGCGGATCGCCGGGGGCACCAGCGTCATCACGGTCGTCATCAGCAGCGGCATCATGATGGCCGTGCCGCCGGCCTGCACCACGCGGGCCGCCAGGAGGACCGCGAAGGTCGGGGCGAGCGCGGCGGTGAGCGTGCCGAGGCTGAAGAGGATCATCGCGGCGGCGAAGAGAGTGCGGGTGTGCAGCCGCTGGATCAGGTAGCCCGTGATCGGGATGACGACGGCCATCGTGAGCATGAAGGCGGTCGAGAGCCACTGGCCCACGTGCGCCTCGACGTCGAAGTCGCGCATGAGGTCGGGCAGCGCCACGCTCATGATCGTCTCGTTGAGGATCACGACGAACGCCGACACCAGCAGGAGGCTGATGACCAGGCGGCTGCGCGGCTCGAGGGTCGTGGCGGCGGCGGGTGCGGCGGGCCGCGCGGCGGGAAGGGTGCTGCGCTCGGTCACAGGTGTTCTCCGGTCGTGAGGGGATCGGTGTGAGGGGCGCATCGACGGCTCGACTCGCGGGCGCGGATGCGGGGTACGGAGGGAGAACAGCGGCGGACGCCCCGGACATTCCCGATCGACGGGGATCCGCTGCGAGAGGTCTCAGGTGAGGACCGTGGAGAGCGCGGAGGACGCGGCCTCGGCCTCCTCGAGCGTGGCGCCCTCGCCGAAGCTGAACCGCACGGCGGTCCGGGCGACGTCGGGGTCGAGGCCGAGGGCCAGCAGCGCGGGCGAGGGCTCGTCGCGCCCGGCGGCGCACGCCGAGCCGCTCGAGACGACGACGCCGCGCTCCTCCAGCTCGAGGAGCGTCGACTCGCCGCTGCGCCCGGGGACGGCGTACGCGGCGATCGAGGGGAGCCGGTGCGCCGCGGAGCCCAGCGGCACGGCCCGGGGCGCCAGGGCCGCGACCCGCTCGGCGAACGCGTCCCGGACCGCTCCGACCCGCGCCGCGCGGTCCGGATCGAGCAGGCGCACCGCGGTGCCGAGCGCGACCGCGAAGGCCACGTTCTCGGTGCCCGAGCGCCGCTCCCGCTCCTGGCCGCCGCCGTGCAGCAGGGGCTCGAACGGGAGCCGGCTGCGCAGCAGCAGCGCCCCCACGCCCTTCGGCGCCCCGAGCTTGTGCCCCGAGACCGAGACCGCGTCGGCGCCCCAGCCCGCGACGTCCAGCCAGCCGGCGGCCTGGACGGCGTCCACGTGCAGCGGCACGCCGCGCGATCGGCAGAGCGCCGCTATCGCCGGAACGTCCTGCACCGTCCCGATCTCGTTGCTCGCCGCGAGCACCGAGACCAGCGCGGTGTCCGGCCGGACCAGCGCGGCGAGCGCGTCGAGGTCGAGCAGGCCGGTCGCGTCGACGGGGGCCGTCGACACCTCGAAGCCGTGCAGGCGCCGGAGGTGGTCGGCCGACTCGACGGTCGCCTCGTGCTCGAGCGCCGAGATCACCAGGTGCCGTCCGCGCGGCGACCCCAGCGCGAGGCCCTTGACCGCCGTGTTGATCGACTCCGTGCCGCCGGAGGTGAAGAGCGTCTCGGAGGCGCGGCCGCCGAGGAAGCGGGCCACGTGAGCGCGCGCCGCCTCCAGCGCGCGCGCCGCGGCGTCGCCGAGCGAGTGGCTGCTCGACGGATTGCCGTACTCGGCGGTGAGGAACGGCCACATGGCCTCCAGCACCTCGCGGCGCACGGGCGAGGTCGCGGCGTGGTCGAGGTAGATCACTCGACCGCGATGTCCAGGCCGAGGTCGAGCGAGCGGACGCTGTGGGTGAGCGCGCCGACGGAGATCACGTCGACCCCCGCCTCCGCGATCGCGCGCACGGTCGTGAGGTCGACGCCGCCGCTCGCCTCGACCACGGCCCGCCCGCCGATGAGGGCGACGCCCTGGCGGAGCAGCTCGGGGGTGAAGTTGTCGAGCATGATCGTGTCCGCGCCTCCCGCCAGCGCGGGCTCGATCTGGTCGAGCCGGTCGACCTCGACCTCGAGGTGCGCCGTGTGCGGGATCGAGGCGCGCGCCGCCCGCAGGGCCGCGGTCAGGTCGATCCCGCGCGCGGCGAGCACCGCGAGGTGGTTGTCCTTCGCCAGCACCGCGTCCGAGAGCGAGAAGCGGTGGTTGCGGCCGCCGCCGCTGCGGACGGCGTGCCTCTCGAGCGCGCGCAGGCCCGGCGTGGTCTTGCGGGTGTCGACGATGCGGGCGCGCGTCCCCTCCACAGCGGCGACGTACTGCGCCGTCAGGGTGGCGATGCCGCTCATCCGCTGCACGAGGTTGAGCGCGACCCGCTCGCCGCGGAGCACGCCGCCCGCGGGGCCCTCGATCCGGGCGAGGGTCTGCCCGGCCTCGAAGACCGCGCCGTCCTCCACGAGCACCGAGCAGCGGATCCGGGAGTCGACCTGCCGCATCGTGCCGACGAGGACGGCGCCGCCGCTGAAGACGCCGGGCTCGCGGGCCACGAGGGCTGCGCTCGCGGTGGCGTCCGCGGGGAGGAGGGTGTCGGAGGTCAGGTCGCCCCAGGGCGCGTCCTCCTCGAGGGCGAGGGTGACGACGCGGTCGATGCTCTGGCGGGTCAGCACGGAAGGGCCGCCTCTCTGGTGGGGGCGGCGGCGCTCGCCGTCGCGGGGTCGGGGGAGTCGGTGCGGTGGTGGGCGCCGACGGAGTGCGTGCGCGCGAGCGCGGCGTCGATGAGAGCGAGGGCGCAGGTCAGCAGGTTCGCGTCCTCGAGCGTCCTCAGTCCGAGCGGAGCGGGCGAGGCGGAGGCGACGAGCGCGTCGCGCGCCGCTGTGAGCCCCGCCGCGTCCCGGGAGAGGCCGGCTCCCGCCCACATCGCGTCCTGGAGAGCGGTGCGGTCGAGCGTCATCGGGACGACGGCGCGGGGAGGGGCGACCGGGCCGCCGCTCCAGGAGAGGGAGTCGAGGGCGAGCGCCGCGCGGCGCGCGAACACGACGCCCTCGAGCAGGCTGTTGGAGGCGAGGCGGTTCGCGCCGTGGACGCCGGTGCGGGCGACCTCGCCCACTGCGAGCAGCCCGGGGAGGCTGGTGCGCCCGTCCAGGTCGGTCGCGATCCCGCCCATCCAGTAGTGCGCGGCCGGAGTCACGGGCAGCAGGTCGTCGGCGAGCGAGAGCCCGTTCTCGCGGCAGGCCGCCGAGATCGTCGGGAACCTCTTCGCCAGCACCTCGGGGTCGATCGCCCGGGCGTCCAGGTGCACGGGCAGTCCGCCCTGCAGCCGCATCCGCTCCGCGATCGCGCGCGCCACGACGTCGCGCGGCGCCAGCTCGGCCTCGGGGTGCACCCCGACCAGGAACCGCTCGCCCGCGGCGTCGCGCAGCACCGCGCCCTCGCCGCGCACCGCCTCCGAGACGAGGAAGCCGCCCGGCAGCGCGAGCGTGGTCGGGTGGAACTGGTAGAACTCCAGGTCCGCCGTCTCCGCTCCCGCCCGCAGTGCGGCGGCCAGCCCGTCCCCGGTCGCGACGGACGGATTGGTGGTGTGCCGGTAGAGCTGCCCGGCGCCTCCCGTGGCCAGCACGACCGCGTCGGCCGTCAGGCGCTCGAGCACGCCGTCGTGCAGGACGTCGGCGCCCGTGACCGAGCCGCCCTCCCGCACCAGGTCGACCAGGGCGGCGTGCTCGCGCACCTCGACGGACGAGCCCCGCACCGCCGCCACGAGCGCGGCCTCGATCGCGGCGCCCGTCGCGTCGCCGCCGGCGTGCAGGATCCGCGGACGCGAGTGGGCGCCCTCGAGTCCCCGCGCCAGCTCGCCGCCCTCGCGGTCGAAGCCGACGCCCCACTCCTGCAGCACCGCGACCGCCTCCGGCCCCTCGGCGCAGAGCACCTCGACCGCCGAGCGCACGGCGAGGCCCGCACCGGCGGTGAGCGTGTCCTCCACGTGCAGCGCCACGGAGTCGCCCGGCGCCGTGACCGCGGCGATCCCGCCCTGTGCGGCGCGCGTCGACGACTCCGCCAGCGCGCCCTTGGTGACGAGCAGCACCTCGTCGCGGCGCTGCGCCGGCAGCGCGGCGACCAGCCCGGCGATGCCGCTGCCGACGACGACGACCCGCGCCATGTCAGACCGCCGCCGGCCCGGCGGGCGGAACGGCCGCGAGCATCCGCTCGAGGGCGATGCGCGCCTCGGCCTGCACCGACTCCGCGACCTCGATCCGGTTGAGCACCGTCCCCGCGACCAGTCCCTCGAGCACCCAGGCGAGGTAGCCGGGGTGGATGCGGTACATGGTCGAGCAGGGGCAGACCACGTCGTCGAGGCAGAAGATCGTGTGCTGCGGGTACTGGACGGCGAGGCGCTGCACCAGGTTGATCTCGGTGCCGATCGCGAAGGTCGATCCCGCGGGTGCCGCCTGGATCGCCTTCACGATGTAGTCGGTCGAGCCGTACTCGTCGGCCGCGTCGACGACCGCCATCGGGCACTCCGGGTGCACGATCACGCGCACGCCCGGGTGCTCGGCGCGCGCCTTCGCGATCTGGGCCGTCGTGAAGCGCTTGTGCACCGAGCAGAATCCGTGCCAGAGGATCACCTGCGCGTCCAGGAGCGTCGCGGTGTCGGAGCCGCCCTGCGGCTTCCGCGGGTTCCACATCGGCATCCGCTCCAGCGGCACGCCCATCGCCTTGGCGGTGTTGCGGCCGAGGTGCTGGTCGGGGAAGAACAGCACCCGCTGCCCGCGCGCGAACGCGTCCTCGAGCACGGTCGCCGCGTTCGAGGAGGTGCAGACCACGCCTCCGTTGCGGCCGCAGAACGCCTTCAGCGCGGCGGAGGAGTTCATGTACGTGACCGGGACGAGCGGCACGCGGCCGTCGGCGTCCGGCTCGGTGCCGTAGAGCTCGGTGAGCTCGGCCCAGGCGTCCTCGACGGAGTCGATGTCGGCCATGTCCGCCATCGAGCAGCCGGCCGCCAGGTTCGGGAGGATCACGGCCTGCTCCGGACCGGAGAGGATGTCGGCCGTCTCCGCCATGAAGTGCACGCCGCAGAAGACGATCGCCTCGGCGTCGGGCCGGCTCGTCGCCGCCTTCGCCAGCTGGAACGAGTCGCCCACGTAGTCGGCGTACTGCACCACCTCGTCCCGCTGGTAGAAGTGCCCGAGCACGACGACCCGCTCGCCGAGCGTCTCCTTCGCCGCGAGGATGCGGTGGTGCAGCTCGTTGGCGCTCGCCGTCGTGTACTCCTCCGGCAGACGTCCCTGGACCGGGGCGTCGGCCGGGATCGGGTCGGCCTGGGAGGCGCCGGGCCCGTAGGCGGGCAGGCCGAGGTCGAACGACCAGGGGGCCTCCGCGAGCTCGGGCGCGCAGGTGGCGCCGGGCGCAGAGCCGCCCTCGATGAGCCGGATGGTGCTGTCGACGGATGTCACGGTGTTCTCCTCGTGAGGCGGGTGGGGGAGTCGGGCGGCGCGCTCAGACGGGCAGCGGGCCGTTGTCGACGAGCGCCGCCGACTCGTCGTAGCGGTAGAGGCGCGGGGGACGGTGGCGGGTGCCCGTCAGGCGCTCCCCGGTGGGCACCACGGTGCCGGAGCTCTCGATCGTCCGGCGGAAGTTGGCCGGGTCGAGGGGCTTCTGCAGGACGGCCTCGTGGACCTCCCGCAGTTGGGACAGGGTGAAGGCGCCGCCGAGGAAGGCCTGCGCGATGCGGGAGTACTCCATCTTGTTGCGCAGGCGCCAGAGGGCGTAGTCGACGATCAGTCCGTGGTCGAAGGCGAGCTCGAGCGGCAGATCGGTGCAGAGCCAGGCGACGTTCTCTCCCACGATGGCCTCGTCGGCCTCGGCGGAGCGCACGAGCGCCCAGTAGACGATCGACACGACGCGGTCCTCGCCGGGGGAGCGGTCGGTGCCGCCGACGGCGTAGAGCTGCTCGAGGTAGCGCGGAGCCAGGCCCGTGGTCTCGCGGAGAGTGCGGCGGGCCGACTCGGCGAGGTCCTCGTCCGGATGCAGCGGTCCGCCGGGCAGTGCCCAGAGTCCCTCGAACGGCTCGCGGATGCGCCGGACGACGGGGATCCAGACGGTGCTCGCTCCGGTCTCCGGGTGCGGCCGCAGGGCGAAGATCACCGTCGACACGGCGAGCTGCACGTCCGGCATCCGGTGCCCCCTACTAAGAGTCGCACCGACTGTAAGTGCTGAGATCACCTTAGTGTCACGAACACCTGAACACCTAGCGGAAGAGGCGACACGCCGCGCAGGGTCCGCCCTCACCGCTAGGCTGACCGCACAACCGAATACCGGGCCGCAATACGCGACGCGGGAGAGCCGACTCCGGTCGGCACCGAAGGAGCAAGCCTCCCCGCCAATCTCTCAGGTCTTGTACCGCGTCGAACTGGCCACTCTGGAAAGCGATCCGCTCGGATCCGCCCATGGTGAAAGCGCTCGACCCCTCGGGGCGGCGCGAATCTCTCAGGCTCCACGACAGAGGGGGAGTTCCCACGGCACTGCTGTGCTCTGCCGCGAACGCGGCGCGAGTCCAGCACTGCGACGAAATGGAGAACTCATGTCCGAGACCCCGACGACCAGCCCCGAAGCCCGCTACTCGCCCCTGCACGAGGTGCACGTCGCCGCCGGCGCGTCCTTCACCGACTTCGCCGGGTGGCAGATGCCGGTCCGCTACTCCGGCGATCTCGCCGAGCACCACGCCGTGCGCACCGCCGCCGGCCTCTTCGACCTCTCGCACATGGCCGAGATCCTCGTCGTCGGCCCCGAGGCGGTCGACGCCCTCGACTACGCGCTGGCGAGCGACATCTCGGCCGTCGCCGCCGGCCGCGCGAAGTACACCCTTCTCCTGGAGCGCACGGGCGGCGTGATCGACGACCTCGTCGTCTACCGCACGGGCGAGGACCGCTTCATGGTCGTCGCGAACGCGGCCAACCGGCACATCGTCGTCGAGACGCTCCGCGACCGCACCGCGATGTTCGAGTGCGAGCTGTTCGACGAGAGCGACGACGTCGCCCTCATCGCGCTGCAGGGCCCGCGCTCGCTCGAGATCCTGCAGAACGTCCAGGGCCTCGCCGTCGAGACCGAGCGGGGAGCGGAGTCGGTGCTCGACACGGACGACGCCGCCCGCCTGCTCGCGGAGCTGCGCTACTACCGCGCCGTGCCCGCGACCTTCGAGGCGCACCCGATCCTGATCGCGCGCACCGGGTACACAGGCGAGGACGGCTTCGAGATCTACGTCTCGCCCGACTCCGCTCCCACGCTCTGGCAGGCTCTCGCCGAGACCGGCGCCGGAGCGGGCCTCGTCCCCGCCGGCCTCGCCGCCCGCGACACCCTCCGCCTCGAGGCGGGCATGCCGCTCTACGGCCACGAACTCTCCCGCGACGTCTTCCCCGCACAGGCCGGCCTCGGCCGCGTCGTCGCCTTCGGGAAGCCGATCGACTTCGTCGGCCGCGCGGCCAGCGAGGAGGGTCCCTCCGGAGACGCTCCCGTGCTCGTCGGGGTCGTCGGTGGGGGCCGCCGGGCGGCCCGTGCCGACTACACCGTCCTCTCCGGCGACGACGAGGTCGGAGTGGTCACCAGCGGCGTCCTCTCGCCGACCCTGGGCGTCCCGATCGCGATGGCCTACGTCGCCCCCGCCTCCGCGCAGCCCGGGACGGCGCTCGCCGTCGACATCCGCGGCACACGCCTCCCGATGACCGTCACCCAGCTCCCCTTCTACTCGAGAAACAAGAACTGCCATGTCCGCGCCCACCGAGCTGAAGTACACATCCGACCACGAGTGGATCCGGGTCGACGGAGAGGTCGCGACCGTCGGCATCACCGCATACGCCGCGGACAAGCTGGGCGACGTCGTCTTCGTCGAGCTCCCCGAGGCGGGAGCCCGCGTCGAGGGCGGCAGCGTCGTCGGCGAGATCGAGTCGACCAAGTCGGTGGGCGAGCTGTTCTTCCCCGTCGACGGCGAGGTCCTCGAGGCCAACACGGCCGTCGTCGACAGCCCCGAGCTCGTCAACTCCGACCCGTTCGGCGAGGGGTGGCTGATCCGGGTCCGCTTCGACGCCCTGCCCGACGGCCTCCTCGACTCCGCCGCCTACACCGAGCTGGTCGGCGAGTAGATGGCGGCCACCAGGACCCCCGGCGCCTTCGAGTCCCGCCACATCGGGACCGACGCCGACGCGCAGCGCACCATGCTCGCGGCTCTCGGCTACGACTCCGTGGAGGAGCTCGTCACCGCCGCCGTCCCCGAGTCGATCCACGTCCGCGACCTCCCGCAGGTGCTGCCCGCTCCGGCCACCGAGACGGAGGCGCTCGCCGAGCTGCGCGCCCTCGCCGCGAGGAACGCGGTGCGTCGGCCGATGATCGGCCTCGGCTACTACGGCACGCACACCCCCGCCGTGATCAAGCGCAACGTGCTCGAGAACCCCAGCTGGTACACGGCCTACACGCCGTACCAGCCCGAGATCTCGCAGGGGCGCCTGGAGGCGCTGATCAACTTCCAGACGATGGTCTCCGACCTCACCGGCCTCGACACGGCCGGCGCGTCGATGCTCGACGAGGGTACGGCCGTCGTCGAGGCGATGCTGCTCGCGCGCCGCGCCTCGAAGGCGCGCACCGACGTCTTCGTCGTCGACTCCGACGCTCTCCCGCAGACCCTCGCGCTGCTGCGCGGCCGCGCGGAGGCCGTCGGCATCCGCATCGTCGAGCTCCCGCTCTCGCGCACCGCCGCGGAGGAGGTGCCGGAGTGCTTCGGCGCCCTCGTGCAGTACCCCGGCGCGTCCGGGCACCTCTGGGACCCGTCGGCGGTGCTCGCCGCGGTGAAGGCCCACGGCGGCCTGGCCGTCGTCGCCGCCGACCTGCTCGCGCTGACCCTGGTGCGCTCGCCGGGCGAGCTCGGCGCGGACGTCGCGGTCGGCACCACGCAGCGCTTCGGCGTCCCGCTGGGCTTCGGAGGACCGCACGCCGGCTACCTCGCCGTCCGCAAGGGACTCGAGCGCCAGCTGCCCGGCCGCCTCGTCGGCGTCAGCCAGGACGCGGACGGCCACCCCGCCTACCGCCTGTCCCTCCAGGCCCGCGAGCAGCACATCCGCCGCGAGAAGGCGACCTCGAACATCTGCACCGCGCAGGTCCTCCTGGCGGTCATGGCGGCGATGTACGCGGTCTACCACGGGCCGGACGGGCTCGCCGCGATCGCCGAGCGCGTGCACGGCCGGGCCGCGCTCCTCGCGCGCCTCCTCCTCGACCGGGGCCACTCCCTCCGGCACGCCGACTTCTTCGACACCGTCTCGGTCGTCGTGCCCGGCGGCGCGGAGGCGGCGGTCGCCCGCGCCCGCCAGGCCGGCTTCGACGTGCGCCTGGTCGACGCCGACACGGTCTCGGTGTCGATCGACGAGACGGTCACCGACCTCGAGGTGATCGCCGTCGCGACCGCCGTCGGGCAGCTGGACTCGTCGTTCGGCTTCCTCAGCGGCTCCGCGCGGAGCATCCCCGCCGAGCTCGACCGCCGCACGCCGTTCCTCGTGCACCCGGTCTTCAGCAGCCACCACAGCGAGACCTCGATGATGCGCTACCTCAAGCGCCTCGCCGACTCGGACTACGCGCTGGACCGCGGCATGATCCCGCTCGGCTCCTGCACCATGAAGCTCAACGCCGCCACCGAGATGGAGGCGGTCAGCTGGCCCCAGTTCGCGGACCTGCACCCGTTCGCCCCCGAGGCGGACGTGCAGGGCTCCCTGGCGCTGATCGACCAGCTGGAGGGGTGGCTCGCCCACCTCACCGGCTACGACTCCGTGTCGCTCCAGCCCAACGCCGGCTCGCAGGGCGAGCTCGCGGGCCTGCTGGCGATCCGCGGCTGGCACCGGTCGAACGGCGACGAGGACCGCACGGTCTGCCTGATCCCCTCGAGCGCCCACGGCACCAACGCCGCGAGCGCGGTCCTCGCCGGCATGCGCGTCGTCGTCGTGGCCTGCGACGAGCTCGGCAACGTCGACCTGGACGACCTCCGGGCGATGATCGCCGAGCACGCGGGCTCCCTCGCCGCGCTGATGATCACCTACCCGTCGACCCACGGCGTCTACGAGCACGAGGTCGACGAGATCTGCCGCCTCATCCACGAGGCCGGCGGACAGGTTTACGTGGACGGCGCGAACCTCAACGCACTCCTCGGCTTCGCCCGCTTCGGAGACTTCGGCGGCGACGTCTCGCACCTCAACCTGCACAAGACGTTCTGCATCCCGCACGGCGGAGGCGGTCCCGGCGTCGGTCCCGTCGCCGCGAAGGCGCACCTCGCGCCGTTCCTGCCCGGCCACCCGCTCGCGCAGCGGCTCGAGCACGGCGTGGGCACGCAGGGCGAGCGGATCGTCCACGGCGGCGCACCGGTGTCGGCAGCTCCCTACGGCAGCCCCGGCATCCTGCCGATCTCGTGGGCGTACGCCCGGATGATGGGCGAGGAGGGCCTGCGGGCCGCGACCGGGGCGGCCGTCCTCTCGGCCAACTACGTCGCCGCGCGCCTCCGCGAGCACTACCCGGTGCTCTACACGGGGGACAACGGGCTCGTCGCCCACGAGTGCATCCTCGACATCCGCCCGCTGACGGCGGCGACAGGAGTGACCGTGGACGACGTCGCCAAGCGCCTCGTCGACTACGGCTTCCACGCCCCGACCATGAGCTTCCCCGTCGCCGGGACCCTGATGGTCGAGCCGACGGAGAGCGAGGACCTCGCCGAGATCGACCGCTTCATCGACGCGATGATCGGGATCCGGGCCGAGGCCGACCGCGTCGGCGCGGGGGAGTGGCCGGTGGACGACAACCCGCTGCGCGGCGCCCCGCACACCGCGGAGTGCCTGACGGCCGAGGAGTGGACGCACCCCTACAGCCGCGAGCAGGCCGTCTACCCGGTCCGCTCGCTGGTGCGCGGCAAGTACTGGCCGCCGGTCCGACGGATCGACCAGGCCTACGGCGACCGCAACCTCGTCTGCGCCTGCCCGCCCATCGAGGCCTTCGCCTGATCCGCCCGCACGCGCTCGTTTGCAACCGAGGGTGAGAGAGCAGGAACGGAGCACCGAGCCCGTCCTCGGCTCTCCGACCCTCGGTTGCGGGCACCGTCGGTCCCGCACAGGCGCGGAGTGGGGCGCAGTCCTCCCGATCCGGGGGGAACGGCGCACGGCGACTCCGATGCACGAGGGAGCCCGACCGTGTGGAACGCGTGGTGGAGGTGCCGGCAGGGCTCGACGGAGTCGCGACGAGCGAGCAGCTCCACCGTGCGGGCGTCGCGCCGCGGCAGTGGAGAGCCGCGGCGCGGTCCTGCGGCTCCTCGGATGCGATCGGTCCGTCGTCACGGCCGCGGAGCCGGCGGCGCGAACAGCTCGGGCCAGAGGGCGACGGCCAGCGGGTAGCCGACGAACGAGACGATGTCGATGATCGAGTGGGCGATCACCAGGGGCAGGGTGCGTCCGAAGCGCTGGTAGAACAGTCCGAACACCAGGCCCATGACCACGTTCCCGATGAAGGGCCCGATGCCCTGGTACAGGTGGTAGCTGCCCCGGAGCAGCGCACTGGTCACCAGGATCCGCCACCGCCCCCAGCCCAGATCGCCCAGGCGGGCGAAGAGGTACCCGATCACGACGACCTCCTCCTGCACTCCCGCCCGGATCGCGGAGAGCACGAGCACCGGCACCGTCCACCAGTACGCGTCCAGCGGCGAGGCCACCACCGCCACGGTGATGCCCAGCGCGCGTCCGACGGCGTACAGCGCGATGCCCGGCGCGCCGATCGCCACCGCGAAGACGGTCCCGGTCCCCAGGTCCGCGAACGGCCGGCGCAGGTCGAGCCCCAGGCGCCCGAGCGGACGGCCCGAGCTCTGCCAGAGCAGGAACGCGCAGAGGGCCACCGGCACCAGGTCGAAGAAGAGCGCGAGCAGCTGGTAGACGAGGTCGAAGCCCGGGCGGTCGCTGAGGGCGCCGTTGATCGTCGCGGTCTGGTCGGCCAGTGCGGTCGAGCGGGTGAGCCGGTTGGCGATGGAGACCACCGAGTAGACCGCGGAGGCGCCCAGCGAGAGCCCGAGGACCAGCAGGATCTCGATGCGGATCCGGCGCCGTCCGGGCGCGGATCCTGACAGGTCGGTGGACACTCCGTGCGTCTCCTCTGAAGTCGATGTGTTGCGCGACGGCCGCCCGGTACGCACGTTTCGTGCAGAACAGCGCAAGGATTCCACCTCCCGGTTACCGCTGTGTAACGGTTGCCACATGCTTTTGTGCAGATAGCGGGCGAATACATAGTCTCGTTGAAGGCATCCGCGCGACGGCCACCAGTCTCGTGCGCCGCCGCCGTCGCCACGCGCACGGCACTCCACGCGTCAGGGAAACCACTTCTCGCGCGCCCCCACATCACTGGAGGAATAGTGAACATCAGACGTTACGGATTCGGGGCTCTGGCGCTCGTCGCCGCGAGCACGCTGGTCCTGGCCGGCTGCAGCAGCTCGAACGACTCGGGCGGAGGTGCATCGGGAGGCGACGCCGCCGCGATCATCTCCACGAACGGCTCCGAGCCGCAGAACCCGCTGATCCCGACGAACACCAACGAGGTGGGCGGCGGCAAGATCCTCGACGAGATCTTCGCGGGCCTGGTCTACTACGACGCCAAGGGCGCCCCCGAGAACGACGTCGCCGAGTCCATCGAGTCGGACGACGCGCAGAACTACACGATCAAAATCAAGTCGGGCCTGACCTTCACGAACGGCGACCCGGTCACCTCCAGCTCGTTCATCGACGCCTGGAACTACGGCGCCAAGCTGTCGAACAACCAGCTCAGCGCGTCGTTCTTCTCGAACTTCGAGGGCTTCAGCGACACCGAGGACAGCGAGCTCACCGGCCTCAAGGCCGTGGACGACACCACCTTCACCGTCGCGCTCAAGTCCCCCCAGTCGGACTTCCCGATCAGCCTCGGCTACTCGGCGTACTACCCGCTGCCCGCCGCCGCGTTCGACGACATGGCCGCCTTCGGTGAGAACCCGATCGGCAACGGCCCGTACAAGCTCGACGGCGACGACGCGTGGCAGCACGACGTTCAGATCGAGCTCGTCAAGAACGACGAGTACACCGGCCCCCGCGAGGCCCAGAACGGCGGCCTGAAGATCGTCTTCTACGCCACCCAGGACGCCTCCTACGCCGACCTCCTCGGCGGCAACGTCGACGTGATCGACCAGATCCCGGACTCCGCCTTCGGCACCTTCGAGAGCGACCTCGGCGACCGCGCCGTGAACCAGCCCTCGGCCGTGTTCCAGTCCTTCACCATCCCGGGCCGTCTCCCGCACTTCGACGGCGAGGAGGGCCAGCTCCGCCGCCAGGCGATCTCGATGTCCTTCGACCGCAAGGAGATCACCGACGTGATCTTCGAGGGCACCCGCACCCCGGCCTCCGACTTCACCTCCCCGGTGATCGACGGCTACAGCGACGCCCTCTCCGGCGCCGACGTGCTCGAGTACAACCCCGACGAGGCCAAGGCGCTGTGGGCTCAGGCCGACGCGATCAGCCCCTGGGACGGCACCTTCAAGATCGCCTACAACGCCGACGGCGGCCACCAGGGCTGGGTCGACGCGGTGACCAACTCGATCAAGAACACGCTGGGCATCGACGCCGAGGGCGACGCGTACCCGACCTTCGCCGAGGCGCGCACCAAGATCGTCGACCGCTCGATCGAGACCGCGTTCCGCACCGGATGGCAGGCCGACTACCCGAGCCTCTACAACTTCCTCGGACCGCTCTACGTGACCGGCGCCTCGTCCAACGACGGCGACTACTCGAACCCCGAGTTCGACACCCTCCTCCAGCAGGGCCTGTCGGACGCCGACGCCGACGCTGCGAACACGACGTTCCAGCAGGCCCAGGAGATCCTCCTGAAGGACCTCCCGTCGCTGCCCCTGTGGTACGCGAACGTGACCGGCGGCTACGGCGAGGGCGTGTCGAACGTCGAGTTCGGCTGGAACTCGGTGCCGCTCTACTACGAGATCACCAAGAACTAAGCTCGAACCACTGGGGCGCTTCGCCCGTGCCGTCGGCCACCAGGTCACGGCACGGGCGGAGCGCCCTGTTTCGGTCACAATCGAATGAGGTCCCCATCCATGCGACTCCGGAACCGGCTGGGCTGACATGCTCGCCTACATCGTCCGACGCATCCTGCAAGCCGTCCCCGTGCTCATCGGCACCACGTTCCTCATCTACTTCATGGTCTTCTCCATGCCGGGGAACCCGCTCCTGTCGCTCTTCGGCGACAAGACGCCGAGCCCCGCACTCCTCGCCCGCCTCGAGGAGCAGTACCACCTGAACGAGCCCTTCTTCGTCCAGTACCTGTACTACCTGGGAGGCGTCGTCCGCGGCGACTTCGGCATCTCGTTCTCCGGCCAGTCCGTCAACGAGATCCTCGCCCGCACCTTCCCGGTCACCCTGACGCTCGCCATGATGGCGATCGTCATCGAGATCGTCGTCGCGCTGACCATCGGTCTCATCAGCGGTCTGCGCAAGGGCAGCTTCTTCGACGCGAGCGCGCTGGTCGTCAGCCTCCTGCTCGTGTCGGTGCCGATCTTCGTGCTCTGCTTCATCGCGCAGTCCTTCTTCGCGATCCAGCTGGGATGGTTCCCTCCGACCGTCGGAGCCGACGCGTCGTTCCAGAGGCTGCTGCTGCCCGCGATCGTGCTCGCCCTGTTCGTGGTCGCCTCGGCCATCCGCCTCACGCGCGGCTCGGTCATCGAGACGGCCGGCTCGGACTTCGTCCGCACCGCGTACAGCAAGGGGCTCTCGCGACGCCGCGTCATCCCCGTGCACGTCCTGCGCAACTCGCTCATCCCGGTCACGACGCAGTTCGGAGCCGACTTCGGCCTCCTGATCGTCGGCGCGACCGTGACCGAGGGCATCTTCAACGTTCCCGGAGTCGGGAACACGCTCTATCAGGCGATCATCCGAGGTGAGCGGCCGACCGTCGTCTCCTTCGTCACGGTCATGGTGCTGTTCTACCTCGTGGTGAACATCCTCGTCGACCTGCTCTACGCCGTACTCGACCCGAGGATCCGCTATGCCAAATGAGTCCACCGGCGGCGCGCAGAAGGCCCGCCGCATCGACCACTTCGTGGCCCCGCTCGAGGAGACGCCGATCGCGTCGGTCGACGCCGTCAGCCTCGACGAGAAGCCCAGCAACCTCTGGACCGACGCGTGGCGCGACCTGCGCAAGCGGCCCATGTTCTGGATCTCGGGCGTCCTGATCCTCGTCATCATCGCCGTCGCGCTGTTCCCGGGCCTGTTCACCTCGGTGGACCCCCGCCAGTGCGCGCTCTCGTTCAGCAACCAGGGCCCCGGCGACGGCAGCCTGCTCGGCTACACCAAGCAGGGGTGCGACGTCTTCTCGCGGATCATCCACGGCACGTCCACGTCGCTGACCGTCGGCCTCATCGTGATCGTGATCACGACGGTCTCCGGCGTCATCGGCGGCGCTCTGGCCGGCTTCTTCGGCGGCTGGGTCGACACCGTGATCATGCGCCTCGGCGACATCTTCTTCTCGATCCCCTACATCCTCGCCGCGGTCGTCATCATGTCCGTCTTCTCGGCCTACCGGAACGTGTTCGTCATCGCCCTGGCGATCGGCGCGTTCGCCTGGCCGACGACGGCGCGCGTCCTGCGCTCCGAGGTCCTCCGCGTGAAGCAGGCCGACTTCGTCGGCGCCGCCACCGCGACCGGCCTCTCCCGCATGGCGATCCTGTTCCGACACGTGCTGCCGAACTCGATCGCTCCCGTCATCGTCGTCACGACGATCTCGCTCGGCGCGGCCATCACCGCGGAGGCGACGCTGTCGTTCCTCGGCGTCGGCCTTCCCGGCTCGGTCATGTCGTGGGGCAACGACATCAGCCAGGCCCAGCGCGATCTGCGCACCAACCCGCAGACGCTGATCTACCCGTCGATCGCCCTGACGGTCACGGTGCTGAGCTTCATCCTCCTCGGCGAATCGCTCCGCGACGCGCTCGACCCGAAGGCGAGGGCCCTCCGATGACCGCCACGACACCGAACGCACCGCACGGGCCGCTGCTCGAGGTCACCGACCTCGAGGTCGGCTTCCAGACCGGCAGCGGACTGGTCCCCGCCCTCCGCGGCGTGAGCCTCACGATCGAGCACGGCCAGACCGTCGCGATCGTGGGGGAGTCGGGCTCCGGCAAGTCGACGACCGCCGCCGCGATCATCGGCCTGCTCCCCGGCACCGGCCAGGTCACCGCCGGCTCCGTGCTGTTCGACGGCAAGGACCTCGCGAAGGCGACGAGGACCGAGCTCGAGGACATCCGCGGCCGCCGGATCGGCTACGTCCCGCAGGACCCGATGTCGAACCTGAACCCCGTGTGGTCGGTCGGCTTCCAGGTCGAGGAGACCATCAAGGCCAACGGCCTCGCGACCGGTCGCAAGGAGGTGCGCGCCAAGGCGATCGAGGTCCTGCAGAACGCGGGCCTCGCCGACGCGGAGAAGCGCCTCAAGCAGTTCCCGCACCAGTTCTCGGGCGGCATGCGCCAGCGCGTGCTGATCGGCATCGGCCTGGCCGCGGCTCCCCAGCTGCTGATCGCCGACGAGCCCACCTCGGCGCTCGACGTCACGGTCCAGCGCCGGATCCTCGACCACCTCGAGACGCTGACGAAGACCGACGGCACCGCGCTGCTCTTCATCACGCACGACCTGGGCCTCGCCGCCGAGCGCGCCGAGAAGCTCATCGTCATGTACAAGGGCCGCATCGTCGAGTCCGGCGCCTCGGTGGAGGTGCTGCAGAACCCGCAGCACCCCTACACGCAGCGCCTGATCGCGGCGGCGCCCAGCCTCGCGTCGCGCCGCATCCAGTCGACGGCCGGCCGGGCCGTGGAGTCGGTCTCCGGCGAGTCGGAGGCCGTGCGCGAGGTCGACCTGGTCGGCGCGGGCGCCGCGCACCACGCCGGCGCGGTCGCCTCGGGCGCCCCGATGATCGAGGTCGACGGCCTCACGAAGGTCTTCAAGATCCGCCGCGGCGGCCTGAAGGCCGAGGACTTCACCGCCGTCGACAACGTGTCGTTCTCGATCCCGAAGGGCACCACCACGGCGCTCGTGGGCGAGTCCGGATCGGGCAAGTCGACGATCGCCCGCCTGGTGCTGGGCCTCGAGACGGCGACGTCCGGAGCGATCTCGATCGCCGGACGCCGGACCGAGAAGCTCAAGGGCCGCGACATGCTGGCGCTCCGGCGCTCCATGCAGCCGGTGTTCCAGGACCCGTACGGCTCGCTCGACCCGCTGCACAACATCGGCAACACCATCTCGGAGCCGCTGCGAGTGCACAAGGTCGGCGACCGGACGTCGCAGCGCGAGCGCGTCCTCGAGCTGCTCGACCAGGTGTCCCTCCCGCGCGTGATCGCGAGCCGGTACCCGAACGAGCTCTCCGGCGGCCAGCGCCAGCGCGTGGCGATCGCCCGCGCGCTCGCGCTGAAGCCGGAGATCGTGGTGCTCGACGAGGCCGTGTCGGCTCTGGACGTCCTCGTCCAGGCGCAGATCCTCCGCCTCCTCGCCGACCTGCAGGCCGAGCTCGGGCTGACCTACCTGTTCATCACGCACGACCTGGCGGTGGTCCGCGTGATCGCCGACGACGTCTGCGTGATGCAGAAGGGCAGGATCGTCGAGCACGCCCCGACGGACACCGTGTTCGACTCGCCGCAGCAGGAGTACACCCGCGAGCTGCTCGACGCCATCCCCGGCGCCGGCATCGAGTTCGCGGTCTGACCGACCGTCACCAGGGCCCCGGCCCCGCCTGGAGCGCTCCTCGGAGCCCTCCGGAGCGGGGATCCGGGGCCCTTCGCCGTGCGGACGCCTCGCTGCGGTACGATGGATGGTCCCCCTTTTGCACGAGAACACGAGACGAGTCCGTATCCATGGCAAGTGCCACCCGCTCCGACCTGCGCAACGTCGCGATCGTCGCCCACGTCGACCATGGCAAGACCACGCTGGTCGACGCCATGCTCAAGCAGACGAACTCCTTCGACGCGCACGCCCACGTGGACGAGCGCGCGATGGACTCCAACGAGCTCGAGCGCGAGAAGGGCATCACGATCCTCGCGAAGAACACCGCTGTCTCGTACAGCGGCAAGCACGCGAGCGACGGTCCCATCACCATCAACGTCATCGACACCCCGGGCCACGCCGACTTCGGCGGAGAGGTCGAGCGCGGCCTGTCGATGGTCGACGGCGTCTGCCTCCTCGTCGACGCGTCCGAGGGCCCGCTGCCCCAGACCCGCTTCGTGCTGCGCAAGGCGCTCGAGGCGAAGCTCCCCGTCATCCTCCTGGTCAACAAGACCGACCGCCCCGACGCGCGCATCGACGAGGTCGTCGCCGAGAGCCAGGACCTGCTCCTCGGCCTCGCCTCCGACATGGCCGACGACGTGCCGGACCTCGACCTCGACGCGATCCTCGACGTCCCCGTGGTCTACGCCTCCGGCAAGGCCGGCCGCGCCTCGGCGAACAAGCCCGAGGACGGCACGCTGCCGGACGCCGAGGACCTGGAGCCGCTGTTCGAGGCGATCCTCAAGCACATCCCCGCGCCGACCTACGACGACGACGCGCCCCTCCAGGCCCACGTCACCAACCTCGACGCGTCGCCGTTCCTCGGCCGCCTCGCCCTCCTCCGCGTCTTCAACGGCACGATCAAGAAGGGGCAGACGGTCGCCTGGGTCCACCACGACGGCACCCACACCAACGCGCGCATCACCGAGCTGCTGATCACCAAGGCGCTCGACCGCTACCCGGCCGAGTCCGCGGGCCCCGGCGACATCGTCGCGATCGCGGGCTTCCCCGAGATCACCATCGGCGAGACCATCGCCGACCCCGAGGACATCCGCCCGCTGCCGGCCATCACGGTCGACGACCCGGCGATCTCGATGACGATCGGCACCAACACCTCGCCGCTCGTCGGCAAGGTGAAGGGCCACAAGCTCACGGCGCGCATGGTCAAGGACCGCCTCGACCGCGAGCTCATCGGAAACGTGTCGCTCAAGATCGTCGACATCGGACGCCCCGACTCGTGGGAGGTCCAGGGCCGCGGCGAGCTCGCGCTGGCCATCCTCGTCGAGCAGATGCGCCGCGAGGGCTACGAGCTGACCGTCGGCAAGCCCCAGGTGGTCACCCGCCAGGTCGACGGCAAGACGCACGAGCCCTTCGAGCACCTCACGATCGACGCCCCGGAGGAGTACCTCGGTGCGATCACGCAGCTCCTCGCCGCCCGCAAGGGCCGCATGGACGGCATGTCGAACCACGGCACCGGCTGGGTCCGCATGGAGTTCATCGTTCCGTCGCGCGGCCTGATCGGCTTCCGCACCGAGTTCCTCACCACCACGCGCGGCACCGGCATCGCGAACGCGATCCTGCACGGCTACGAGCCGTGGGCCGGCGCGATCGTCACCCGCAACAACGGGTCGATCGTCGCGGACCGCAACGGCGTCGTGACCCCGTTCGCCATCATCGCGCTCCAGGAGCGGATGACCTTCTTCGTGAACCCCACCGAGGAGGTCTACGAGGGCATGGTGATCGGCGAGAACTCGCGCAACGACGACATGGACGTGAACATCACCAAGGAGAAGAAGCTGACCAACATGCGTCAGTCCACCTCCGACACCTTCGAGTCGATGACGCCGTCGCGTCAGCTGACGCTCGAGGAGTGCCTCGAGTTCGCCCGCGAGGACGAGTGCGTCGAGGTCACCCCCGAGGTCGTCCGCATCCGCAAGGTGGAGCTCGATGCGAACGCCCGCGCGCGCATGACGAGCCGCCTCAAGAAGCAGGGCTGAGCCCCGGGCGCCTCGGCGCCCGCCCACGACGAGACCGGCCGGAGCGATGCTCCGGCCGGTCTCGTCGTCTCCGCCCGGTGCTGCAGCGTGCAGCGCCGATCCCGTCCCTCGCGGTCCGGATCAGCCCTCCGGACTCGGAGAGGGAGAGGGGGTCGAGGACTCCGCCTCGAGCGTCGAGGTGACGAAGGAGACGAACGCCGCCGCGTCGTCCGGCTTCCCCGTGTACTGCTCGCCGTTCACCAGCACGGTGGGCGTCGACCCGAGCTTCGGCAGCGAGGAGTTAGCGAGGGGGAGCGAGGTGGCCCGCTCGGTCGCGGCCTTCACCCAGGGCCGGAACTCGCCCGCGGTCATGCAGGCGAGGACGTCGTCGTCGGTGACGCCCGCTCCGGTCACCAGCGCCCGCAGAGCGTCGTCGTCGAGGCCCGTCGTCCCCTCCGCCGGCTGCTGCGCGAAGAGCGCCGCGTTCACGGCGAGGAAGCGGTCCGGATCCTCGTCGGCGACGCACGCCGCGGCGTTCGCGGCCCGGCTGGAGTACTCGGAGCCGGCCGAGGAGGAGTCGAGGATCGCCACCGGGTGGATCTCGAGCGTGATCGCCTCCTTCGTCAGCCACGACTGCAGCTGCTCGGCGTTCGCCTTCTCGAACTGCCCGCAGTACGGGCAGAGGTAGTCGACGTAGAGGTCGACGGCGACGACTCCGCCCGCCCGTGTGGCGCTCTCGTCGGTCGGGACGGGGGAGGCTCCCGGAGCGAGTGCCGCGGTCGTCGTCGCCGTCACGGCCGAGCCGTCGCCCGCGAGGACGATGCCGTCGCTGAGCATGTTCGCCGGGCCGGCGCTCGCGACCTCCTGCTGCGACCAGACGTTCCAGCAGACCAGGGCCACGACCGCGAGGAGCCCGACGACCGCTCCGCCCTGCCCGAGCAGCCGGTTCCGGCGCCGCCGGCGCCTCTCGGCTTCGCGGCGCTCCCGCGCCTGCGCTCGGGCGAGCTCCTGGCGCTCGCGCTTGGTCAGGCCGCTTCTCGCACTGTTCCCGGACATCGCCGACGACGCTACGGGCGCAGGCTTCGGCGCGCCGTGGAGTGCGCCCGCCGGATCCTGGGACGGAGTGCGGGTCCTCTCAGGGATCAGGCGAAGAGGCCGGAGCCGAGGAAATCGGTCTCGTCGCGGGCACCGGGCGGCACCGCGAACACAGCCGAGCCGACGTGCTTCACGTACTCGTTCAGCGCGTCGGTCGCGAGGTTCCGCTGCACGGTGACGAACTGCTCCGGGGAGCGCTGGAACGAGAGGAAGAACAGCCCCGCGTTCAGGCGTCCGAGCTCGTCGTTGCCGTCGACGAAGTTGTAGCCGCGGCGCAGGAGCCGCACTCCGTTGTTCACGCTCGGGTGCGCGAGGCGCACGTGCGACTCCTGATCGATCAGCGGGGCACCCGTGGCGCCGGCCGCTGCGAAGTCCGGCTCGGTGGACTCCGTGCCGCCCGAGAGCGGGGCTCCGGACCCCTTGCTGCGGCCGATGACCCGCTCCTGCTCGCCCAGCTGGCTGCGGTCCCACGTCTCGATGATCATCCGGATCTTCCGCGCGACCAGGTAGCTGCCGCCGACCATCCACGCGGGGCCGTCGGAGGAGGGGACCCAGACGTGCTCTTCTACGGCGTCGGCCTCCTCGGACTTCACGTTCGCCGTGCCGTCCTTGAAGCCGAAGAGGTTGCGCGGAGTCGCCTGGGCGGTGGACGTCGAGGAGGTGCGGCCGAAGCCGAGCTGCGACCAGCGGAGCGAGGCCCGGCCGAACGCGATCCGGCTCAGGTTGCGGATGGCGTGCACGGCGACCTGCGGATCGTCGGCGCAGGCCTGGATGCAGAGGTCGCCGCCGCCGGCCGACGGGACGAGCGCGTCGCCGCGGAAGCGGGGCAGGGCCTGCAGCTGCGGAGGCCGGCGGTCGGCGAGGCCGAAGCGGTCGGCGCCGGACTCGTCCGTGAAGAGGGTCGGTCCGAAGCCGACCGTGACGGTGAGGGACGCGGCGTCGAGCCCGAGCGCCTCCCCGGTGTCCTCCGGGGGAGCCGTGTCCGGCCCGTCCACCGCGCCGGTCTCGCCGACCTCGAGGCCCTGGGTCATCCGCGAGGCGGCGAGCGTCCAGTCCTTCAGGAGCTCGACGAGGTCCTCGCGCGTGGTGCCCGCGGCGAGGTCGAACGCGGCGAAGTGCAGACGGTCCTGCGCGGCGGTGGTGATGCCCGCCTGGTTCGCGCCGAAGAACGGCACGGTGCGCGTGGCGGAGGAGGCCGTCGCGCTCGCAGACGATGTGACGGCCACCGTGCCGCCCACTCCGGCGGCCAGCCCGGCCGTCCCCGCCGAGACGAGGCCGAGAAGCCCGCGCCGCGAGAGGCGGCGGGGCTCGTCGGAGGGCCGTTGGGAAGCCGTCGGCCGGGCTCCCTCGTGATGCTCGGCGCCCACTAGGCGGCCGGCTCCTCGACGCCCAGCACCGTGTGGGTCAGCTGCGAGAGCGGCTCGGAGAGAGCGTTGACCGCGTCCGAGAGCTCCTTCTTCTGCTCCGCGGTGACGGTGGAGTACGCAGCGAAGCCGGAGTCGATCGAGCCGTACTGCGCGAGCAGGGCGTCGAGCTCGGAGAACCGCTGCGTGATCCGTCCGGTGAGGTCGGCGCCCTCGTCGCCGCTGGCGGTCGCGATCGGCTCGACGTTGCCGAACGCCACCTCCGCGCCCTGGACGTTCGCGGCGAAGTCGGTGAGGTCAGTGCTCGACCACCAGTCCTCCTCGCCCGTGATCTTGCCGGCCGCGACCTCGTCGAGCAGGCCGATGGCGCCGTTGGAGATGTCGCCCACCGAGACGGTGAAGCCGGGCGCGTTCACGAGGTCGGCCAGGCTCTGCACGTCGTCGACGAGGCCCTGGCCGAACTGCGCGCGCTGCTCGGGGGTGGAGGGCGCCCAGTCGAGGAGCGCGCTCGTGCCGTCGGAGTTGAGCGCACCCTCCGCGGGGGCCCACAGGTCCTTCTCGATGCGGTGGAAGCCGGTCCAGTCCAGGCCCTCGGCGACGGCGTCGACCTCGCGGTAGTCGATGCGCGGGTCGAGGTCGCCGAACGCCTCCGCGGTCGGCTCGATCCGCTCGTAGAAGACGCGGGTCGACGCGAAGAGGCCGCGCGCCTTCTCGTCGTCGCCTGCCTCGTAGGCCTGCGCGAACTCGGCGACCGCGGGGAGCAGCTCGCCCACCTGCGACTTCACGTACGCCACGTAGTTGGTGACCGCCGCCTCCGTCGCCGCCTTCTCGTCCGCCGACTGCGCGGTGGCCTCACCGGTCACGGTGAACTCGCTCAGCCCGACCGGGGCGCCGACCTGCTGGAACTTGCAGGCGGTGTAGTAGGTGCCAGGCTCGAGCTGAGCGACGTAGGAGACGCTCTGGCCCGGGGTCACGTTCTCCTTCTCGCCCACGATCCGCAGCTTGTCCTCGGCCAGGATCTCGAACTCGTTGACGTCCGAGCCGCCGTTGGTCAGTGAGAACGTCACCGCTCCCGCCTCGGCGGTCGCCGTCGACACCTCGCAGGCGTCGTCCCTGATCGCGACGTCGAGCGCGGCGGAGGAGGAGGACGCGGGGGTGTTCGGCACGCAGCCCGTGAGGATCAGCGCCAGGGCGCCGGCGCCGGCGAGGCCGAGGGTGACGCGGGGGAGGGTGGGACGAGCGCGCGAGGACATGCTTCTCCTGGATCGGGGCGAGTGCGCCGGCGGTGCCGGAGCGGGTCAGACGGAGGTGGGAGCGGGAGCGGCGACCGGGGCCGCGCTGCCCCGTCGCGGACCGCGCAGGCGGACCTGGCGGACGAACAGGGCGCCGACGACGACGAGGTAGAGCAGCCAGGCGGCGAACTGCAGAGCGGTCGGCTCGGGCGTGTAGTTGAAGAGGCCGCCGACCACGGCGGTCACGGGCGGCGGGAGGATCGGGCCGAGCGAGAACAGCGGGGTGCCCCAGCCGGGCAGGAGCGACGCCTCCTGCAGGTCGCCGACGCCGTAGGAGAGGACGCCGGCCGCGACAAGGATGAGGAAGCCGCCCGTCCAGGTGAAGAAGCGCCCGAGGTCGATCCGGACGAAGCCCCGGAAGATCAGGTACGCGATGACGACCGAGCTGAGGATGCCCAGCATCGCGCCGACCGTGCCGACCCACGCGCTGGATCCCGACCCCGCAGTGCTCGAGGACACGCTCGCCCAGACGAAGAGCGCCGTCTCGATGCCCTCGCGGCCGACGCTGATGAAGCCGAGGACCACGATGCCGAGGGCCGAACCCGCGACGGCGCCGTCGAGCCGGGACTCGAGGTCGCCCTTCATGCTGCGGGCGTTCGCGCCCATCCAGAAGATCATCCAGGTGACCAGGCCGACCGCGAGGATCGAGAGGCCGCCGCCGATGAGCTCCTGAGCCTGGAACGACAGGGTCGAGGGGCCCCAGGTGAGGATCGCACCGGTGACGAGTGAGATCGCGATCGCGGCGGCGATACCGGTCCAGAGCCGCGGCAGCACGTCGCGCCGGCCGAGCTTGGTCAGGTAGGCCACGAGGATGCCGACGACGAGGCCGGCTTCGAGGCCTTCGCGGAGGCCGATGAGGTAGTTTGCGAGCACGCGTGTTCTCTTGGTCGATGGTGGACGAGGAGGGGGCGACTCCCGCCCCGAGTCGATCCGGTCGGCGGGCCTCCGTTGTTCGGTAAGCCTTGCCTAACCCGGGTCGACTGTAGTCCGCTGCCCGGTCGCTGTCCAGAAGCGCCCGCAGCGGAGGCCGCGCAGGACGAGAGGCGGAGAGTGGACGCGGGCCGGGACGCAGCAGCGGAGCGGGTGGTGGCGGTGCACGCCCACCCCGACGACGAGACGATCACCATGGGCGGAACCCTGGCGCGGCTGGTGGCACAGGGCGCCTCCGTGACCGTCGTCACCGCCACGCGGGGCGAGTGCGGCGAGGTCATCCCCGAGGACCTCGCTCCGCTCGAGGGCTCGGCCGAGCTGGCCGCGCACCGGACGACCGAGCTCGTCGTCGCCCTGACGGCCCTCGGCGTCGCCGACCACCGCTTCCTCGGCGAGGCGGGCGCCCGCGCACCCGGCCTCGCTCCGCGCGTCTACCGGGACTCCGGCATGCAGTGGGGCACAGGCCGCGTCCCGGTGCCGCTCGAGCCGGTGCATCCCGCGTCCTTCACCGCCGCGCCCGAGGACGAGGAGGTGGCGGATCTCGTCGCCGTCCTCCGGCAGGTCGACGCGGGCGTCGTGCTGTCCTACGACGCGGGCGGCGGCTACGGCCACCCGGACCACGTCCGTACCGCCCGGGTCGCCGAGCGCGCCGCCGAGCGCCTGGGCCTGCGCTTCCTCGCCGTCCTCCCCGACGCGGCCCCGCCCCTCCCCGGGGACGTCGTGATCGAGCTGTCCGCCGAGGACCACGCCCGCAAGCGCGCGGCCCTCGAGGCGCACGCGACGCAGCTGGTGGTCGAGGGCGACGAGGCCCGGCTCTCGAGCGGTCCGCCGTTCCCCATCGGCCGCATCGAGCGCTTCCGCCCGGTCGCGCAGGCGGGGCGTCCGGCGCCGCTGCCGGAGGAGCGTCCGACGCTGGGATCGCGCGTGCTGTCGGGCGTCGCCGGAGTCCTGGTCGGCGCGGTGGTCGGAGCGATCACGACCGTCGCCCATCAGAGCACCGTGTCGGTCGGCGGTGTCGTCCTCCCGGTCGGCCTCGCCGCCTCCCTCGCCGGCGTGCTGCTGCTCCTGCTCGGGCTGCGCCTCGTGCTCATCGACCGGTTCGTCGCGTTCTGCACCGCGATGGGCCTGCTCGGGATGATCGGGCTGCTCGCCCTGCGCAGCACCGGCGGATCCGTCCTCGTCCCGGCGAACGGCCTCGGCGTGGCCTGGACCTTCCTCCCCGCCCTCATCGCCCTCGTCGTGATCGCCTGGCCGCGGCTGCGGGCGGCCGCTCCCGCCGCCGCCCCGCGGCCCGCGGACGCCGACGCCCCGTCGGCCCCCGTACGATAGAGACACTGTTCGAAGGGACCTGGAGCACCGTGACCTACGTGATCGCACTTCCGTGCGTCGATGTCAAAGACCGCGCCTGCATCGACGAGTGCCCGGTCGACTGCATCTACGAAGGCGAGCGCTCGCTCTACATCCACCCGGACGAGTGCGTGGACTGCGGTGCCTGCGAGCCGGTCTGCCCCGTCGAGGCGATCTACTACGAGGACGACCTCCCTGAGGAGTGGTCCGACTACTACAAGGCCAACGTCGAGTTCTTCGACGAGATCGGCTCCCCGGGTGGAGCCGCCAAGGTCGGCGTGATCGCGAAGGACCACCCGGTCATCGCGGCGCTGCCTCCGCAGAGCCACTGAGGCCGCTCCCGTGGCCCTCGGCGCGCTGCCCGACTACCCCTGGGACCTGATGGCGCCCTTCGCCCGCACGGCGGCGGAGCACCCCGGCGGGATCGTCGACCTGTCGATCGGCTCGCCGGTGGACCCGACGCCCGCCCCGATCCGCGACGCGCTCGCCCGCGCGACGGACTCGCACGCGTACCCCACGACCGTGGGCACCCCCGCTCTGCGCGAGGCGATCGCCGCCTGGTACGCGCGGCGGCGCGGAGTCGAGGGCCTCGGGATCGACGAGGTCCTGCCGACGATCGGCTCCAAGGAGCTCGTCGCCTGGCTGCCCTTCCTCCTCGGACTCGGGGAGGGGGACGTGGTCGTGCATCCGCGCGCCGCCTACCCGACGTACGCGATGGGCGCGGCGATCGCCGGCGCCGAGGCGCTCGCCTCCGACGACCCGGCCGAATGGCCCGCGACGACCCGCCTGGTCTGGCTCAACTCTCCCGGCAACCCCGATGGCGCCGTGCTCGACGTGCCCGCCCTGCAGCGCGCCGTCGCGCGTGCCCGTGAGCTGGGGGCCGTGATCGCGGGGGACGAGTGCTACGCCGAGCTCGGCTGGGACTGCCGCTGGGCCGACGAGCCGATCCCGAGCGTCCTCGACCCGCGCGTGGTGGGGGAGGACCGCACCGGGGTCCTCGGCGTCTACTCGCTGAGCAAGCAGTCGAACCTCGCCGGCTACCGCGCCGCCTTCGTCGCCGGGGACGCGGCCCTGATTGCGCGCCTGGTGCCCGTCCGCAAGCACGCGGCCGTGATTGTCCCCGGTCTGCTGCGGGTGGAGATGATCGTCGCCCTCGCCGACGACGAGCACGTCGCCGCGCAGAAGGAGCGCTACCGTTCCCGCCGCGACCGCCTCCGGCCCGCCCTCGAGTCCGCGGGCTTCCGGATCGACCGCAGCGAGGCCGGCCTCTACCTGTGGGCGACCGAGGGCCGCGCGGCCTGGGAGTCCATCGACCGGCTCGCCCGCCTCGGCGTCCTCGCGGGCCCCGGCGTCTTCTACGGGGAGGGCTTCCCCGAGCACGTGCGCCTCTCGCTGACGGCCTCCGACGAGCGGATCGACGCGGCCGTCGAGCGCCTGTCCGGCGGCCTCTGAGGCGCTCGACCCGGCCGATCCTGGCGGGTTCCGACAAGGACCCGGCCCCAGCGCTGGGCGATGTCACAGTGCCCCCGCTTTGCCCATAGGCTGTATGTGGTTCGGTCGACGGCGCCTCGCGAGGCCCCGGCTGCACCACGATCCAGACCCGGCGCCGCCCGCTCCGCGCGAGCGCTCCCGGGGTGCGACCGCGACGACCTGGGAGGCGTTGTGACCGAATCCGGCACGCAGAGCGACGGAACCGCGACGGTGGGCTCCACGGAGCCCGCGACCGGGAGCGCCACGACGCCGCCTCCCGCGCCGGCGGAGCAGGAGCTCCCCGAGAAGGTCACGCTCACCTTCGGCGACCGCACCGCGGACTTCCCGGTCCTGCGCAGCGTCGACGGCTCCTCGAGCATCGACTTCTCGACCCTGTCGAAGCAGACCGGCTTCATGTCGCTCGACTACGGCTTCGTGAACACGGCGGCGACCAAGTCGCAGATCACCTACATCGACGGCGACCAGGGGATCCTCCGCTACCGCGGCTACCCGATCGAGGAGGTGGCCACCAACGCGACCTACCTCGAGGTGGCCTGGCTCCTCATCTACGGCGAGCTGCCGACGGCCGACGAGCTCGCGGGCTTCGACGAGCGCATCCGCCGCCACACGCTCCTCCACGAGGACCTCAAGCGCTTCTTCGACGCGCTCCCGCACAGCGCGCACCCCATGTCGGTGCTCTCGGCCGGGGTCTCGGCCCTGTCGACGTACTACGAGGACAGCTCCAACCCGAAGGATCCGGAGGCGGTGGAGCTCACCACGATCCGCCTCCTGGCGAAGCTGCCCGTGATGGCGGCGTACGCCCACAAGAAGGCGATCGGCCAGGCGTTCCTCTACCCGGACAACTCGCTGAGCTTCGTCGACAACTTCCTCCGCCTCAACTTCGGAACGATGGCCGAGCAGTACCAGGTCGACCCGGTGCTCTCGAAGGCGCTCGACCGCCTCCTGATCCTCCACGAGGACCACGAGCAGAACGCGTCGACGTCGACCGTCCGCCTCGTCGGCTCCACCGAGGCGAACCTCTACGCCTCCGTCTCGGCCGGCATCAACGCCCTGTTCGGCCCTCTGCACGGCGGAGCGAACGAGGCGGTGCTCACCATGCTCGGCCGGATCCGCGAGTCGGGCGAGAGCGTGTCGACGTTCGTCGAGCGGGTGAAGAACAAGGAGGAGGGCGTGCGCCTGATGGGCTTCGGCCACCGGGTGTACAAGAACTACGACCCGCGCGCGAAGCTGGTCAAGGAGAGCGCCTCCGAGGTCCTGCAGGCCCTCGGCGTGAAGGACCCGCTGCTCGACATCGCGATGGAGCTCGAGGCCCTCGCTCTCGAGGACGACTACTTCAAGGAGCGGCGCCTCTACCCGAACGTCGACTTCTACACGGGCGTCATCTACAAGGCGATGGGCTTCCCGACCCGGATGTTCACCGTGCTCTTCGCGATCGGCCGCCTGCCCGGCTGGATCGCCCACTGGCGCGAGATGAACACCGACAAGCAGACCAAGATCGGCCGCCCGCAGCAGCTCTACATGGGCTCGCCCGAGCGCCACTGGCCGACCGACCGCTGACCGGTCCCCGAGAGCCCGTCCCCGCCGGGGGCGGGCTCTCGCCGTGCGGCGCACCCGCCTCTCGTCAGCCGTCCGAGGCTCGAACCGCTTCTTCGAGGCGGGACGCAGAGCGGCGTGGTCGCCGCGGACTCGATCAGCACGGGTCGTCCCGGGGTGCCGCCTGCGGGGCCCGGCGGCGCCGGACGCTCGCCCTCAGGCGTGCAGAGCGGCGTTCAGCTCGATGCCGGCGCCGGTGCGGGGGAGGACTTCGACGGCCCCGGTGAGGGAGTTGCGGCGGAAGAGCAGGTTCGGCACGCCCGAGAGCTGCACGGCCTTCACGGTCTGCGGGGCGCCGTCGGCGCGCGGCGCTCCGCCGACCACGACGACCTTGGTGCCGGCGGTCACGTAGAGGCCGGCCTCGACGACGGTGTCGTCGCCGAGGGAGATGCCGATGCCCGAGTTCGCACCCAGCAGCGCCCGCGCGCCGATCGAGACGCGCTGCACTCCTCCGCCCGAGAGGGTGCCCATGATGGAGGCGCCGCCGCCGATGTCCGAGCCGTCGCCGACCACGACGCCCTGCGAGATGCGCCCCTCGACCATCGAGCTGCCGAGGGTCCCGGCGTTGAAGTTGACGAAGCCCTCGTGCATCACCGTCGTGCCGGGTGCCAGGTGCGCGCCGAGGCGGACGCGCGAGGTGTCTGCGATGCGCACCTTCGCGGGGGTGACGTAGTCGGTCAGCCGCGGGAACTTGTCGATGCCGGTGGCCTGGATGCCGTGGCGCCGGAGCGAGGGGCGCAGGCGGGTGAACGACTCCGGCGAGACCGGACCGGCGTTCGTCCACACCACATTCGGCAGGTGGGCGAAGACGCCGTCGAGGTTCACCTCGTTCGGGCGGACCAGGAGGTGCGAGAGCAGGTGCAGCCGCAGGTAGGCGTCGGACGTGGAGGCGGGCGGCGCCTGCACGTCGATCTGCAGCGTGACCACGTCGATGCGGACCTCGCGGCGCGGATCCTCGCCGGCCTGCTCCTCGAACTCCGCCGGCACGATCCAGGGGTCGCGGCCGGCCGGGATGGTGCCGAGGCGCGGCTCCGGGAACCAGGTGTCGAGGACGGTGCCGTCGGCGGCCACGGTGGCGAGCCCGTATCCCCAGGCGGAGGCGGGCGCGGAGGAGTCTGCGGAGTGCTCGAAGGTCATGCCGATCAGGGTAGCGCGGAGCGTCCGGCCGCTACCCTGGGGCGCATGGCCGATCCGACCACCGCCCCTCCGCTCGATCTGCGCACCGATCCGGTCGCCCTGACGCGGATCCTCTGCGACATCCCGTCCGTCTCGGGCGACGAGCTCGAGATCGCGGACGCGGTGCAGTGGGCGCTCGAGCAGTACGACCACCTCGAGGTCATCCGCGACGGCCACACCGTCGTGGCGCGGACGAACCTCGGCCTCGCCCAGCGCGTCGTGATCGCCGGGCACCTCGACACGGTGCCGGTCAACGGCAACCTGCCCGTCGTCGCCGAGACGATCGACGGCGTCGAGCACCTGGTCGGCCGCGGGACCGTCGACATGAAGGCCGGAGTGGCGGTGCAGCTCGTCCTCGCCGCCGAGCTCTCCGATCCGGCCGTCGACATCACCTGGATGTGGTACGACAACGAGGAGGTCGCAGCGGACCTCAACGGCCTCGGCCGCCTCTCCCGGCACCGCCCCGACCTCTTCTCCGCCGACTTCGCGGTGCTCGGCGAGCCGACGAGCGGAGCAGTGGAGGGCGGCTGCAACGGGACGCTCCGGGTCGACGTGGTCACCCGAGGAGTCCGCGCCCACTCCGCCCGCAGCTGGGTCGGCGAGAACGCGATCCACGCGGCGGCGCCGATCCTCGACCGCCTCGCCGCCTACGTACCGCGCGAGGTCGAGGTCGAGGGCCTCGTGTACCGCGAGGGCGTCAACGCCGTGCGCGTCACCGGCGGGGTCGCGGGCAACGTGATCCCGGACCTCTGCACGGTGCAGGTCAACTACCGCTTCGCCCCCGACCGGTCCGGGGAGGAGGCGCTCGCCCACCTCGAGGAGCTCTTCGAGGGGTTCGAGGTGACGGTGGACGATCTGGCCGAGGGCGCCCGCCCGGGGCTGGACGCACCTCTGGCCCAGGCCTTCCTCGCGGCCGTCGGAGCCGAGGCGAAGCCCAAGTACGGCTGGACCGACGTCGCGCGGTTCTCCGCAATGGGCATCCCGGCTGTCAACTACGGACCGGGCGACCCGCTCCGGGCCCACGCCGACGACGAGCGCGTGGCGGTGCGCGAGATCACCGAGTGCGCCGAGGGCCTCCGCCGCTGGCTGACCGCGTCCTCGTGAGCGCGAGCGCCACGGCCGTCCCCGTCCGCCTCCGCCTGCGCCTGGTCCCGTGGTGGGCGCGGGTCCTCCTGGTGTACATCGCGACCCGCGTGGTCACGACGGTGATCCTGCTGCAGTTCGCCGCGCACCAGCTCGCGAACCCGTGGACCGGACCCTCCCCGTCCTACTCGGCCTTCGCGTCGATGTGGGACGGCCGCTGGTACGAGATCATCGCGGCCACCGGGTACCCCGGCTTCCTGCCGATCACGCAGGACGGCCACGTGGGGGAGAACGCCTGGGCCTTCATGCCGCTCTACCCGGGCGTCGTGAAGGCGCTGATGGCGCTCACCGGCCTCACCTGGGCTCCGGCCGCCGTGACCGTCTCCGTCCTGTGCGGAGCCGGAGCCTGCCTCGTCCTGTACCGCCTCTTCCGGCACTCCCTCGGCGAGTCGCAGTCGCTGACGGCGGTGCTGCTGTTCTGCGTGGCGCCGACCTCGCCGCTGATGCAGCTCGCCTACGCGGAGTCGATGGCGATGCTCCTGACCGCGGTCACGCTCCTCCTCCTGGTGCGGCGGCGCTGGCTCGCGGTCGTGCCCGTCGTGCTGCTGCTGGGCCTGACCCGGCCGAGCGGGCTCGCCTTCGCCGCCGCGCTCGGCCTGTACGTCGTCTACCGGTTCGTCCGGCGCCGCACGGAGCCGTTCCCGCGGTCGGAGTGGCTGCCGGCCGTGGGCCTGACGGCGTGGGGGCTCGTGGTCGGCTTCCTCTGGCCCGCCGTGGCGTGGGCCGTCACCGGGTCGATGACCGCGTACACCGACACCGAGCTGGCGTGGCGTGCGGTCTATATCGGCTACCAGGAGCTGCTCCCGCTGACCCCGTGGTTCCAGGGCGGCGCCTGGTGGGGCTCGTGGTGGTTCGGGGCTCCGGCCGTCGGCATCGTCCTGGTGGTGCTCCTGCTGGCGGCGTTCGTCGGGATCCTCGCCGCACCGTGGACACGGAGGCTGGATCTCTTCAGCCGGGCCTGGGTCGCCGGGTACGGCGTCTACCTGCTGGCGTTCTTCTTCCCGCAGTCGAGCACCTTCCGGCTGCTGGGCCCGATGTTCCCGCTCGTCGGAGCGCTGGCGGTGCCGCGCTCGCCGGTCTTCCGCGTCGCGCTGGTCCTGCTCGGGATCGGCGGCCAGATCGTCTGGATCTCGATCTGCTGGGCCGTCGCCGGATCGGACTGGACCCCGCCGTGATCGTGCCGAGCGCCCGCCCGGCGCGGTGCTCCTCCGGGGACTCCCGACTCCCGCACGGGTATGCTCGTCGGAATGTCTCCCCTCACGCCAGCCGGTGAGCCGCGACACGCGTCGCCCCTCCTCCGGCCGACCCGCCGGCGAGCCGCGGCGACACCCGCCCGCTCCCCGCTGACGACCCCCTCCGCCTCCTCGACGGACCGCGGGCCGCTCGCGTGAGCGCCACCGCCACCGCGACCGCGCCGGAGACGGAGGACGCCTCTCCGTCCCGCTCCCGCTGGGGTCTGCTCCGGAGGATCCCGTGGTGGATCCAGGTGCTCCTGGTCTTCGCCGTGTCCCGGGTCGTCACGACCGTGATCATGCTCCGTGTCGGCGCCGTGCGTCAGGGCGTCGAGTGGACGGGACTCCGCGACACCTACGTCCGGTTCGCGACGACGTGGGACGGCGGCTGGTACGAGCGGATCGGGATGACGGGGTACCCGTCGGTCCTGCCGCTCTCGCCGTCCGGAGCCGTGGAGCAGAACCCCTGGGCGTTCATGCCCGTCTACCCGTTCACCGTCCGCGGCCTGATGAACATCACCGGGCTCGACTGGGCGAACGCGGCGGTGCTCGTCGCCCTGGTCTGCAGTGCAGCGGCGTGCCTGGTGATCTACCGGCTGTTCCGCGTCTCGCTCAGCGAGGGCCAGGCGCTGATGGGGATCGTCTTCTTCTGCGTCGCTCCGACGTCCCCGATCCTGCAGATCGGCTACGCGGAGTCCGGCGGCATCCTCCTGACGGCCGTGCTGCTCCTCCTGCTGGTGCGCCGCAAGTGGATCTGGACGTTCCCCGTCGTGCTGGTCGTGGGGCTCCTGCGCCCGAGCGGTCTCGCGATCGCGGCGATGACGGGCCTCTACTTCCTCTACCGCGTCTGGCGGCACGTGCGCGGCACCGAGCCGTTCGCCCGCCGGGAGTTCGCCTTCACGGTCTCCCTCACGGTCTGGTCCCTCGCGGTGGGGTTCGCCTGGCTGCTCATCGCCTGGGCCGTGACCGGCTCCTTCACCGCGTACACCGACACCGAGCTCGCCTGGCGCAGCGTCTTCATCGGCGAGGGCGAGCTCATCCCCTTCACCTCCTGGTTCGCCGGCGGGGGCTGGTGGGGAGGCCTCTGGTTCGGCTCGCCGATCACGGGCATGGGCATCACCGTCGTGGTGGTGCTCGGATTCCTGGCGATCCTGTTCTCGCGGGCCACGCGCAGCCTCGACGTCTTCTCGCGGCTCTGGGTCGGCGGCTACGCGATCTACCTCTTCGCGTTCTTCTACCCGCAGTCGAGCACGTTCCGCATCCTGATGCCGATGTTCCCGCTGGCCGGGGCGCTCGCGGTGCCGCGGTCGACCCTCCTGAGGGTGTTCGTGGTGGCCGCATCGATCGTCGGGCAGATCGTCTGGGTGCTGCTGTGCTGGGTGTTCACCCCGGGCGACTGGTCCCCGCCGTGATCGGCTGACGCCCGACTTCCGGGCGCGGTTCGGAACACCCCCGCGGATGCACGATAATAGGGGGATACGTCACGAAAGGGGAACTCTATGGCGGCCATGAAGCCGAGGACCGGAGACGGACCGATGGAGGCTGTTAAGGAGGGCCGACTCATCGTCGTGCGCGTTCCGCTCGAAGGAGGCGGACGCCTCGTCGTCTCGGTCAACGATGCAGAGGCGAAAGAGCTGCACGACGCGCTCGCGTCGGTGGTGTCTCCCGCCTGATCCGCACCGTCGTGAACGCCCGTCGCACACCGTGCGGCGGGCGTTCCGTCTTTCCTCGGTCGGCCGCGCTCGTCAGGCGCGGCGCTTGTTGGCCTGCAGCAGGCCGTCGCCGATCGGCGAGAGCACGCTGACCACGGCGGGGGAGGCGCAGACCTCGGCCACCAGCGTGCGGAACGCCGTCGCGATCTCGTCGCGCTGCGCGGGGTTGGCCACGCGTCCGCGCCAGAGCGCGTGGGGGACGAGGACCGTCCCGCCCGGACGGACGAGCCGCAGCGCGTGCTCGACGTTCTCGATGACCTGCAGCGGATCGCCGTCGACGAAGACGATGTCGTAGGAGTTCTCGTTCATCCGGGGCAGCACCTCGAGGGCGCGGCCCGGGATGAGCCGCAGCCGGTTGGGCGAGATGCCCGCCTCGTGGAACTGGGCGCGCGCGTGCTGCTGGTGCACCGCCTCGGAGTCGATCGAGGTGAGCATGGCCTCGGGGGCGCCGTCGAGCAGCCACAGGCCGCTCACTCCGGTGCCGGTGCCGATCTCGATGATGGAGGTCGCGCGCGCCGCGGCGGCGACCAGCGCGGCCTGCGCTCCGATCGAGGGGGAGACGGCGTCGATGCCCAGCTCGACCGAGAGCCGGCGGGCCGAGGCGATGGCCTCCGACTCGACGACCGCGTCCTCGGCGTACTTCAAGTTGGCATCCTTGTCGGCCACGGGGGCGCTCCTCTGATCGGTGCACCGAGCGGATCGCGCCCGGGCATCGTCAGGGTACGGTGGCGCGCGGGCTCCGCGAGGGAGGCGCGGCGGGTTAGTGTTGTCCTCGTGTTCGGTCTGACGTTCGACAAGCTCCTCATCATCGGGGTCATCGCTGTCTTCGTGCTGGGTCCCGACCGCCTCCCGCACTACGCCGCCCAGCTCGGGCAGCTCGTGCGCAAGGTGCGCGGATTCGCCACGCAGGCCCGGGAGCGCGTCAAGGACGAGATGGGCGACGAGTTCAACGACGTCGACTGGAAGAAGCTCGACCCGCGCCAGTACGATCCCCGCCGCATCATCCGCGACGCCCTGCTCGAGGACGATCCGGCCCCCACCGTGAAGCCGCCCACCGCTGTCGCCGCTCCGGTCGTGCCGGGCGGCACCGGCTCCGCGCAGGACAGCTACTACACGACGATGCAGCGCTCCGTCTCGTCCGGCACGCTCTCGAGCGTCGCGCCGCCGCCGATCGACTCCGAGGCCACCTGAGCCCTGCTCCGCGAGGAGCGTCGGGCGGGCGTCTCGACCGACGCCGCCCGCACGAAGCCGCGCGGAGGCGTCAGCCGACGGCGAGCGGAAGACGACGGCCGGTCAGTCCCCGCGGCCGCGCGGCGAGCGTCGCCGCCAGGGCGTCGATCGCCCGGGCGGCAGGATCCTCCGGATCGCCGACGACGACGGGCACGCCCTCGTCGCCCCCCGCCCGCAGCGCGACGGAGATCGGCAGCGACGCGAGCAGCGGCACCTCGTCGCCCGCCGCGGTGAGCCGACGCGCGACCTCGGCCCCGCCTCCGCTGCCGAAGAGCTCCAACACCGAGCCGTCGGGTTGCGGAAGCCCCGACATGTTCTCGACCACTCCGACGATGCGCTGACCCGACTGGCGGGCGAGCGCGCCGCTGCGCTCGGCCACGTCGGCGGCCGCCGGCTGCGGCGTGGTGACGATGAGGACCTCCGCATGGGGGAGCAGCTGCCCGATGGAGATCGCCACATCCCCCGTACCGGGAGGCAGGTCGAGCAGGAGCACGTCGAGGTCGCCGAAGTACACGTCGGTGAGGAACTGGGAGATCGTGCGGTGCAGCATGGGCCCGCGCCAGGAGACGGCCGCCCCCCGGGTGTCGCCCTCGAGGAACATCCCGATCGAGATGACCTTCACGCCGTGCGCCACCGGCGGCAGCATCAGCTCGCCGACGCGGGTGGGTCCCGCGACGCGCCCGTCGTGCATCAGGCCGAGCAGGCCGGGGATGGAGAAGCCGTGCACGTCGGCGTCCACGAGGCCGACCGCGAGCCCCCGCTGAGCGAGGGCGACCGCGAGGTTGGCGGTGACGGTCGACTTGCCGACGCCGCCCTTGCCGCTGGTGACCGCGTACACGCGGGTGAGCGAGTCCGGGCCGAAGGGCATGCTCCGGCGGCCGCCCTGGAGGCGTTCGGTGAGGGCGGTGCGCTGCGCCGGCGTCATGACTCCGACCACGACGTCGACCGCCGTGACTCCGGGAGCCGAGGCCGCGGCCTCGCGTACGTCGCGCTCGATCGCGGAGGCGGCCGGGCAGCCGACGATGGTCAGCCGGATCGCGACGCGGACCGCTCCGTCGACGGCCGCCTCGACCGACTCGAGCATGTCGAGCTCGGTGATGGGCTTCCGGATCTCCGGATCGACGACCCGGGCCAGCGCCGTCCTGACGGCGGTCTCGATGGCGTCGACGTCAGGCATCGCGCCGCTCGGGCTCCTGCGCCCGATCCTTCTCGAGCTCCTCGAGCAGGCCGCGCAGCTCCGAGCGGATGAAGTCCTTGCTCGCCATGTCGCGGATCGCCAGGCGCAGGGCCACGACCTCGCGCGCGAGGTACTCGGTGTCCGCGAGGTTGCGCTCGGCCCGCTGACGGTCCTGCTCGATCTGCACGCGGTCGCGGTCGTCCTGGCGGTTCTGCGCGAGCAGCAGCAGCGGCGCGGCGTAGGAGGCCTGCAGCGAGAGGATCAGCGTCAGCACCGTGAAGCCGAGGGCCTGCGAGTCGAAGCGCGCGTCCGCGGGCCCGTAGGTGTTGAACATCAGCCAGAAGACGCAGCAGATCGTCATCCCGACCAGGAACCACGGCGTGCCCATGCCGCGGGCGAACGACTCGGTCAGGCGGCCGAAGCGGTCGCTGCTCGGGCGGTTCCGCCGCGAGAGGACCCGGGTGCGCAAGCCCTTGGGAGCGTCCAGGCGCCGGTCCTGCTTGGTGTCCCTAGCCACGCGCGCCCCTCCGTCCCCGTCGTGTCCTGCCTGTCGCCGCGGGTGCCGGCGGCACGAGCGGGACGCCCTGCGTCGCCGTCGTCACCGGCTTCCTCGGTTCGTCGTCGTCGCCGTGGCTGCGCCAGTCGTCGGGGAGGAGGTAGTCGAGGACGTCGTCGATGGTCACGACGCCGACGAGGCGGTGGGACGCGTCGACGACGGGCACCGAGACGAGGTTGTAGCTGGCCAGGATCCGGGCGACCTCGGCCGCCGAGGTCTCGGGCGTGATCGGGTCCATGCTCTGGTCGAGCAGGGTGCCGAGGCGCTCGTGCGGCGGGTAGCGGAGCATCCGCTGGAAGTGCACCATGCCGAGGAAGCGGCCGGTCGGCGGCTCGTAGGGCGGCAGCGTGACGCAGACGGCGGCGCCGAGGGCCGGGGCGAGCTCGTGGCGGCGGATGAGGGCGAGACCCTCGGCGACGGTCGCCTCGGAGGAGACGATGATCGGCTCCGTGGTCATCAGACCGCCGGCGGACTCCGGGGCGTAGGTGAGGAGCATGCGGACGTCGTCCGCCTCCTCCGGCTCCATCAGCTCCAGGAGCGCCTCGCCGCGCTCCTCCGAGAGCTGGGCGATCAGGTCGGCCGCGTCGTCCGGCTGCATCTGGTCGAGGACGTCGGCGGCGCGGTCGTCGTCGAGCCGGCCGAGGATCTCGACCTGCTCGCTCTCGGGCATCTCCTCGAGTACGTCTGCGAGGCGGTCGTCCGAGAGCTCGCCGGCGACCTCGAGCATCCGCTGCTGCGGCAGGTCGAGGAGCGTGCTGGCGAGGTCGGCGGGCTTGAGCTCGGAGAGGCTGGCGACGTACTGCTCGGCGGACTGCGCCTCGGTCGAGACGCTCTCGCGGACCTCGCGCCAGCCGGCGAAGGCGGTCGCGCCCTTGGCGAAGGGGGAGGGGCTGGTCTTGGGCCGGCGGACGAAGAGCTGCGCGAGCTCCCACTCGCCGGGAGCGGCCTCCTCGATCGCGACGTCCTCGACGACCGCGTCACCGGAGCCGTCCACGAAGCTCACCCGGCGGCCGAGGAGCTCGGCGATGACGCGAACCTCTCCGCCCCGCTGCTCGAAGCGGCGCACGTTGATGAGCCCGGTGGTGATGATCTGGCCGCTGCCGATGCTGGTGACCCGGCCGATCGACACGAAGACCCGACGGCGCCCGGGGATCTCGACCACCAGGCCGACCACCCGCGGGGCGTCGTTCTGCCGGTAGACCAGGAGCACGTCGCGGACCTTGCCGACGCGATCGCCGGCCGGGTCGAAGACACTGCATCCGGCCAAGCGCGCGACGAAGACTCTGGCGGAACTCACGGCTACAAACCTAGTCCCGTGCAGCCGGGCGGACGCCGAGCGTTCCCGGCTCGCCCTCGGCCGGTTCTCCGAATCCGTTCAGAGACCTTCAAGTGGCCTGTGCGATTCTGTCCGGGTGACTCAGCAGACGCCGTTCAGCGGCCGAGGGCCGGCCTTCCCCACGATCCCGCGCGGGGAGATCCTCGCCACGTTCGACACGTACCAGGAGGCGCAGGCCGCCGTCGACGTGCTCGCCCGCGCCGACTTCCCGGTGCGCCAGCTCGCCATCATCGGCAACGAGCTCAAGAGCGTCGAGCGGGTGACCGGCAAGCTCACCTGGGGCCGCGTCGCCCTCGCCGGAGCGGCCTCCGGCGCCTGGCTCGGTGTCTTCCTGGGCCTCCTGCTCATCATCTTCTCGCCGACGACGGAGTTCTCCTTCCTCATCGCGGCGGTCCTCCTCGGCGCCGGCTTCGGGATGCTCTTCGGGCTCGCCTCCTACGCCGTGAACCGCCGCCGTCGCGACTTCACCTCGACCATGCAGGTGATCGCGACAAGCTACTCCGTGCTCGTGGACCCCGAGGTGGTCGACCGCGCGCGCAACCTGCTCGACGGCGGCACCTCCCCGGCGGAGGCGCCGCAGACGGCCTGGGCTCCGCCGCCCGCTGCGATCGGCGACCCGCAGCCGCAGCCCGTCCGCCCCGAGGACGACCCGCGCTGACGATCCTCCACGAAGGCCCCCGGTCCGCCGGGGGCCTTCGTCGTTCCCGGGGCGGGGCGGCTCAGGCGGAGCCGACGGGCGGGAGGACGATGTCGACCGCGAGACCCCGGGGGGAGCGGTTGACCAGGGCGACCGTCCCGCCGGCCGAGAGCACGGTGGTGTGCACCAGGGCCAGTCCGAGACCGCTGCCGCCGGAGGCGAGGGTCCGGGAGTCGTCCGGGCGGGAGAAGCGGTCGAAGGCGACCGGGATGAAGGCGTCGGGCATCCCCGGTCCGTCGTCCGAGACGCTGAGCATCAGGCGCCCGTCCGACTGCGAGAGGGAGGCGACGATCATGCCGCCGCCGTTCATCGCCTGGATCGCGTTCCTCACGAGGTTGTCGATCACCCGGCCGAAGTCCTGGGACGCGACCGCGTAGAGCCGGGCCGGCTCGCGCTCGTCGATCTCGTAGTCGATCTCCACCCCCGACTCCGAGGCGAGCAGGCGGGTGCGGTCGACGGCGCCCACCAGCTCGTCGACGAGCTCGGCGAAGGGAGCGGTCGGGCGGACGGTGCGGCTCTCGATGCGCGAGATGTCGAGCAGGGCGGACGCGAGGCGCACGAGCCGGTCGACGCTCTTCTGCGCATCGAGGATGACCCGGTCGACCGCGACCGGATCGTCGACGCGGTGGTGGGCGATCTCGAGCTGCGCGGAGAGCGCGGCGAGGGGAGTGCGGAGCTCGTGGCTCGCATCCGACACCATCTGCTTCTCCCGGGCCAGCGACGCGGTCTGCTTGGTCAGGAACGCGTTCAGCGTCACCGCGAGCTCGTCGATCTCGTCGCGCGTGCCGACGACCGGGAGCTGGTCGCCCTGCCCGGGCTCGGCGGCGATCTGATCCGCGCGCGCCCGCATCCGGCGCACCGGGGCGAGGGCCGCGCCCGTCAGGATCCACGAGGCGAGCCCGAACGTGACGACGAGGAAGATCGCGGCGTAGACGAGCACGTGGGCGAAGTCGTCGAGGACGAGCTGCGACGCGGCCTGATCGCGGGCGGAGGCGACCTGCCAGACGCCGCGATCGCTCTCGATGGCCGTGAAGCGGACCAGGTAGCTGCCGTTCGCCGTCGTCACGTCGGCGTACCGGGGCGAGGTGTCGGCCGGCTCCTCCGCCAGAGCGCTGAGCACCTCGCCGCTCAGGCGCGAGGGCATGGTCGAGGTGCTGACGCTCCCGTCGGGAGCGAGGGCGAGGAACAGCTGACCCGTCGACGAGCCCTGCGTGCGCGGGACGTTGCCCGCCGAGATGTCGCGGCGCACCTCGTCCTCGATCGACATCAGGATCGTCCGCTCGCTGCGGTCGACGATGCCGGTGACCACCTGGTAGAAGAGCAGCGCCGCGAGCGCGAAGAGGGCGGTCGCCACAGCGACCGTTCCCACGGTGATCCTCGCGCGGATCGAGAGCGCGCCGACCCGGCGGCGTGCCGTGCTCATCCGCGACACGGGCTACTCGACCGGGCGGAGGAAGTAGCCCTTGCCGCGGACGGTCACGATGCTGACGCCCGTGTCCTCGGTCGGGAGCTTCTTGCGCAGGTAGCTGACGTACTGGTCGACGATGTTGTTGTCGACGATCTCGCCGCCGCCCCAGATCTCGGAGAGGATCCGCTGGCGGGTCACCACGGAGCCGACGGGAGTGATGAGGAGCTTGAGGAGCTCGAGCTCCTTGGGGCTGACGTGGATGCGCGAGCCGTCGGCGGTGCGCCGGATGCTCGATCCGTCCACGGTGATGCGTCCGACGTCGATCGAGGTGGACATCAGCGACGGGCTGCGGCGCAGGAGGGCCCGGAGCCGCGCGTTGAGCTCGGTGAACGCGAACGGCTTGGTGAGGTAGTCGTCCGCTCCGGCGTCGAGCCCGAAGACGCGGTCCTCGATCGCGTCCCGCGCGGTCAGCAGCATGATCGGCGTGGGCCGGCCGAGCTCGCGGATCCGGCGGCAGATCTCGAAGCCCGACATCGCCGGCAGCATGACGTCCACGATGGCGGCCGAGAACTCGGCGTTGCTGAACGCGACGAGCGCGTCGATGCCGTTCGTGGTCAGCACGGCCTCGTAGCCGGCGTCTTCGAGGCCGCCGACGAGGGCCTCACCCATGGCTGGATCGTCTTCGACGACAAGGATCTTCACGCGCTCACCCTACGGCCCGGCTCCCAGGAGGACGCACTGGGCGGGCCGTGTGTCGATCGGATGCGGGATCGACCCATCCGATCGGCGCTGGGCGACGAATGAGGAGCAACAGACCGCTCGGGGGCGTGGCGGGAGAGGCGCGATCAGTGGCGCATTTCTACTCTTCTCTCCCCGTCGGCCCGATGATCCTGTTCGCGAAGTTCACCTCTACCGTCACCCGAAGGCGGCACAAAAATGCTCAATATTCTTTCCATCTGGGCGCGTCTCGCGCTGTCGGTCCTCCTGTGGATCGTCGTTCTTCCCGACATGCTCGTCCTGGTGCCGTTCCGCACGGGCAGGAGCGCCTCGCTCCCCGCCCTGCGACCGGTGCCGGTTCCCGCACCGACGGTTCCGATCGACACCCGGAGCACCAGCGGCGCGTACTAGGCCCACTTCCCGGTCGTTCCGGGCTCGACGCCCCGCTCCCATGAGCTCCGGCGTCGTCCGCCCACCGATCCCCGACGCCCGAACAGCCGTGCCTCTCTCCGCCAGGAGGGGGCGCGGCTGTTCGTCGTTCCCCGGGTCGATCCCGACTGACCGACAGATGTCGATATCGGCTCCTCTCGATCGCGAGCCGCGTCAAGCCCTTCGCAGAATCTCAGGGACTGGCAATACAGCGCTCGCACATGGTTCACCGATCGGAAGGAACACGGATGCTTCGCGCCACGCGCGACACCGCTGGGATCCAGCTCGATTCGACCACGGGATCCCCCGTGCGCCCCGACACCCCGGTCTCGGTGGTCGCGTCGGCGCCTCAGAGCCTGATCTCGCGGATGCTCGGACGCCGCCGCTGCGAAGCCTGCGGAGCGGCCTCGGCCCGTCGCCGCGACGGCTTCTGCTCGGCCGACTGCGCCGGCACCTTCCACCTCTACGAGTGAGCCCGACCGGCCGAGTGCCGGTGGTGAACGTTTCGAAGGCCCGTGATCGACGATCGCGGGCCTTCGTGCTGTCTCGGCAGTGTCGGAGCGCCGGGTGAGGAGCGCCACGGTCGGACTCGGTCGCCCACCGGGTGACGCCGCTCGGTCCGTGATGGAGGGGTGCGCCTCGAGGGGCGTCGAGCACCGGAGCTGAGCGCCCGTGTACGAGGAAGGAGAGCGGAGGACCGCGGGTGTGCCCCCAGTAGGATTCGAACCTACGCCCCTGCCTCCGGAGGGCAGTGCTCTATCCCCTGAGCTATGGGGGCCAGGAGTGCCTGACCACATTAGCACCCGGGCGGGGCGGGCCCCGACGCCGGGAGCGGTCCTCGCGCATGCCACGATGGAGCCATGCTGCGCACCGTCTCCGCCTCGCTGGATCTGCGTCTGAACGGCCCGACCGACCTGATCTTCCTGGTGGCGGCGACGCCCACGGGCGACTCGTTCGAGGACTCCTTCACCGTCCGGCTCGACGGGCAGGACGTGCCGGTGCGGGAGTTCCCGGCGCGGCACGGCGCCCGCGTGCACCGCGTCGCGGGGAACGAGGGCGACCTGCGGGTCGAGTACCGGGCGCGGGTCGCCGGGCACGGCGCTCCGGACGAGCCGAGCGAGCTCGAGCTCGTCGAGTACCTGCGGCCGAGCCGGTACGCCGAGGCGGACGTGCTCGGCGGGATCGCCCGGCGCGAGTTCGGGCGGGCCCGGGGCTTCGAGGCGCTGACGGCCGTCGAGGAATGGGTGCACGGCCACCTGTCGTACGTCTACGGGTCGACGGTCGGCACCGGGGGAGCGGCGCAGGTCATCGAGAGCGGCCAGGGCGTGTGCCGGGACTTCGCGCACACAGTCGCCGGGCTGCTCCGCGCCCTCGACATCCCCGCCCGGGTGACGGCGGTCTACGCGCCGGGCCTCGAGCCGCGCGACTTCCACGCGGTCACGGAGGCCTGGGTCGGCGGCGCCTGGCACGTCGTGGACGCGACCCGGCTGGCTCCGCGCGGGTCGATGCTGCGCATCTCGTCCGGCCGGGACACGGCCGACACCGCGTTCCTCAGCAGCTACCTGACGGACCTGCGCCTGACCGGGATGAGTGTGGAGGCCGACTGCGACGCGGCGCTCGTCGACGACCACGTCTCGCCGGTGCGCCTGGGCTGACGCCGGGGCTCAGTCGGCGAGGACGCCGATCGCCGACCGCACGAGCGGCTCGGGGTCCCCCGGCTCGACGAAGGCGGCGCTGGGCGCCTCGATCCAGTACTCGCCGACGAAGGCGTCCGCGACGCCCCGCCCCTCGGCCACCTGGTAGTAGCCCTCGATCTCCGGCGGCTTGCCGTAAGTGGGGACGGCCTTGCTGGTGGTGAAGAACTCGTTCTTGAGCGCCTCGATCACCGCGGGGTCGAGGTGGGCCACGGCCAGCTGCAGCTCGGCGCCCGAATCGTCGGACCATCCGCAGACCAGGCCGTCGTACTGGGCGATCTCCTCGGAGACGGCAGTGGTCCCGATGCCGTCGTCCGGGGAGAATCCGCCCCACAGGCCCGCCAGCGCCGAGGCCGGGACCAGCTGCTCGCAGGCGAGGGGGATCGGCGTGCCGCTGACGGCGCCGCTCGCGCTCGGCTCCGGGTCGGCCGCGGGGGAGCAGCCGGAGAGGGCCGCCGTGGCGAGGGCGACGAGGAGGAGGGCGGCGGGACGGCGCATGCGTCGCACCCTAGCAACGCCGCCCTGCCGAGCGGCCCCGCGGTGCAGGAGGGACGGGGGGCGCGGGCGCGGCGGCCGGTAGAATCGCTCCCCGTGACTCCCGAACAGCTCGCCGCCTCCCTGCACGCCCTCGTCCTCGACGCCGTGCAGCGACGGGGGAGCGATGCGGGCGTCGAGCTCTCGGACGTCGTGCTGGAGCGCCCGAAGAACCGCGACCACGGCGACTGGGCCTCGAACATCGCGATGAAGCTCGCGAAGCGGGTCGGCGCGAACCCGCGCGAGCTCGCCGCCGAGCTGGCCGAGGGGCTGGGCGCGGTCGAGGGCGTCGCCACGGTCGAGGTCGCCGGTCCCGGCTTCCTCAACGTCCGGCTCGAGGCCGCGGCCGCGGGCGCCCTGGCCGGCGCGATCGTCGAGGCGGGCGAGGCCTACGGCACCGGGTCCGCCTACGCCGGCGTCCGGATGAACCTCGAGTTCGTCTCCGCCAACCCCACCGGCCCCATCCACATCGGCGGGACGCGCTGGGCGGCGGTCGGCGACAGCCTGGCCCGGATGCTCCTCTCGCAGGGCGCCGAGGTGACCCGCGAGTACTACTTCAACGACCACGGCGCGCAGATCGACCGCTTCACGCGGAGCCTCCTCGCCGCCCACCGCGGCGAGCCGACCCCGGAGGACGGCTACGGCGGCGCCTACATCGGCGACATCGCCGAGCGCGTCGCGGCCGCCTACCCGGGCGACCTCGCCGTCCTGCCCGAGGAGGAGCTCGCCGAGACCTTCCGCTCGATCGGCGTCGAGCTGATGTTCGGCGAGATCAAGCAGAGCCTGCACGAGTTCGGCGTCGACTTCGACGTGTACTTCCACGAGAACTCCCTGCACGAGTCGCGCGCCGTCGACCGCGCGATCGAGCGCCTCCGCGAGCTCGGGCACATCTTCGAGGCGGACGGCGCCACCTGGCTGCGGACCACCTCGTTCGGCGACGACCGCGACCGCGCCATCATCAAGAGCGACGGGGCGGCGGCCTACATCGCGGGCGACCTCGCCTACTACCTCGACAAGCGCGAGCGCGGCTTCGATCGGGCGATCATCATGCTCGGCGCCGACCACCACGGCTACATCGGCCGGATGATGGCGATGTGCGCGGCGTTCGGCGACACCCCGGGCGTGAACCTCGAGATCCTGATCGGCCAGCTGGTCAACCTGCTCCGCGACGGCGAGGCGGTCCGGATGTCCAAGCGGGCGGGGACCGTCGTCACGATGGAGGACCTCACGGAGGCCGTCGGCGTGGACGCCGCGCGCTATTCGCTGGTGCGCTCCTCGGCCGACTCGACCCTCGACATCGACCTCGACCTGCTGACCAAGCGGAGCAACGACAACCCCGTCTACTACGTGCAGTACGCCCACGCGCGCACCCGCCAGGTCGCGGCGAAGGCCGCGGCGTCGGGCGTCCCCGTCGAGCCGTTCGCGCCCGAGACGCTGGTGCATCCGACCGAGTCGGCGCTGCTCGGCGGCCTGCAGGAGTTCCCGCGCATCGTGGCGCACGCCGCGGAGCTGCGCGAGCCGCACCGCGTCGCGCGGTACCTCGAGGAGGTCGCCGGCCTCTACCACCGCTGGTACGACAACTGCCGGGTCGTGCCGCAGGGCGAGGACCCGGTCGAGGCCGTGCACTCGACCCGGCTGCGCCTGAACGAGGCGACCGGGCAGGTGCTCCGCAACGGGCTCTCCCTGCTGGGCGTCACGGCCCCGGACCGGATGTGAGCGCGTCGGGGGCTGCGCCGCGGCGCCGGCGCGGGGGACGCGCGGCCGTGGTGGTCGTCGTGGTGCTGGTGCTGCTCGTGGTCGCGGCGGTGGTGGGCGACTCGCTCGCCCGCCGCGCCGTCGCGGACCGCGCCGCCGCGAGCCTCCGCGAGGCGCTCGCACTGCCCGCGGACCGGGCGGTGGACGTCGACGTCGCCGGCTGGGCCGTGCTCCCGCAGCTCGTCTCGGGGCGGCTGGACCGGCTCGACCTGCGCAGCTCGGACGTGACGTTCGGCGAGCTCGACGGCGACGTCGCTGCGACCCTGATCGGGGTGCCGGTGAGCGGCGTCGGAGCGGTCGAGTCCGGCAGCACCACGGTCGCGATCGACGCGGCCTCGGTCTCGCGGCTCGTCACCGAGCGCAGCACCGTTCCCGTCGACGAGGTGACCCTGGACGCTCCGCTCGTGCGCGTGACCGCCTCCGTCGAGGTGCTGGGCCTCCGGCTCGGCGCGGGCGTGGGGATGGAGCTCGCGGCCGTGGACGGCGCCATCCGGCTGACCCCGGCCGAGGTCTCCGCCGCCGGTGCGACCTTCTCGGCGACCGACTTCCGCGACCGCTTCGGCGCCGTCTCCGGCGACCTGCTCGCTCCGTCCTCCGTGTGCATCGCGGACTCGGTGCCGCGCGGACTGACGCTGACCGGAGTCGAGGTCGCCGACGAGTCGCTGAACGCAAGCTTCGCGCTCTCTCCGACGTTCCTCAGCGACCCCGCGGAGCAGGAACCGGGCACGTGCGCCTGAGCCCGCGCGGCGCCGCCGCCCCGGACCGGTAGGATCGGAGCCCTGTGCCGGCGTCTTCCGCGGGCCGAACACTGACATCGCTGGCTTCAGGGGTCAATCCGGACCCGCTCGCCCCGCAGTGACGCTCCCACTCTCTCCTGTGAGGTCTCACCCGTGGACACCGTCGACGCCCGCGCCCGCGCCCCCCGGCATCCGCTCGCGCCTGAGTGGCTGCACACGCCCGCCGACCCGAACGCCCTGGCCGACGGCGTGTGGCCGGACAGCGCCGAGCGCGGCGAGGACGGCGGGATCCGGATCGCCGGAGTGCCCGTCGCCGAGCTGGTGCGCGAGCACGGCACTCCTCTCTACGTGGTGGACGAGGCCGACGCCCGCCGCAGGGCCGTCGAGATGCGTGAGGTCTTCGCCCGCGAGCTCGGCCGGATCGGCACCGGCGTCACGGTCTACTACGCGGGCAAGGCGTTCCTCTCGACCGAGGTCGCCCGCTGGATGCGCGACGAGGGCCTGAACCTCGACCTCTCCAGCGGCGGCGAGATGGCAGTGGCCCTCGCCGCCGGGATCGAGCCCGAGCGCTTCGGCCTCCACGGCAACAACAAGTCGCTCCGCGAGATCGACAGGGCCGTCGAGGTGGGCGCGGGCACGATCGTGCTCGACAGCCTCGTCGAGATCGAGCGCGTCGCAGCCGCGGCCGAGCGGCACGGCCGCGTGCAGGCGGTGCGCCTCCGGGTCAACAGCGGAGTGCACGCGCACACCCACGAGTTCCTCGCCACGGCGCACGAGGACCAGAAGTTCGGCCTCGCACTCGCCGACTGCCCGGCCGCGGTCGCCCGCATCCGCTCCTTCTCCTCCCTGCGGTTCCTCGGGCTGCACTGCCACATCGGATCCCAGATCTTCGGCTCCGCCGGGTTCGCGGAGTCGGCGTCGCGCCTGCTCGACGTCCACGCGGCACTGCTCGCGGACGGCCCCGTGCCGGAGCTCAACCTCGGCGGCGGCTTCGGCATCGCGTACACCAGTGCCGACGACCCGACCCCGATCGCCGAGATCGCGGCCGCCGTCGCCGACGCGGTCGCCGAGCAGTGCTCCGCCCGCGGCGTCCCGGTGCCGCACATCGCGATCGAGCCCGGCCGCTCGCTGATCGGGCCCGCCGGCGTCACCCTCTACGAGGTGGGCACCGTGAAGGACGTGACGGTCGGCTCCGAGGGCTCGACCGCGGTCCGCCGCTACGTCAGCGTCGACGGCGGCATGAGCGACAACGCCCGTCCGGCGCTCTACGGCGCCGACTACACGGCGCGGATCGCCGACCGCTCCTCCTCGGCCGAGCCCGCCCTCGTGCGGGTGGCCGGGAAGCACTGCGAGTCGGGCGACATCGTCGTCCACGACGACTTCCTGCCCGCGGACGTGCGGCCGGGCGACCTGCTCGCCGTCGCCGCGACCGGCGCCTACTGCTGGTCGCTCGCCAGCAACTACAACTACCTCGGGCGCCCCCCGGTGGTCGCCGTCCGCGACGGGCGCTCGCGCGTCCTCGTGCGCGGCGAGACCGAGGAGGACCTCCTCCGCCGCGACGCCGGCATCGAACGAAAGGCCACCTCCCGATGATCGAGTACCGCAGCCTCCGCGTCGCCCTGCTGGGCGCCGGGTCCGTCGGTGCCCAGGTGGCGCGCCTCCTGCTCGACCACGGCGACGAGCTCGCCCAGCGCGTGGGGGCGCCGCTGGAGCTCGTAGGCGTGGCCGTCAGGGACGTGGACGCGCCCCGCACCGCCGACATCCCGAAGCACCTGCTCACCACCGACGCCGAGTCGCTGATCCTGGGCGCCGACATCGTGGTCGAGCTGATCGGCGGGCTCGAGCCCGCCCGCAGCCACATCCTCACGGCGATCTCGTCGGGCGCGGACGTGATCACGGCCAACAAGGCGCTGCTCGCCGCCCACGGCAACGAGCTCTTCGAGGCCGCCGACCAGGTGGGCGCCCAGCTCAACTACGAGGCGGCCGTCGCCGGCGCGATCCCGATCATCCGGCCGCTGCGCGACAGCCTCGCCGGCGACCGGCTCCACCGCATCCTCGGCATCGTCAACGGCACGACCAACTACATCCTCGACCGGATGGACACCGAGCACGCGAGCCTCGAGGACGCGCTCGCCCGCGCGACCGAGCTCGGCTACGCCGAGTCCGACCCGACCGCCGACATCGAGGGCTACGACGCGGCGCAGAAGGCGGCGATCCTCGCCCGCCTCGCGTTCCACACCGACGTCCCGGTCACCCTGGTGCACCGCGAGGGCATCACCGGCATCACGAAGGCGCAGGTCGACCAGGCCCGCGACTCCGGCTACGTGATCAAGCTGCTCGCGATCTGCGAGCGGCTGACCGACGCCAAGACCGGCGTGGAGGGCGTGTCCGCGCGGGTCTACCCCGCGCTCGTGCACCGCTCCCACCCGCTCGCGGCCGTGCACGGGGCCAACAACGCGGTCTTCGTCGAGGCGGAGGCGGCCGGCGACCTGATGTTCTACGGCGCCGGCGCCGGCGGGATCGAGACGGCCTCCGCCGTCCTCGGCGACGTCGTGTCGGCCGCCCGCCGCCACGTGGTCGGCGGCCCCCGCCTGGTGACCAGCGCGAGCTCCGGGCTCGCGGTCCTCCCGATCGGCCACGTCACCACCCGGTACCAGGTCACCCTCGAGGTGCTCGACCGCCCCGGCGCGCCCGCCCAGATCGCCGGCGTCTTCGCCGCCCACGCCGCCTCGGTCGAGACCCTGCTGCAGACCCCGCCCGGCGCCGACCCGCTGGAGGAGCAGGGCGGTGCGGAGCGGCGCGAGCCGACCGCTACCCTGGTCATCGGCACGCACGCCGCGGCGGAATCCGATCTGGCGGCCACCGTCACCGCCCTCCATTCCCATGGTTTCGTCGGCGCCGTGACGTCCGTTCTACGAGTTGAAGGAGCCTGAGATGGCCAAGCAGTGGCGCGGAGTCCTGCACGAGTACGCGGACCGCCTCGATGTCACCGAGGCAACCCCGGTCATCACTCTCGGCGAGGGCGGCACGCCGCTCATCCCCGCGGCGGCCCTCTCGGCGCGCACGGGCGCGAAGGTGTGGGTCAAGTACGAGGGCATGAACCCGACCGGCTCCTTCAAGGACCGCGGCATGACCATGGCGATCTCGAAGGCCGTCGAGCACGGCGCGAAGGCCGTCATCTGCGCTTCGACCGGCAACACCTCCGCGTCGGCCGCCGCCTACGCGACGCACGCCGGCATCACCGCGGCCGTCCTGGTGCCGGAGGGCAAGATCGCCCTGGGCAAGCTCAGCCAGGCGATCGCGCACAACGCGCAGCTGCTGCAGGTGCAGGGCAACTTCGACGACTGCCTCGACATCGCCCGCGACCTCGCGAAGAACTACCCGGTCCACCTGGTCAACTCGGTGAACCCGGACCGCATCGCCGGCCAGAAGACCGCGGCCTTCGAGGTCGTCGAGGTGCTGGGCGACGCGCCGGACTTCCACATCGTCCCGGTCGGCAACGCGGGCAACTACACCGCCTACTTCCGCGGCTACTCGGAGGAGCTGGAGCGCGGCGAGTCGACCCGCCTCCCGCGCATGTTCGGCTTCCAGGCCGAGGGCTCCGCTCCGATCGTGCACGGCGCCCCGGTCCGCCACCCCGAGACGATCGCCAGCGCGATCCGGATCGGCAACCCGGCCTCGTGGGAGCTCGCCCTGAACGCGCGCACCGTCAGCGACGGCTACTTCGGCGCGATCAGCGACGAGAAGATCCTCGAGGCGTACCGCATCCTCGCGGGCGAGGTCGGCGTCTTCGTCGAGCCGGCGTCGGCGATCAGCGTCGCGGGGCTCCTCGAGCGCGCCGAGGCCGGAGCGATCCCGAGGGACGCGACCGTCGTCCTGACGGTCACCGGCCACGGGCTCAAGGACCCGCAGTGGGCGCTCCGCACGGCCGACGGCGCGGACATCACGCCGACCGTCGTCCCGGTCGACACCGCCGCGATCGCGGATGTGCTGGGGCTGGCCGGCGCATGACCTCGGCGGTTCCCGTCGGCCGCACCGTCCACGTCAAGGTCCCCGCCACCTCGGCGAACCTGGGCCCCGGCTTCGACACGCTCGGCCTGGCGCTCTCGTTCTACGACGAGCTCGACGTGACGGCCGTCGCGGCCACGGGTGCGCGGGTCACCGTGCACGGGGTCGGCGAGGGAGAGGTGGCGACCGACGAGACGAACCTCGTCGTGCAGGCCATCGCGTACACGTTCGCCGACCAGCGGCAGGAGATGCCCGGCATCGAGGTGATCGCGCGCAACATCATCCCGCACGGCCGCGGGATGGGCTCGTCCGGCGCCGCGATCGTCTCCGGCATCATGGCCGCGAAGGGCCTGCTCGAGGGCGTCGTCGAGCTCGACTCGGACGACCTCCTCCGCATCGCCACCGAGATGGAGGGGCACCCCGACAACGTGGCGCCCACCTGGTCGGCGGCCTCACCATCGCATGGGTCGAGCCGCACGCCTCCGGCGCCGACGACTCGCCGCTGCGCCCGCGCTCCAAGAAGCTCATGGTCTACCGCGGCGTGTCCCCGGTCGTATTCGTGCCCGAGCACACCATGTCGACGCGGATGGCACGCTCGCTGCAGCCGAAGAGCATGCCGCACGAGGACGCGGTGTTCAACGTCTCGCGCTCCTCGCTCCTGATCGCCGCTCTCATCCAGAGCCCGGAGCTGCTGTTCGCGGCGACCGAGGACAAGCTGCACCAGAACTACCGCGCGGCCGCCATGCCCGAGACCTCAGCGCTGATCGCGCTGCTGCGCTCGCACGGCTACGCGGCCGTCGTCTCGGGTGCCGGACCGAGCGTCCTGGTGCTCTGCAGCGACCCCGCACAGCGCCTCGCCGCCGCGGATCTGGTGGAGCGGGAGGCCCCCACGCCGTGGCGCGCGCACACGCTTGCGGTCGACTTCAAGGGTGCTACAGTGGGGACTGCATCCCGAGGAACCGCGTAACGAGCGGAATCTGTCCGACGGATCGTCCCGACAACCACGGCCATCACATCGTGTGAAGGGCGCCCCTGCTCCTCTTGCAGACCGGCGCCTGGTCTCCGGGCCCTCTCCTCGCTCTCTGCGGCAGTCGGTCCCGGCGGCCGAGAGCATCGCGTGGATCAGAACACGCGATGGCACCGCACGGTCGATGAGCTCTCCCGGTGAGCACTCGTTCCCGGGGGGAAGGAACCCTCTCCAGTGACAGACGTCAACACCCACGGCTCGACCGTGGACCTCACCGCCGACCTCTCCGGTCTGCGCGTCGCCGAGCTCCAGGCTCTCGCGACGCGGCTCGGCCTCGGCGGCGCCTCCAAGCTCCGCAAGGGCGAGCTGGTCCAGGCCATCTCGGACCTGCGCGCCGCCTCCGCCGAGGACGCGCCCGCCGCGATCGCCGACGCGGTCGGTCCGCACGACGCAGAGGTCCACCCGGACGTCGACGCAACCGGCGTCGCGGCCGAGCCGGCCGATGTGGCCCAGCAGTCCCCTCCGCAGACCGACGCGACGGCGGAGCTGCCGACGCCCGTCGAGAGCACCGAGGCCGACACGGCCGACGTCCTCGAGCAGGCCGCGCCCACCGTCGACGAGCCCTCCGCGACGGCCGCCGAGTCGGCCCCCGTCGAGCTCGAGCTCCCCGCGGCGGCCGAGCCGGTCGCCGAGCCCGCCGAGCGCGCGCCCCGCCGACGCAGCTCGCGCCGCGCCTCCAGCGGCACCGTCGCCGCCGGCGAGCACCTCAACATCCCCGGCGGGACCGGCGTCGAGTCGCTGATCCCCGACCTCCCCGTCATCGAGCAGGACCGCGACGCCGACCAGGCTGCGAAGCCCGTCATCGACATCGAGCTGCCCAACGGGCCGGAGTCGGACGACTCCTCCCGCGAGGGCGGCCAGCGCGAGCGCCGCGGACGCCGCCGCAGCCGCGGGGGCGCCTCCGAGCAGAGCGAGCAAGCCGAGCAGGCGCCCGCCGAGAACGACGCCGACTCCTCCGACTCCGGCGACCAGCAGGAGCAGCAGGGCGGCGACCAGCAGCAGAACGGCGACCAGCAGGGCACCGGCCGCGGTCGCAACCGCCGCAACCGGAACCGCAACCGCGGGGACGACCGCCAGAACGACGCTCAGCAGAGCCCCGCCTCGCAGTCCCAGCCGCAGAACGGTCAGGGCGCGCGCGCCGCGCAGTCCGAGGGCCAGCAGGCTCCTCAGCAGAACGGCTCCGGACAGCCCCAGAACGGCCAGCAGGCCGAGGGCGAGGACGGCCGCCGCAGCCGCTACCGCGACCGCAAGCGCCGCGGCGGAGCGATCGGCGACGACTTCGAGCCCGAGATCGGCGAGGACGACGTCCTCATCCCGGTCGCCGGCATCCTCGACGTCCTCGACAACTACGCCTTCGTGCGCACCACCGGGTACCTGCCCGGCGTCAGCGACGTCTACGTCTCCCTCGGCCAGGTCAAGAAGTACAACCTGCGCAAGGGCGACGCGGTCGTCGGCGCCATCCGCCAGCCCCGCGAGGGCGAGGGCGGCGGCCGCCAGAAGTACAACGCGATCGTCCGCGTCGACTCGATCAACGGCCAGACCGTCGAGGAGGCCGCTGCGCGCGTCGAGTTCCAGAAGCTCACGCCGCTCTACCCGACCGAGCGCCTGCGCCTCGAGACGGAGCCCGGCAAGCTGACCCAGCGGATCATCGACCTGGTCGCCCCGATCGGCAAGGGACAGCGCGGCCTGATCGTCGCGCCGCCCAAGGCCGGCAAGACCATCGTCCTGCAGCAGATCGCCAACGCGATCGTGCAGAACAACCCCGAGGTCCACCTGATGGTCGTCCTGGTCGACGAGCGTCCGGAGGAGGTCACCGAAATGCAGCGCACCGTGCGCGGCGAGGTCGTCGCCTCCACCTTCGACCGCCCGGCCGAGGACCACACGACCGTTGCCGAGCTCGCGATCGAGCGCGCGAAGCGCCTGGTCGAGCTGGGCCACGACGTGGTCGTGCTGCTCGACTCCATCACCCGTCTCGGCCGCGCCTACAACGTGACCGCTCCTCCCTCGGGCCGCGTGCTCTCGGGCGGCGTGGACGCCTCGGCGCTGTACCCGCCGAAGAAGTTCTTCGGAGCGGCGCGCAACATCGAGAACGGCGGCTCGCTCACCATCCTCGCGACGGCGCTCATCGAGACCGGCTCGAAGATGGACGAGGTGATCTTCGAGGAGTTCAAGGGCACCGGCAACATGGAGCTCCGCCTCTCCCGTCACCTCGCCGACAAGCGGATCTTCCCCGCCGTCGACGTGAACGCCTCCGGCACGCGCCGCGAGGAGATGCTGCTCAGCGCCGACGAGGTCAAGATCACCTGGAAGCTGCGCCGCGCCCTCGCCGGGCTCGACCAGCAGCAGGCGCTCGAGATCATCCTGTCGCGCCTGAAGGAGACCTCGTCCAACGTCGAGTTCCTCATGCAGGTCTCGAAGTCGGCCGTCGGCCCGGCCACCGCCGGCCACGGCAACGGCCACCACTAGCGCCCCGACGTCCGCGGTCGCCCCTGTCACCGGGGGCGGCCGCGGACGTTTTCGCGTCCCCGGGCGATGAGCCCGACCCCGACCACCTCCGGAAGCCAGGACCCCATGTTCGAATCCGTCAGCGTCCTCCTCGCCGAGCACGAGGACCTGCAGACGCAGCTCTCCGACCCGGCACTCCACGCCGATGCCGCCCGCGCCAAGAAGGTCAACCGGCGCTACGCGGAGCTGAGCCAGATCAAGGCGGCCCACTCCGCCTGGATCCAGGCCGGCGAGGACCTCGAGGCCGCGCGCGAGCTCGCCCGCGAGGACGAGGCCTTCGCGGAGGAGGTCCCCGAGCTGGAGGAGTCGCTGCGGGTGGCGCAGGAGAAGCTGCGGCGCCTGCTCATCCCGCGCGACCCCGACGACGGCCGCGACGTCATCATGGAGATCAAGGGCGGCGAGGGCGGAGCCGAGAGCGCGCTGTTCGCGGCCGACCTCCTCCGGATGTACCTCCACTACGCCGAGGCGAAGGGCTGGAAGACGGAGATCCTCGACCGCGACGAGTCCGACCTCGGCGGCTACAAGAACGTGCAGGTCGCGATCAAGAGCAACGCCACCGATCCCTCGCAGGGCGTGTGGGCGCACCTCAAGTACGAGGGCGGCGTGCACCGGGTGCAGCGCGTCCCCGTGACCGAGTCGCAGGGGCGGATCCACACCTCGACCACGGGCGTGCTCGTGTTCCCCGAGGTGGACGCGCCCGAGGAGGTCGCGATCAATCAGAACGACCTGAAGATCGACGTCTACCGCTCCTCCGGTCCCGGCGGGCAGTCCGTCAACACGACCGACTCCGCCGTGCGGATCACCCACCTCCCGACCGGCATCGTCGTGTCGATGCAGAACGAGAAGAGCCAGCTGCAGAACCGCGAGGCGGGCATGCGCGTGCTCCGCGCTCGCATCCTGGCCCGCCAGCAGGAGGAGATCGCCGCGGCGGCCTCGGACGCGCGCAAGACGCAGATCCGCACGATGGACCGCTCCGAGCGCATCCGGACCTACAACTTCCCCGAGAACCGCATCGCCGACCACCGCACCGGCTACAAGGCGTACAACCTCGACGGCGTGATGAACGGCGCGCTCGACCCGGTGGTGGAGAGCGCCATCCAGGCCGACGAGGAGGCCCGCCTGGCCGACATCGGCTCCGAGGAGGCGTGACCCTCGTGACCACCGGCGTCGACGCGCGCACCCTCCTCGCGGATGCGGTCGCCCGCCTCGCCGCCGCCCGCGTCCCCACGCCGGACGTCGATGCGGAGCTGCTTCTCGGGCACCTGCTCGGGCTCGGCCGCGGCCGGCTGCAGGCGCGCCTCATCACGGGGTTGAGCGTCGACGAGGAGCACGCCGCGGCGTTCGCGAGCGCTATCGAGCGCCGGTCGGCTCGCGAGCCCCTGCAGCACATCACCGGGATCGCGCCGTTCCGCTCGCTCGAGCTCGCGGTCGGACCCGGCGTGTTCGTCCCGCGACCCGAGACCGAGGGCGTCGCGCAGATCGCGATCGACGCGCTCCGAGCGGTCGTCGATCCGGAGCCGATCGCCGTCGACCTCGGCACGGGCAGCGGAGCCCTGGCGCTCGCGCTCGCGCACGAGGTGCCGCACGCGCGCGTGATCGGCGTGGAGAACGCTCCCGAGGCGTTCATCTGGGCCCGCGGCAACCGCGAGCGGCTCGGGCTCGAGAACGCCCGCATCGTCTTCGACGACCTCGCCCGGGCACTTCCCGAGCTGGACGGCACCGTCTCCGTCGTCGTCTCCAACCCGCCCTACATCCCGGCCGCCGCCGTCCCGCGCGACCCGGAGGTGCGCCTGTTCGACCCGCCCTCGGCGCTCTACGGCGGCGAGGACGGCCTGGACGTCGTCCGCTCGCTCTCGGCGACCGCCCTCCGCCTGCTCCGCTCCGGGGGAGTGCTGGTGATGGAGCACGGCGAGCTGCAGGGCGCCGATATCCGCGCCCTGCTCACTGCCGACGGCTGGCGCGGAGCGACCACGCAGCGCGACCTCACCGGCCGCGACCGCGCGACGGTGGCGGTGCGCTGAGGCGTCGCGGAGCTCTGCTAGCCTCAGCGGCGATCCGGTGGCCGCACCGGGCAGGCAGGCTCGGGAGGCTCGCATCGCCGCTGCACGCGATCGGCCGCGCCGTCGGCTCCGCCGCCCGCTGCTGATCGTCCTGGCCGTCGTGGTGGTCGCGGCCCTCGTCGTAGTCGCCGTGCGGCTCCTCGAGCGGAGCGACGGAACTGCTCCCGTGGCCTGCGCGCCGTCGTCCGTTTCCGCGTCGCCCGCGCCTGCCATCGGCTCGGTCGACGACTACCTGGGCGGCCGGTCCTACCTCCGCGGCGTCAACGTGTTCGATCTGCAGTCGCGCGTCGACGTCGGAGTCGACTGCACCGCCGGGAATCCGGCCGAGAGCTACGAGTTCCTGGCGGACCGCGGGCTCACCCTGGTCCGGCTCGCGGTGCCCTGGTCGCTCCTGCAGCCGCAGGCCGACGGGGAGAGCACCGACGACGCTCTGGCGAAGGGGCTCGATCCGGCGGCGGTCGCGCTGCTCCGGACCGAGATCGCCGCCATCGGCGCCGCCGGCATGCGGGTCGTGCTCGACCTGCACAACAACGGCACTTATCCGGCGAGCCAGGGCGATCTGCCCGAGGGGACCGTCTGGTTCGGATCCGGGCTCTCGGTATCCCAGGCGCAGAGGGTCTGGACCCTGCTCGCGGCGGAGTTCCAGAACGACGGACGCATCGCCGCCTACGACCTCTTCAACGAGGTGAAGCGGTCGCTGGTCCCCGTCGAGACCTACAAGGCCTACACGCAGGCCGTGGTGTCCGCCGTCCGGGGAACCGGCGATCGGCACACGATCTGGGTCGAGGGGATGCGGGAGGCGACGACGGGCACGGTCGCCGCGATCGCACCCGACGGGCCGTGGATCCAGGACCCGCTGGACCGGACCGTGTACTCGCAGCACTTCTACCCCGGCGGCACGGGCACGACCCTGCGCTCGGACAAGCAGGGCGGCACCGACGAGCATGTCTTCGTGGCGGCGGTGACGACCTTCGGGCAGTGGTGCCGGCGGTACGGGGTGCACTGCTCGGTCGGGGAGGTCGGCTGGCCCAGCGATCAGAGCCTCTCTCTCACCGCGGGCGGCGCGGGCTCTTGGACGGACGTCGGCGAAGCCTTCTACACAGCACCGACTGGCTGTTCGCGCCGATCGAGGACGACGAGCCTCTCGTGGTGGTCGCCGTGGGGGGCACGCCGGAGCGCTCGCCCAAAGCGGCGGAGGCGGTCGCCGCCCGCACGTCCCGGATGACCTGGCTCGCGTACGACGGATTCGACCAGCAGTGGCACGGCATCGGCGAGGAGCGGCCGCTCGCCGAGTCGCTCGCCCGTGCCGATCTCGTCCTGGTCGGGATGGGCATGCCCCGCCAGGAGCGCTGGATCCTGGAGAACCGGGACCTCGCCCCGCGGGCGGCGTTCGCGAACGTGGGGGGGCTGCCTCGACTACATCGCCGGCACGCAGGCGCTCGCCCCGCGGTGGATGGGCGCCCTGGGCGTGGAGTGGCTGTTCCGCCTGGCGCGCGACCCGCGCCGGCTCGCGGCCCGCTACCTCCTCGAGCCACTGCAGCTGCTCCGCATCGTCCTGTCCGGTCGGTCCCGCGCGAAGCGGACGCCCGGCCCGTGCGACTCTCCGCGGCCCTCCGGCCGGGTGTCGACCGGAGTCGGTCCGCACTGATCCCCGCCGGCGGGCCGCCTCAGGCCTGAGCGGAGTACTTCTCCTCGGTGGCGGCCTTCGCGGGGCGCCACCAGTCCTCGTTGGCGCGGTACCAGTCGATGGTGGCGGCGAGTCCGGCGTCGAAGTCGGTGTAGCGGGGGCGCCAGTCGAGTTCGGTGCGCAGGCGGGTGGAGTCGATGGCGTAGCGGAGGTCGTGTCCGGCGCGGTCGGTGACGTGGTCGAAGGCGTCCTCGGGTTGTCCGAAGGCGGTGAGGATGCGGGTGACGACGTCGAGGTTGCTCTTCTCGCCGTCGGCGCCGATGAGGTAGGTCTCGCCGATCTCGCCGCGGTCGATGATGGCCCAGACGCCGGTGTTGTGGTCGTCGACGTGGATCCAGTCGCGGACGTTGGCGCCGGTGCCGTAGAGCTTGGGGCGAATGCCGTCGATGGCGTTGGTGATCTGGCGGGGGATGAACTTCTCGACGTGCTGGTAGGGGCCGTAGTTGTTGGAGCAGTTGGAGATCGTGGCGCGCACGCCGAAGGAGCGCACCCAGGCGCGCACGAGGAGGTCGCTGGCTGCCTTGGTCGAGGAGTAGGGGCTGGAGGGGTTGTAGGGGGTGTGCTCGGTGAAGCGCGCGGGGTCCTCGAGCTCGAGGTCGCCGTACACCTCGTCCGTCGAGATGTGGTGGTACCGCACGTCGTGCGCGCGCACCGCCTGCAGGAGCGCGAAGGTGCCGATGACGTTCGTCGCGAGGAAGGGCGTCGGGTCGTGCAGCGAGTTGTCGTTGTGCGACTCCGCGGCGAAGTGGACCACCAGATCCGCATCGGCGACCAGCCGGTCCACCAGCTCGGCGTCTGCGACGTCGCCCTCGACCAGCCGCACGCGGTCGGCGACGGGGGCGAGGGAGTCGCGGCTGCCCGCATAGGTGAGCTTGTCGAGCACGGTGATCCGCGCGTCGGGACGCTCGCGCAGGGTCAGGTGGACGAAGTTGCTGCCGATGAAGCCGGCACCGCCGGTGACGAGGATCCGCACGGGTTCTCCTGGAGGTCGGGAAGGTCGGGGGAGGCCGGGCTCAGCGGCCCGCGTTCACGCCTTCGAGGCTGAGCAGGCGGTGGAGGTAGGCGCCGTAGCCGCTCTTGACCAGCGGTGCGGCGAGCTCGGCGAGGCGGGTGTCGTCGATCCAGGAGTTGCGCCAGGCGATCTCCTCGATGCAGCCGATCTTGAACCCCTGCCTCTGCTCGATCACGCGCACGAACTCGGTCGCCTCGATCATGGAATCGAAGGTCCCGGTGTCGAGCCAGGCCGTTCCCCGGTCGAGCACCTGGACGTTCAGCCGCCCCGCCTCGAGGTAGCGCTCGTTGATCGTCGAGATCTCGAGCTCGCCGCGGGCCGAGGGCGTGATCGTCTTCGCGATCGCCACGACGTCGTTGTCGTAGAAGTAGAGGCCGGGCACGGCGTAGTTGCTGCGCGGCTGCTCGGGCTTCTCCTCGATGGAGACGGCTCGGAAGTGCTCGTCGAACTCGACGACCCCGTAGGCGCGCGGGTCGGCGACCTGGTAGGCGAAGATGACGGCGCCCTCGATCGTGGTGTTCGCCGCGAGGGCGGTGCCCAGGGCGGTGCCGTGGAAGATGTTGTCGCCCAGGACCAGGGCGACCGACTCGTCGCCGATGAACTCCTCGCCGATCAGGAACGCCTGCGCGAGCCCGTCGGGGGAGGGCTGCACGGCGTACTCGATCCGCATGCCCAGGCTCGACCCGTCGCCCAGCAGGGCGCGGAACTGGTCGTTGTACTCGGGGGTCGTGATCACGAGGACCTCGTCGATCCCGGCCATCATCAGCGTCGACAGCGGGTAGTAGATCATCGGCTTGTCGTAGATCGGCATCAGCTGCTTCGAGATGCCCTTGGTGATCGGCCACAACCGCGACCCCGAACCACCCGCGAGGACGATGCCCCTCATCGGAGCAGCCCCGGGTGAGGAGCTGCGGCGGGGGTCCGCTGCACCGCCGAGGGGAGCGTGAAGATCTGCGGGGAGAGGGTCACGGAGCCGACTCTATCGGCGGCGCCGCGGTGCCTCCGCATGCCGGTGCGGCGGGCGCGGAACCCGTGGCGGGGACTGACGGTCGAGCGACCGCTACCGACGCGATCCGACTCCGTGAGCGGCGCGCACGCCGCCCCCGCCTCCGTATCGCGCCTCCCACTCGGAGGCCGCCGGGCACGGGGATAACTTCTCCGACGTCCGCGGCTCCGCCTGCCGCGACGGAGAGAGGTACCGCCCTGTGCACGAGGTCATCGACCAGCGGGACTCCGCGCTCCTTACGTCTCCCGGTCCCTGCCGCCGATCCCCCCTGACGGGGGGAGTCCGCCCGTGCTGACCATCGGGATCGTCGCCCTCGATGCCTGGCACGCGGCTCCGCTCGAGCGCGCCTGGCGCCGCCAGGGACACCGCGTGGTCGTGGTGACCGGTGACCCGGAGGGGTTCAGCGGGGCGGAGCTCCGCCCCAGCGTGCTCGCCCGCTTCCTCGAGCCCGCCGGCCGGAGGGGCGCCGGGTCCGTCGGGCTCGCCGTCGTCACGCGCCGGGCCCGCCGACTGCTCGCCCCGGAGCGGCCCGACCTCGTGGTGGCTCTCCCTGGGACGGCCGTGGAGCTCGCCGGGCTCGCTCCGACGACCGTCCTCCTGGCCGACGACCTCCCGGCGCTCCCGCGCCTCCGGTTCGAGGAGGAGCGCCGCGGTGCTGTCGTCGTCACCCCGACGGAGCGGCTCGCGTCCGCCCTCGCGGGAACGGTCGTGACCCTGGGCCTGCCGGACGCGTCGTTCCCGACACCGTCCGCCCCCGACGGGCCCCTCCGCTTCGCCGCCGTGGGAGCCTCCGGTCTCGACCGGGGCGCCGAGCGGCTCGATCTCCTCGCCCGGCTGGACGGCACCGAGTACGTCACCGTGATCGACGACGGCGGCGGGATCGCCGACGACCTCGCATCGGGGCTGCGCTCCGTCGGCGAGCAGGACCGCGACGGCGTCGTCGAGGTGCTCCGCCACTCCCACACGTACGCCCATCTGACGCCGTCGACGACCGGCGCGGCCGCCGGACTCGACGCGCTGGCGAGCGGGCTGCCGGTCCTCGCGATCGAGTCGAGCGTCCTGGCCGATCTCTGCGCGGCGGGGGCGGGCGTGGTCCTCTCCGACGACGCGACGCGCGAGGAGTACGAGGACGCCCTCCACCGGCTCCGACGCGAGTGGACGGCTCTCTCCCGGGGGGCCGCCGAGCTCGCGCGGGAGCGCCCGTGGTCCGTCGCGGCCAAGGAGATCCTCGCCCTCGCGGAGGGACGCGTCCGTGTCGCCTGAACCGGTCCCGGCTGTCGGCGCCTCCGCCGACGCGATGCTGCCGAACGCCGTCGCCCTGCGCCTGGCCGCCGTGCTGGTGCAGTACAGCCTGCGGACGCACGGCGTCCGCAGCCTCGTGGTGAAGGGCGAGGGTCTGCACCGCCAGGGGATCCGCGCGCCGATGACGTCGGCCGACGTCGACCTCTGGGTCGACCCCGAGCGCTTCGACGAGGCTCTCGGGCTGCTCGCCTCGATGGGCTGGCGCCGCCGCGCCGAGGCTCTCAGCTGGACGCTCTTCGTCGACCACTCGATCACGCTCGTCCACCCCTCGTGGCCGTGTGACGTCGACGTCCACCGCTCCTTCCCGGGTGCCTTCGAGGAGGAGCGGATCGTCTTCGACCGTCTCTGGGCGGCCGCCGAGGATCTGCCGCTGAGCGACGAGACCCTGCGGATCCCCGGGCGCGCGCACCACCTCGTGCTGCACGCCCTGCACCAGCTGCGCAGCGCGCGCTCCGCCTCGGCGACCACGGCGCTGGCGGTTCTGAAGGCGCACGCCGCCGGCCTTCCGAGCGAGGAGCGCGAGGCGATCCGCGACGCGGCCGTCGAGCTCGGCGCGCAGACGCCGATGACGGAGCTCCTCACCTCCTGGGGAGTCCCCGCCGCGCCCGAGGAGCGCTACCGGCAGGCCCAGATTCTCTGGGACGTGCGCCGCAGCTCCGACCGGCACACCTTCAACTGGCTGCACGCCGTGGCGTCCGCTCCCTGGCACCTGAAGGGAGGCCTGCTGGTGAGAGCCGCCTTCCCCACCCGCGCGGATCTCGAGGCGAGCCATCCTGAGGCGACGACGGTCCGGCGTCGGCTCCGGCTCCGGGGGGAGCGGACCCTGCGGGCGCTCCGAGGCCTCCCCTCCGCCCTCACCGGTTTCGCCCGGGTGGCGCTGAGCGGCCGCAGCGAGGAGCAGGGCCCGGCGTCCTCGTTCGAGGCGATCGCGGAGGCCACGGCGCCGGCGAGCGACCTCCCGGCCTCGTCCGACCCCGCGGCGAGCGCCGTGCATCCGGTGGAGGCCTCCGCCGAGGCGCAGGGGGGCAGCGCGCCGCCGGCCCAGCGCTTCGCCGTCGAGCGCACGGACGGTCAGGTCTACGTGCTCGACCTGTCCCGCCCGTCGGTGCCCCCGATCGTGCTCTCGCTGAGCGCCGCCTCGGTCTTCGAGGCCGTGATCAGGCAGCGCCGGCCCCGGGACGAGGTCGTCGACCTCCTCGCCGATCACTACGACGTAGACCCCGGGACGATGGGCCGCGACGTCGACGCCGTCCTGGCCGAACTCGACGTCCGCTTCCCGGGCGCGGTTCCCGACGGGGCGCTCTCATGAGGGCAGCCCGTTCCCGTTCCCTGCGGATCCTGCACGTCCTCGACTCCTTCGAGGACGGGGGCGCGCAGCGTGTGGCCCTCTCCCTGTGTGCGTGGAGCCGCGAGCACGGCTGCGAGACCGCCTACTGGGGGCGTCCCGGGCCGCTCAGCGACCGCGCCGCGCAGGAGTCGCCCGTCTTCGTGGTGCCGAGACCCGGACAGGGCTTCGCGGCCGATCTGCGCGAGCTCGCACTCGCCGTCCGCCGGTTCCGCCCGCACGTCCTGCACGCCCACCAGCGCCGCGAGGCTCTGCTGGCCCTCCTCGTCGGCGCCGCGCTCGGTGTCCCCGTGGTCGAGCACGCGCACACCGAGCTGCCCGGGATCGACAGGCGAGCGCTCTCCTTCCGCTCCCGGCGGGTGTTCGCCGTCTCCGCCTCAGTGGGGCGGATGGTCGTCGAGGGCTACGGCCGCCCGCAGGATCGCGTCGTGGTCACCGGCAACGCCCCGGCGAACGTCACCGCGGAGCCCGCGAGCGCGCCGGAACTCGCCGAGCCGGTCGTCCGCGTCCTCGGCATCGGGCGGCTCGCGGAGCAGAAGGACCCGGTCCGCTTCCTCGCGGCCGTCGAGGCCCTCGCCCGGGTCCGGCCCGTCACCGGCACCTGGCTCGGCGACGGTCCGATGCTGCCGGTGCTGCGCGAGCGCGCCCGGGGAGCCGGAGTGGTCGACTTCGCCGGTCCGTCGGCGGACGTGACCGGAGCGCTGGACGCGGCGCATCTCCTCCTGTCGACCTCGCGGTGGGAGGGGACTCCGCTCGTGATGCTGGAGGCGATGGCCCGCCGTCGCCCGGTCGTGGCGACCGACGTCGGCGGTGTGGGTGAGCTGCTCGCCGACGGTCGGGGCCTCCTGCTCCCCGCCGACGCCGACGGGGAGCGGATCGCCGAGCTCCTCGCCGCCGCTCTGGAGCGACCCGAGGGGCTCCTGATGCAGGCCGACCGCGCGAAGGCGTGGGTGGACGAGGCCGCCTCGCCCGACGCCGTCTTCGGCCCCGTCGTCGCCGCCTACCGCGAGCTCGGGGGCCGACGGTGAGCGGGGGCGTGCACTCGGTGACCGTCGTGGCTCCCTGCTACAACGCGATCGCCCGGCTCGACGGCTTCCTCGCGCGGCTCGCACTCACTCTCGGACCGGGGACGCGGGTCGTCCTCGTCGACGACGCGTCCTCGGACGGCACGGCGGAGGTGCTCGAGAAGTGGGCCGAGGGACGCGAGGACGCCCGGGTCCTGCTCCTCGAGCAGAACGGCGGCGTCGCTGCCGCCCGGAACCGCGCCCTCGACGGCATCGACTCCGAGTTCGTCTGGTTCGTGGACGTCGACGACGAGTGGGACACGGAGATCCTGCGGACCCTCACCGCCGAGGCCGAGCGGACGGCGGCCGACGTCGTCGTCTGCCGGGCGCTCTACCGCACCCGGCAGTCGACCTCCGGACGTGTGATCGACGGCCTCGACCGGCGCGAACTGGTCTCGTCCGAACTCGCTCTCGAGCGGATGGCGTCCGGGCGCCTGCACGGCTTCCTCTGGAACAAGCTCTTCCGCCGCGCCGTCCTGCAGGAGGAGCTCTTCCCGCGCTTGAGCTCCCAGTCCGACTTCGTCGGCGTGCTGCGGGCCGTCCAGGCGGCGGAACGGGTGCTCTTCGTGCCGGAGATCCTCTACTCCTACGTCCACACGGCGTCCTCGATCACCCGTCGGCGCGACCCGGACCTCCGGAACCTCCTGGTCTGCGCCGAGGAGATGCGCGCGGCGCTCGCCCGTACGTTCGAGGAGGTGCCGCGCCCGCTGTCGGACTGGTTCACGACCTGGTTCTACGCCGTCCCCGTCGCGCTCACCCCGATCCGCCAGAACTCCGACGCGGCGCTCGTCGAGACCGGCGTCCGGCTCGGGTCCGAGGCGCTGCGCGACGTCCGCGTGCTCCGCTCCGCGCGGTCGCCGCGGCTGCTCGTCCTGGGGCTGGTGCTCAAGCACGTCCCCGCCGCCTTCACGGCGCTCAGCCGGATCCTCTACGCCGTGCACGACACCCGCCGCCGGCTCTCCGATCGGAGGAGCACCCGGTGGACGACGTGACCGTCCCCGTGCAGGCGGCCGCGACCGGCCCCTTCCGCACACCAGCTCCGTTCCCTCCCTCCCGCACCGACCCCCGAGGAGCACCGGCATGACCTCCTACATCACCGGCCGCATCGAGCGGATGCCGGCCAGCATCACCACGCTCGACGAGGCGGCGGAGGCCGTGCTCGAGCTGTCCCGGAGCGGCCGCGACGAGCTGGTCGTCACGCCGAACACCGACCACTTCGTGCGCTGGAAGCACTCCGGCGAGCTCCCGCGGTACTACGGCCGGGCGTCCCTCGTGGTGCTCGACGGGGCGCCTCTGGTCTGGCTGGCCCGCTCGTACGGCCACCGCACGGCGAGCCGCGTGACGGGCATCGACCTCTTCACCGAGGTCTGCCGCCGCGCGGCGCTCGAGGGTGCGCCGGTCGCTCTCATCGGCGGACGCCCCGGAGTCGGCGATCGCGCAGCCGCCGAGCTGCAGCAGCGCTTCGCCGGGCTCCAGGTTCCGGTCGTCCTCTCGCCGGAGCCGGCCGAGCTCGCGGACGACGCCTACCTCGCCCGCCTCTCCTCGACTCTGCGCACGGCAGACGTCCGCATCGTCGCGCTCTGCCTCGGCTCCCCCAAGCAGGAGGAGGTTCGCGAGCGCCTGCTCGCCGTCGGCGGCACGGGAGCGGTCTGCCTCGGCGTCGGCGCCGCCGTGGACTTCCTCGCCGGCGAGATCCCGCGGGCGCCGCTCGTGGTGCAGCGCCTCGGCCTCGAGTGGGCGCACCGGCTCAGCCGGGAGCCCGGCAGGCTCTGGCGGCGCTATCTGGGCGACGCCGTGCGGGTGCTGCCGAGCGTGGTCGCGGCCCTCCGCTACCGGGTGCGCCGTGCCGTCCGCTGAGCACGCGGGCGGCGTCGCCGGCGAGAGGCCGCTGGTCCTGGTCTGGAAGCGCGCGTGGCTGCAGGACTCCGAGACGTTCGTCCGCAATCAGATGCACGGACTCGAGCGCTGGCGCGCCCTCGGAGTGGGCCTCGAGCGCACCGGCTCGGGCGTCCTCCACGACCGCACGGACATCGTCCTGCACGATCCGATCACCCCTCGCGGGCGGCGGTCCCTCCTCCTGCGGTGGCTCGGAGTGTCACGACGGCTCGACGCGATCGTCGATGAGCACCGGCCCGCCCTCATCCATGCGCACTTCCTCATCGACGCCGTCTTCATCGCGCGGTACGCACGGAGGAGGCGCCTCCCGCTCGTCGTGACGGGGCACGGCTACGACGTGACCAGCTGGCCGCTCGCGACCGGAGCTCCGCGCCTGCTCCGCCCCCTCGCCCGAGCTCACCGCGCCCTCGAGGCCCGCGCCGTCTTCCGCACCGCGCTCGCGGTGATCGGGGTCTCCCGCTTCATCACCGACGGGCTCCTGCGCCTGGGGGCGGACCCGCGGCGCACCGGAGTGGGCTACATCGGCGTCCCGACCTCCCGCCCCGAGGCCGCACCGGCTGCGGAGCGCGCGGGAATCGTCTTCGTCGGACGCCTCACCGACAAGAAGGGCGTTCCGGATCTGCTCGAGGCGGTCGCCGCCCTCCCCGGACCGATCCGCGACGTCCCCCTGACCGTCGTCGGCGACGGCCACCTGCGGGAGGCGCTCGTCGAGCAGGCGGCGCGGCTGGGCCTGCAGGTGACCTTCACCGGCTCCCTGCCCCCCGCCGAGGTCGCCCGCATCCTCGCCGGCGCCGCGGTCCTCTGCGCACCCTCGCGGACCGCCGCGACAGGCGACTCCCAGGGCTCCGGCACGGTCTCCCGCGAGGCCGCGCCCGCAGGCGTCCCTGTCGTCTCGTACCGCCACGGCGGCGTCCCGGAGGCGGTCCAGGACGGCGTCACCGGGCTGCTCGTCCCGGAGGGGGACGTGCCCGGCCTGACCGGGGCGCTCGCCGCCCTGCTCCGGGACCCGGACCGCGCGGAGCGGATGGGCGCGGAGGGGCGGGAGCGCGTGCTCGCCTCGTTCGACCTCGCCGAGCGGATCCGCGACCTCGAGGACCTCTACGACCGGGCGGCCGGCCGATCGATGCCGACGACGACGGACGGAGATCGCGGATGAGCCGCGCCGAGCACCGCGCCGACGATCCACGACCGGACCTCCGTCCGGCCTCCGCCGGGCGGGAGAGGTGAGCCTGCGCCGGAGCACCGTCGACGCGACCGCCTGGACGGCGGTCTCGTTCGCCGTCGCGCTCGTCGTGCAGCTCGGGCAGTTCGCGCTCCTGGCGAGACTGCTGGACCCCTCCGAGATGGGGATCATCGCGATCGTCGCGCTGCTCAACGCGTTCGTCGACATCTTCCTCGGAATGGGGGTCGCCCAGGCGATCATCCAGCGCCGGCGGGCGACCAGCTTCGAGCTCTCGTCGGTCTTCTGGCTCAACCTCTCCGTCGGGCTCCTGGTCACCGTCGCCGTCCTCCTGGGCGCCGCACCGATCGCCTCCCTGCTCGGGTCCCCCGCCGCGACGCCGGTCCTCACCGTCCCCTCGCCCGTGTTCGTGGGCAGCGCAGCCGGGCAGGTGCCGAGAGCGGTGCTCGAGAAGGGGATCCGGTTCCGAGCGGTCGCCGTGTCCGAGACGATCGCTCTCGTCGGCGGCTTCGCCGTGACGGTCTGCCTCGCGGTCTCTGGAGCAGGGGCGCTTTCCTACGCGTGGGGGCTCGTCGCGACCGCGGCTCTGCGCTCCGTGCTCGCCCTCGTGCAGGCTCGGCGCTGGTTCCGACTGCGATTCCGGTTCCGGATCCGCGAGACCGCCCGCTTCCTCTCCTTCGGCGTCTTCCAGACCCTCGACGGCATCGTCAACTACCTGGGCTCGAACGCCGGCTCGCTCGCGATCGGCCGCCTGCTCGGACCGGCCCAGCTGGGCGGGTACACCCTGGGATACAACCTCGCCGTGAACCTCCCCGCGAGGGTCAACCCGATCGTGACGCGGGTGATGTTCCCGGTGTTCTCCTCGATCCAGCACGACCGTGAGCGCGTCGCGCGGAACCACCTCCGCGTCACCGCGGTGCTCAGCATGGCGAGCATCCCGCCGCTGATGCTGGTGGCGCTGCGCTCCGAGGAGATCGTGCGACTGTTCTACGGACCCGGCTGGGGCTGGATCGCGGGCATGACGAGCGCGCTGACGGTGGTGGGCGCGGTGCGGGCGATCGGCAATCCGGTCGGCTTCATCCTGATGGCGATGGACCGGGTGCGGTTCGGGCTGATCGTGAACATCGTGAAGACCGCGATCACGATCCCGATGATCGTCGGCGGGGGAGTGCTGTTCGGACTCGACGGCTTGATCGGCGGGCTGCTGCTCTCGAGCGCTCTCGGCTTCGCCGTCACCTGCGCCGTGCTGCGGGTGGTGCTCGGAGTGCGCCTCGGCGCGTTCCTGCGCGCGTGCGCCGCGGGGCCGCTGCTCGCCGCACCGATGGCGATCGTGCTGCTCCTGCTCCGCCTGCTCCCCGAGGGCGCGCCCCTGCGGCTGCTCCCGGTGGAGCTGGCGCTCGCGGGCCTCGTGCTGGGAGCGACCGCCCTCCTGACGCCGGGGCGCGACATCGCCGAGGCGCGATCGCTCGTCCTGTCGCGACTGCCCGCCCGGCTCCGGCTCGGCTCCGCCGCCCCGGTCGAGGTCGCCGTGGTGCTGGCCGCCGAGGAGCGCTTCGACGGCAGCGGGGGAGCCGTGGCGACCTGGGTCCGCGAGACGGTGTCCCGGTCCTCGCTCCGGATCGCCGTGCACGCGCCGTGGTCGTCGGCGTCACCGGGCGTGGACGTCCGGCCGCACCGCCTGTACCGGCGGATCTACGCGGTCCAGCGGCGCGCGGCACTCCTCCTGGCGCGTCGGCGCGACAGCGACCCGGGCGCCGAGCTGCGTCGGCTGTCCTTCGGTGGCCGCTTCTGGCTGCTGGTGCTCGCTCCGTCGCTGCGCCGTGTCCCGACGGTCTGGATCCACAACCGCCCCCGCTACGCCGTGCGCCTGCGCCGCCTGGGCTACCGGGGGCGGATCGTCGCACACCTGCACAACGACCTGCTCGATCACCTGCCACCCGATCCCGCCGCCGCCCGGCGCTACCTCGACGCGGTCGACGAGTGGATCTTCTGCAGCGAGTTCCTGCGCGCCCGGGCGGTCGACCGGTACGGCCTGATCGCCACAGCCGTCCTGTACAACGGGGTCGTCCCTCCGCCCGAGGTCCCGCCAGCGCCGCTCGGCGGTACTGCGGAGGCGGTCTTCGCCGGGAGGCTGGTGGCCGAGAAGGGAGCCCGCGAGGCCGTCGAGATCGTGAGGCGGATGCGGACCGAGCACGGCGCCGATCTGCGGCTGGTCATCGCCGGCGCATCGGGCCTCGGGGACGACGCGACGCCCACCCCGTACGTCCGAGCGCTCGACGAGGCGGTCGCCGCCCTGCCCGGCGTCGTGCGCCGGCTCCCGTTCCTCCGGCACGAGGACCTGCTGGAGCTGTTCGGCTCCTCGGCGCTCCTGCTCTACCCCTGCCGCTGGGACGAGCCGTTCGGGATGGTGGTGGTGGAGGCGCTCTCGCGGGGGATCCCCGTCGTGACGGTCGAGCGCGGAGGCCTCCCCGAGATCCTGCGCACCTCCGACGGAGTGGTCGACGGATCCGTCCTCGTCCCGCCGGGCACGGAGGAGGAGGTCGCGGACGCCGTCCTCGCGGAGCTCCCCGCCCTCATCGCCTCGCTGCGCGATTCCCCGCGACGCGCGGAGGTCGCTGCGGCGTCGCGGCGCCGAGCGGCGGACTTCGGCTGGCCGGGCATCGCCCGCCGCGCGGACGAGCTGCTGGCAGACCCCCGTGGCTGAGGCGCGGGGCCGCCGCGCGCACGCGGATCGACGTTCCGCGCCAAGCCCGTCGAGGCTCGTGCCGCGCGATTAGTGTCGGCGCGACATGCCACCTGCATCCCCTCTCCCGCCCGCGTCCGCCGACGCCACCGCCTCTCCCGTGCTGCTCGATCCGCCTCCCGCCCCGGACCGGCGCCCGCGGACGACCCTCCCGCCGCGAGAGGTCGGCCCGTCGTCCCGGAATCGGCGCGCCGCTCCTCCGCTCCGCCAGACGGAGGCCGCCACCAGCACCTCCGCGGAACGGCTCTGACATGGGCCGCCACGCCGACGACGCCCTCCTCCGCCGCCCGACCGCCTCTCGTCCCTCCGTCATCGCCGCGACCCGCGTCACCGACGCTCCGGAGACCCGCGGGCGGCCGTCGCGCGCGCCGGCGGATCCCGCTCAGCGGCGGCACGAGCGGATCGTCCTCGTCTTCCTCGCGGTGCTCCTGGCGCTGAGCGTCGTGCAGCTCTACACCCTGGGCCCCGTCACCGCTCCGGTCGCCTGGAGCCTGCTCTTCCTCCCGTACTCCGTGGCGCGGCTGCGCGGCGGGCGGATCGACCGGTTCGTGGTCGTGGTCCTCCTCGTGATCGCCGGCACCCTCTTCGCGCTCACCTACTCCGGAGCACGCGCGGCCGCGCTGCGCGACGTGGTCTCCGTCGTCTCCTTCCTCACTCCGTACCTGGCCGTCCGCGGGCTCGGCGACGGCGCCTGGCGTGTCGTCGGCCGCGCCCTCAACTGGGCGGCGCCCGTGTTCCTCCTCCAGGTGACGCTCACGATCCTCTTCCAGCTCGATCCCGTGCAGGAGACCGCCTACCTCCGGTGGCCGGAAGCGGTGCTGTTCTCCGACATCTACGTGCGGGACATCTTCACGACGTCCTTCAACAACGTCCTGCAGGAGAAGTCGGGAGGGTTCTTCCTCAACGGCAACATCGCCTCGATGTACATGGCCACGACCGGCGCGCTGGCCTTCGCCGTCTGGAGACGGCAGCGGGGGAGTCTCCTCCTGCTCGTCGCCGTCGCCGGGCTGGTCGGCGCCCTCTTCACGCTGTCCAAGACCGCGATCGTCCTCGCGATCGTCCTGCCCCTGCTGGTCGCCGCGATCCGCGGACTCAAGGGACGCAGCCTCGGTCCGGTCGCCTGGATGATCACCATCCCCTCCGGGATCACGGCCGTGTACGCCGTCGCCGTGTCCTTCCCGCAGCTGGCGGAGGCGGGCGTGCTCACGCTCGGGGCCCGCGGCGACTTCCTGCGCCTGGCTGCGAGCGCGTTCCCCGACAACTGGCTGCTGGGGCTGGGGTACGGCGGATGGCAGGAGCTGTGGCTGGCGCGCGGGTCGCAGTTCACCCAGCACAGCGAGCCGCGCCCGCCTCACAACCTCCTCGTCACCGCGTGGACCAACGGCGGGCTCCTGATCGCGCTCCCCGTCATCGCGTTCCTCCTCCTCGCCACCGTCGCCGTCGTGCGCCTGCTCCTCCGGGTCGCCCGGAACGAGGCCGTCGCCGTCGGGGCGCTCGCCGTCGCCGTCCTCTGGACGTTCCTGCACGGGATGGCCGACAACACCACCTGGTTCGGCGATCAGCACTCGCTCGCGACGCTCGCCGTCTCCGTGGCGCTCGTGGGCGTCCTGTCGGCGGAGGCGCCCGCCACGCCGGGCCGAGTGCCTCACGGAAGCGCTCCGGCGGCCTCGGCCGGCGCGGGTCGGGCGCCGCTGCGACGGCCGCCGAGCCCCGGCCTCGGGCGGCGCTGACGCGACCGCCGCGCCGCAGCCGGTCCGGACACGGACCGCGCCGGTATCATCGACCCGTTATGGCACGCATCTACGACTGCTCCGTCGACACGGACCTCCTGACCGGCACCCGTCTCGCGCGGACGGCCATCGGCCGCGGCGAGCTCGTGGTGATCCCCACCGACACCGTCTACGGCGTCGCGGCCAACGCGTTCGACGCCGCCGCGGTCCAGCGCCTGCTCGACGCGAAGGGACGGACGAGGCAGTCGCCGCCGCCCGTCCTGATCGGGGACGTGGCCGCCCTCGACGCCCTCGCCGAGAACGTGCCGGAGGCGGTGCGCGACCTCGCGCGCGAGTTCTGGCCCGGCGGGCTCACCATCGTCCTGCACGCCCAGCCCTCACTGGTCTGGGACCTGGGCGAGACGCGCGGGACCGTGGCGCTGCGCATGCCGGACAACCCGGTGACGATCGAGCTCCTCGCCGAGACCGGCCCGCTGGCGGTCTCCTCCGCCAATCGCACGGGGCAGCCCTCGGCCACGACCGCACAGGAGGCGTTCGACCAGCTCGGCGACTCCGTCGACGTCTATCTCGACGCCGGCGCCGCCGGATCGCGCTACAGCGACCGCCCCGCGGGCGCCAGCGAGTCCTCGACGATCGTCGACGCGACAGCGCTGAGCTTCGAGGGCGGCACCCTGCGCATCCTGCGCCAGGGCGTCGTGTCGGCCGAGCGGATCCGCGAGGTCGTCGGAGACCTGCTGCCGGATCCGGACGCGCCTCGTGCCGAGACGTCGGAGCCCGACGCCTCCACGGCCGGCGCGGCGCAGGCCGGGTACCAGCAGGAGCCCGCCGAGACCGCGACCGGCAGCGACCCGTACGCCTTCGAGCGGACCCCGACCGCGCGCCCCGACTGGGCCTCCGGCGCCCGCCTGCAGGACGACTCCGCGCCCGGCGACTCCGCGCCCGTCGATTCCGCCGATGCGCCGGACACGGGCTCGTCGAGCACGAACGCGCCGACGCCCAACACCGGCACCGGCGCCGCCCGGACCGACTCCACTCCGGGTGAGTAACCGGTGATCACCTTCGCCCTCGTCTCGCTCGCGGTCGCGCTCGTGACCGGAGCGCTGTCGTGGGTCATCTGGAAGCTGAGCCTGAAGTACCGGCTCTACCCGAAGATCCGCGTCAGGGACATGCACACGCGGCCGACCCCCCGCCTGGGCGGCATCGCGATGTTCCTCGGGATCCTCGTCGGCTTCGGCATCGCCTCCCAGCTGCCCTACTTCCGGCTGGTGTTCGCCAATCCCGAGCCGATCCTCGCGATCCTCGGCGCGAGCCTGCTCATCGTCCTCATCGGCGTCGCCGACGACATCTGGGACCTGGACTGGAGCACGAAGCTGGCCGGTCAGCTGATCGCCGCCGGCCTGATCGCCTGGAAGGGCGTGCAGATCGTCTCCCTGCCGATCGGCGGCCTGACCGTCGGCTCGCCGTGGATGTCGCTGATCATCACCGTGCTCGCGATCGTCCTGGTCACCAACGCTCTCAACTTCATCGACGGCCTCGACGGCCTCGTGGCGGGCGTCGCCCTGATCGCCAACGGGGTCTTCTTCCTCTACAGCTACCTGCTGGTGCAGCAGACCTCGCCCACCGACTACTTCAACCTGGCCTCGCTCATCGCGGTCCTGCTCGTCGGCGCCTGCGCCGGATTCCTCCCCATCAACTGGCGTCCGGCGCGGATGTTCATGGGCGACAGCGGCGCACTGCTGATCGGGATGCTGATGGCCACCTCCGCGATCGCGGTCACCGGCCAGATCGACCCGGCCCAGCTCGCGGCGAAGGAGCTCCTGCCCGCGTTCATCCCGATCATCCTGCCGTTCGCGATACTCGTGGTGCCGCTGATGGACTTCGGCCTCGCTGTGATCAGGCGCCTGCGCGCGGGAAAGTCGCCGTTCAGCGCCGACCGGAAGCACCTGCACCACCGCCTGCTCGACATGGGGCACTCCCATCTGCACGCCGTGCTGATCTTCTACGCGTGGACCGCCGTCGTCGCCGTCAGCTGCCTGCTGATGTTCGTGGTCGACGTGCTGTGGGTCCCGCTCGTCTTCCTCGGAGTCGGTCTGCTGGTCTGCACCGTCGTCACGCTCGCCCCGCTCAGCCGCCGCAAGCGGCTCGAGGCGGCGGCGCAGTCCGCGGAGGCCTCACCCGTCCTCGACCCCCTCGACCGCGCGTCCTCGACGGAGCTGCTCCGTCCGCCGGCCGGACTCCCGATCGACCGGGACACGACAGCGCCGACCACGGCGCGGAAGGAAGCATCATGACCGGAGCCTCCCCGGCCACCCCCCGTCCGCAGCCCGCGTCCGTCCCCGTCCTGCGCCGCGCGCTGGTCGTGGGCGGCCTCTTCGTGCTCGCCCTGGCCGTTCTCGGCACCGTCGTCGGCGGGATCGCCGCCGGGGGAGAGGGCGCGATCGGAGCCCTCCTCGGCGCGATCGTCGGCGGCGTGATGGTGCTCCTCACCGCCGCGAGCATCCTCGTCGCCAACCGCCTCGACATCGGCGGGTTCTTCGCCGTCGTCCTCGGCACGTGGCTCGCCAAGTTCGTGCTGTTCGTGATCGCCGCCCTGGTCCTGCGCGATCAGCCGTGGCTGAACAGCACCGCGATGTTCGTCACGATCATCGTCGCCGTCCTGGGGTCCCTGGTGATCGACGTCCTCGTCGTCTCGCGCTCGCGCATGCCGAACGTCAGCGACATCGCTCGATGAGGACGAGCCGAACGGTTCCTGAGAGGACCACGATTCGGCTCTCAGGCCGTTCTGTTGCTACAGTAGGGACGAATCCCGCAGGCGAACGTGTCCTCAGATCGTCTCATCGTTGATGGCGGTCGTCGAGCACGATCGCCGTCCGAGCGGAAAACCCCACCTTTCGTCGTCGCGAGAGCGTTGCGTCCGAATGATTCGATTCGGTCGGCTGCAACGTGCCACGCCCCGAATTCCAGGAGCTAGCGCTGTTTGCTAACGCTGTGACCCTGTTGGTCTCGTCCTCGACCGGTGAGAGTGACTTCCACACCCCGTCGATCTCCGAGTTCTTCCCGCCCGGTTTCCTCTTCGAGGGAACCCCTTTCGAGATCAACCGCGTCATGCTGGTCCGCTTCATCGCGGTCATCGCACTGATGCTGTTCTTCTGGCTCGGGACGCGCAAGCTGCGCCTCGTCCCCGGCCGCTTCCAGAACGTCGTCGAGCTCGCGTTCGACTTCGTCCGCGTCACCATCGCCAAGGACATCCTCGGCGAGAAGGACGCGCGCCGGTTCCTCCCGATCCTCGTGACGATCTTCTTCGCGATCATCTCGATGAACCTGACCGGCATCGTCCCGTTCCTGAACATCGCGGGGACCTCCGTGGTGGGCATGCCGCTCTTCCTCGGCCTGGTCGCCTACGTGACGTTCATCTACGCGGGCATCAAGGACCGGGGGATGGGCTTCTTCAAGAACGCCCTGTTCCCGCCCGGAGCGCCGTTCCTGATCTACTTCATCCTCACGCCGATCGAGCTGCTGCAGACGTTCATCATCCGTCCGCTCTCGCTCGCACTGCGGCTCGTGATGAACATGATCGTCGGCCACCTCCTGCTAGTGCTGTGCTTCTCGGCCACGCAGTTCTTCCTCTTCAGCTCCCAGATCGACCCGGGCTTCAAGCTCTTCGGCGTCGTGACCTTCGCCTTCGGCGGTGCGTTCACGCTCTTCGAGCTCCTCGTCGCCGTGCTGCAGGCCTACATCTTCACCCTCCTCGCTGCGGTCTACATCCAGTTGGCCGTCGCCGAGGAGCACTGACCCCACTACTCACGGGCTCCCGCCCGTTCTCACGATCACCCCACTGAAAGGACCCACTCGTGGACTCAGTCACCGTTCTCGCCGAACTCACCGGCAACATCGCGACGGTCGGTTACGGCCTCGCAGCGATCGGCCCCGGCATCGGTGTCGGCATCGTCGCGGGCAAGACCGTCGAGGCCATGGCGCGCCAGCCCGAGATGGCCGGCCGCCTCCAGACCACGATGTTCCTCGGCATCGCGTTCACCGAGGTGCTCGCGCTCATCGGCCTCGCCACCTACTTCATCTTCGCGGCGTAGTCGTGTTCAGCACCGCTGTGAACATCGCTGCGGAAGAAGGTGACGTCCCCGCGGTCATTCTGATCCCGGAGTTCTACGACTTCTTCTGGTCGGGGGTGATCTTCCTCATCCTGCTGTTCTTCTTCTGGAGGCTGGTCCTGCCGCGCCTGCAGAAGATGCTCGACGCGCGCTCCGCCGCGATCGAGGGGAACATCGCGAAGGCCGACGAGGCCCAGCGACAGGCCGAGGCCGCCCTCGAGAAGTACACCGCCCAGCTGGCCGAGGCCCGCGCCGAGGCCGGAGTGATCCGTGAGAAGGCGAACGCCGACGGCAACGCGATCGTGGCGGCGAAGAAGGAGCAGGCGCAGGTCGAGGCCGAGCGCATCCTCCACAACGCGCACGCCCAGATCGAGGCGGACCGTCAGGCCGCCGTGGTCTCGCTCCGCTCCGAAGTCGGAACCCTCGCCATCGACCTCGCCTCCGGCGTGATCGGCGAGAGCCTCAACGACGACGCGAAGGCGTCCGCGATCGTGGACCGCTTCCTCGCCGACCTCGAGGCCTCGGAGAAGGCGAACAACTGATGGGCAGCGCGTCCAGGCAGGCACTCGCATCGGCGAAGGCGGAGCTCTCCGCCCTCGCCGGTCAGGCGTCCCTCGACACGGCCCAGCAGCTCTTCGAGGCCGCACGGGTCATCGACAGCAATGCGCAGCTGCGCGCGGCACTAGCCGATCCGAGCGACGACTCGATCAGCAAACAGGCTATCGTCTCCCGCGTGTTCGGTCCCTTCGGCGAGCCGGCCAAGCGCCTGCTCACCGTGATCGTCGGCCACCGCTGGTCGAGCCCGAGCGACATGGTCGCCGGGGTCGAGGAGGTCGGGGTCCGCGCGATCGCGTCGTCCGCTCCGGAGGGCGTCAACCTCGAGAAGGAGCTCCACTCCTTCGGCGAGGTCGTCGCCTCCGACGCCCAGCTCGAGCTCGCGCTCGGCAGCAAGCTCGCCGCCGCCGACTCGAAGGTCGCGCTCGTGCAGCGCCTCCTCGAGGGCAAGGCCGCGGCCGAGACGCTGGCGATCCTCCGGCAGCTGATCGCGCACCCGCGCGGTCGCCGCATCCCGGAGCTCGTCCGCTTCGCAGCAGGCGTGGTCGCCGACCAGGGCGGGTTCATCCTCGCCACGGTCTCGGTCGCCGCACCGATCGCCCCCGAGCAGCTCGACCGGCTCCGCTCGGCGCTCACGCGCCAGTACAGCCGACCGGTCTCCGTCAACGTCGTGGTCGATCCCTCCCTCCTGGGCGGGATGCGCCTGCACGTCGGCGACGAGGTCATCGACGGAACCGTCTCCGCACGGCTGTCCGACCTGAAGCTCCAGCTCGCGTCCTGACGGGCGCACGTATCCTCAGAGGGCACTGCCCTCGACCCCCGCACCATCCAGGTCAGGCCCCGACGACCTCTTCGGCTCGCACGGACCCAACGAATAGGAATTCCCATGGCAGATATCACCATCAGCCCGGATGAGATCCGCGACGCGCTGAAGGACTTCGTCTCGTCGTACGAGCCGGGCAAGGCCTCCACCACCGAGGTCGGCTACGTCATCGACGCCGCCGACGGCATCGCCCACGTCGAGGGCCTCCCCGGCGTCATGGCCAACGAGCTCATCCGCTTCTCCAACGGTGTCCTGGGCCTGGCCCAGAACCTCGACGAGAACGAGATCGGCGTCGTCGTCCTCGGCGAGTTCTCCGGCATCGAGGAGGGCATGGAGGTCACCCGCACCGGCGAGGTCCTCTCGGTCCCCGTCGGCGACGGCTACCTCGGCCGCGTCGTCGACCCGCTCGGCAACCCGATCGACGGACTCGGCGAGATCGCCTCCGAGGGCCGCCGCGCCCTCGAGCTCCAGGCTCCCGGCGTCATGTCGCGCAAGTCGGTCCACGAGCCGCTGCAGACCGGCATCAAGGCCATCGACGCGATGATCCCGGTCGGCCGCGGCCAGCGCCAGCTCATCATCGGCGACCGCCAGACCGGCAAGACGGCCATCGCGATCGACACGATCATCAACCAGAAGGCCAACTGGGAGTCGGGCGACACGAACAAGCAGGTCCGCTGCATCTACGTCGCCATCGGCCAGAAGGGCTCGACCATCGCCTCGGTGAAGGGCGCGCTCGAGGACGCCGGAGCGATGGAGTACACGACCATCGTCGCGTCCCCCGCCTCCGACCCCGCCGGCTTCAAGTACCTCGCCCCCTACACCGGCTCGGCCATCGGCCAGCACTGGATGTACGGCGGCAAGCACGTCCTGATCATCTTCGACGACCTGTCGAAGCAGGCCGAGGCCTACCGCGCCGTGTCGCTCCTCCTGCGCCGCCCGCCGGGACGCGAGGCGTACCCGGGTGACGTCTTCTACCTGCACTCCCGTCTGCTGGAGCGCTGCGCGAAGCTGTCCGACGAGCTCGGCGCCGGCTCGATGACCGGTCTCCCGATCATCGAGACCAAGGCGAACGACGTCTCGGCCTACATCCCGACTAACGTGATCTCGATCACCGACGGCCAGATCTTCCTCCAGTCCGACCTCTTCAACGCCAACCAGCGTCCCGCGGTCGACGTGGGCATCTCGGTCTCGCGGGTCGGCGGCGACGCGCAGGTCAAGTCGATCAAGAAGGTCTCCGGCACGCTGAAGCTCGAGCTGGCGCAGTACCGCTCGCTCGAGGCCTTCGCGATGTTCGCCTCCGACCTCGACGCCGCCTCGCGCCGTCAGCTCGCCCGCGGCGCCCGCCTCACCGAGCTGCTCAAGCAGCCGCAGTACTCGCCGTACCCCGTCGAGGAGCAGGTCGTCTCGATCTGGGCCGGAACGAACGGCAAGCTCGACGAGGTCCCGGTCCCCGACGTGCTGCGCTTCGAGCGCGAGCTCCTGGACTACCTGGGCCGCAACACCCAGGTGCTGAACACCCTCCGCGACACCAACGTGCTCTCCGACGACACCGTCGCCGAGCTCAACCGTGCCGTCGACGGCTTCAAGCTGGAGTTCCAGACCGGTGAGGGCAAGCCGCTCGCCTCGGTCGGGCGCGAGGAGCACCAGGCCATCGCGGCCGACGAGGTCGGCCAGGAGAAGATCGTCAAGGGCCGTCGCTGACCAGCGGCACCCCGACGATTCGCCACTTTTAGGACAACAGGAGACACATGGGAGCGCAACTCCGGGTCTACCGGTCGAAGATCCGCTCGGCCCAGACGACCAAGAAGATCACTCGGGCCATGGAGCTGATCTCGGCCTCGCGCATCCAGAAGGCGCAGAACCGCGTCGCTGCCGCGGCGCCTTACTCGAACGCGATCACGCGCGCCGTGTCCGCTGTCGCGACCTACTCGAACGTGGAGCACCCGCTCACGACCGAGCGCGAGAAGCTGGACACGGCCGCGATCGTGATCTTCACCTCCGACCGCGGCCTCGCCGGCGCGTTCTCCTCGAGCGTGCTCAAGGAGGCCGAGGAGCTGGCCGCGCTGCTGCGCAGCGAGGGCAAGGAGGTCGTCTTCTACCTGGTCGGCCGCAAGGCGAACGCGTACTTCTCGTTCCGGAAGCGGGCCAGCGTCCGCGTCTGGACGGGCGGCACCGACCAGCCCGTGTTCGAGACGGCGAAGGAGATCGCGGACGCGGTCGTCGAGTCGTACAACCTCGATGACGAGGAGGGCGGCGTGGACGAGATCCACCTCGTCTACAACCGCTTCGTCAGCATGGTCACCCAGCAGCCGACCGTCGTCCGGCTGCTGCCGCTCGAGGTCGTCGAGGGCGCCGAGGAGCAGAACAGCGAGCTGTACCCGCTCTACGAGTTCGAGCCCGACCCCGAGACGGTCCTCGACCGCCTCCTGCCCGTGTACGTCGAGAGCCGCATCTTCAACGCGATGCTGCAGTCGGCGGCCTCGGAGCACGCGGCACGCCAGAAGGCCATGAAGTCGGCGAGCGACAACGCGGACACGCTGATCAAGACCTACACGCGTCTCGCCAACAACGCCCGCCAGACCGAGATCACGCAGCAGATCGCCGAGATCGTCGGCGGCGCCGACGCCCTGTCCTCCTCCAAGTAAGAGGGCTCCGCTCCACACAGTTTCGACTCCGCCCTCCGGGAGCGGTGAGACCACAGAAGGAAGTAGCAATGACACTGACCGCACCTGAGGCGGCGACCGGGACGTCGGGCGGGGCCATCGGCCGCATCGCCCGCGTCACCGGCCCCGTCGTTGACATCGAGTTCCCCCACGACGCGATCCCCGAGGTCTACAACGCGCTCTACACGCACGTCGAGGTCGAGGGCGTCTCGAGCAAGCTGACCTTCGAGGTCGCGCAGCACCTGGGCGACGACCTCGTCCGGGCCATCTCCCTGAACCCCACCGACGGACTCGTCCGCGGCCAGGAGGTCCACGACACCGGCCTGCCGATCTCGGTCCCGGTCGGCGACGTGACCAAGGGCAAGGTCTTCAACGTGATCGGCGAGGTGCTCAACGCCGACGCCGACGGGAAGATCAACGGAGAGTCGTTCGAGATCACCGAGCGCTGGCCGATCCACCGCAAGCCCCCGCAGTTCGACCAGCTCGAGTCCAAGACCGAGCTGTTCGAGACCGGCATCAAGGTCATCGACCTGCTCACTCCGTACGTGCAGGGCGGCAAGATCGGCCTGTTCGGCGGCGCGGGCGTCGGCAAGACCGTCCTCATCCAGGAGATGATCCAGCGCGTCGCGCAGGACCACGGTGGAGTGTCCGTGTTCGCCGGCGTCGGCGAGCGCACCCGTGAGGGCAACGACCTCATCGCCGAGATGGAGGAGGCGGGCGTCTTCGACAAGACCGCTCTCGTCTTCGGCCAGATGGACGAGCCGCCGGGAACGCGTCTGCGCGTCGCCCTGTCGGCCCTGACCATGGCGGAGTACTTCCGCGATGTGCAGAAGCAGGACGTGCTGCTCTTCATCGACAACATCTTCCGCTTCACGCAGGCCGGCTCGGAGGTGTCGACCCTGCTGGGCCGCATGCCCTCCGCGGTGGGCTACCAGCCGAACCTCGCCGACGAGATGGGTGTGCTCCAGGAGCGCATCACCTCGACGCGCGGACACTCGATCACCTCGCTGCAGGCGATCTACGTCCCCGCCGACGACTACACCGACCCGGCGCCGGCGACCACCTTCGCCCACCTCGACGCGACCACCGAGCTCTCCCGTGAGATCGCGTCGAAGGGCCTCTACCCGGCCGTCGACCCGCTCACGTCCACCTCGCGAATCCTCGACCCCCGCTACCTGGGCGCCGACCACTACCGCGTGGCGACGAACGTGAAGCAGATCCTGCAGAAGAACAAGGAGCTGCAGGAGATCATCGCGATCCTCGGTGTCGACGAGCTGTCGGAGGAGGACAAGATCACGGTGTCGCGTGCGCGCCGGATCCAGCAGTTCCTCTCGCAGAACACCTACATGGCGAAGAAGTTCACCGGTGTCGAGGGATCGACCGTCCCGCTGAAGGACACGATCGAGTCGTTCGACGCGATCACCAAGGGCGAGTTCGACCACGTGGCCGAGCAGGCGTTCTTCAACGTCGGCTCGATCTCGGACGTCGAGGAGAAGTGGACCCAGATCCAGAAGGAGAACGGCTGATCATGGCCGGGACCCTGAAGGTCAGCGTCGTGTCCGCGAACGCCGAGGTGTGGTCCGGAGAGGCGAAGCAGCTCACGGCTCGCACGGTCGAGGGCGAGATCGGCATCCTCGCCGGCCACGAGCCGATGCTCGCGATCCTCGCCACCGGCGAGGTGCGCGTCACGGCCCTGGACGGCACGCGTCTCACCGCGCAGGCCGACGACGGCTTCCTGTCCGTCGAGAACGACGTGGTGACCGTGGTCGCCCGTCAGGCATCGCTGGTCTAGTACACCGCCGCTCACCGCGGCACGGAGGGGCCGGACGATCATCGCGATCGTCCGGCCCCTTCGTCGTGCCGCCCGTCCCTCTTCTCCGAAGGAGTCCTGTGCACGTCCTGCTGCCACCGTCCGAGACGAAGCGCGACGGCGGCGACGAGCCGTTCGTGCTCGAGTCGCTCGCCTTCCCCGAGCTCCACGCGAAGCGGCGCGAGCTGGCGGAGGCGCTGATCGCGCTGGCCGGGGACCGCGAGCTCTCGGCCCGGGCGCTGAAGCTCGGTCCGCGTCAGCTCGGCGAGATCGATCGCAACGCGGCGCTCGCGACCGCGGCAGGCCTCCCCGCGGTCGACCGCTTCGACGGGGTGCTCTTCGATGCGCTCGACGCGCGCAGGCTCGATCCCGGTGCACGGGAGGTGCTCGGTCGGACGGCGATCGTGCAGTCCGCGCTCTGGGGGCCGATCCGCGCCCTCGACCTGATCCCTGCATACCGTCTGTCCCACGACTCCCGCGTCCCGGGGAGGTCGCTCAAGCGCTGGTGGGCAGCGGAGGCCGGGCGGGTGCTGAGCGCGCTCGACGGGCTCGTCCTCGATCTGCGGAGCGAGGCGTACGCGGCGCTCGGACCGGTTCCCGCGGGCGAGGGGCGGTTCTTCGTCCGCGTCCGCTCGCGCGGGGCCGACGGCGCACTCCGGTCGCTGAACCACTTCAACAAGCAGGGCAAGGGACGCTTCGTCAGGGCGCTGGCGGAGGACCGGGTGGCGACGGAGTCGCTCGGCGAGCTCTCGGCGTGGGCGGCCGGGCGCGGGTTCCTGCTCGCCGAGAACCGGCACACGGGAGAGCTCGACCTCGTCGTGCCGGAGTCGTAGGCGTCAGCGTCGGCGCCAGCAGCCGGTGAGGTGGTCGTCGACGACTCCGGCCGACTGCATCAGCGCGTACGCGGTGGTCGGTCCGACGAAGCGGAGCCCAGCGGCCTTCAGCGCTCGCGCGAGCGCCGTCGACCCGGGCGTCGTCGCAGGGACGTCGGCGGCTCGGACCACCCGGTCCTCGACGTCCGGATCGTGGAAGGACCACACGAGCTCGTCGAGCGCGCCCTCGCCTCTCTGCTCCAGGAGCGCGAGCACGGCCCGGGCGTTGTCCCGGGTGGCGATGATCTTCGCGCGGTTCCGGATGATGCCGCTGTCCTCCATCAGCCGCTCGACATCGGTGTCGTCGTACCGGGCGACGCGGGCCGGATCGAAGCCGTCGAAGGCCTCGCGGAACCTCGGCCGCTTGCGGAGGATCGTGATCCAGGAGAGGCCGGACTGGAACGCCTCGAGGGAGATCTTCTCGAACAGCGGGCGATCTCCGTGCAGCGGGGTGCCCCATTCCTCGTCGTGGTAGCGGCGGTACTCCGGATCCGCGCCGCTCCAGGCGCAGCGGACCAGGCCGTCCTCTCCCTCGACGAGTCCGTCGGCCGTGCTCATCGGTGGGGGATCCCCTCGTGATCGAGAAGCCAGGCTTTCGTGGCGACGCCCTCGCCCGCGCTGAAGCCGGTGATCCGTCCGTCGCTCGCGAGGACGCGGTGGCAGCCCACGATGATCGGCACCGGGTTCGCACCTACCGCTCCGCCGATCGGCCGGCCCGCCCGGGGGCGACCGGCGGCCGTGCCCAGTGCGCCGTAGGAGGTGATCTCCCCGAAGCCCAGAGCCTGGAGCCGCTGCCAGATCTCGAGCTGGAAGGGCGTGCCGCGCAGAGCGACCGGCAGATCGAAAGAGCGGCGGGTCCCGTCGAAGTACTCGTCCAGCTGCTCGACGGCCCGCAGGAGCACCGGGAGGTCCGACTCCGGGAGGTGCTCGTGCGGGAGCAGACCGGCCTGCTCGATGGCGAGCGAGACGATCGCATCGCCGTCGCTGCCCACTTCGATGCGGCCGAGGGGGCTCGTCGTCCGTCGGACGTGAAGGGGAGTCGTTCTCATGCGTCGAGAGTATCCGCGGGACTCCCCACCGACCGGCGGGAATCGGACACCGGTGCAGAACTCGGCCGATCGGTCCCTGTGGAGGGATTCCTGGGGGCCGGAGGGCGCCATCCGTGCGCCGGCGATTCGGTGTCGATGGGACCTCTCCCTCCACAGGCGGCGATCTCGAGATCCTTCCGATGATCCCGAGGGCCGTCGCTCCCGGCGGGTGCGAGGGTCGGCAGGATCGCAGCATGACCTCCTCAGCGCTCCTCCTCCGCCCCGCTCCCGCCTCGCGTGTCCCGGCCTCACCCGACGACGCCGCCCTGTTCCACGCCGCTCACGGGTCCCGGCGGTGTGCGGCCGAGGCGAGCCTCGTGCTCGTCCCGTTCCGGGCCGGCGCGCCGAGCGGCTCGCTCCGCTTCGAGCTGTCGGGGGCGGATCCGTCCCTGATCGCGCGGGCCAGCCTCGGTGCGCTCGGCCGGTTCGGGCGGGTGCAGCGAGCACTCGCGCTGGTGCATCCCGGCGAGGCGGGTCCGGAGTCGTGCGAGGGACTCGTCGCCGCCCTCGAGGAGCGTGCGCGCCGGCTCCCCGGCCTCGCCCTCCGCGTCGCCGTGCTCCCGTCGTCCGGCCGCGACGACGGGCTCGAGGCCGGCGACCGGGACGACCCGCGAGCGGTGGCCGCCGCGGTCGACCGTCTCCTCGACCGCCACCCGCGGGCCGAACTGCCCGACGTGCTGTTGCACGGCGTCGACGACCTCGTCCGGCGAGCTCTCACCGGTCCCGATCCCGAGGTCCGGCCTGCGGGCCTGGCTGCGCTCGTCGTGGCCGTGCAGCGCAGCCGCGGTGCGGACCGCGTGCTGCGGTCGGCGCGGAGCGGTGACCCCTGCGCGGCGGGAGCGCTCGCCCCGCTGCTCCGCCGTGCCGCCGTCGTCGCACCCGCGAGCGAGCGAGCCGGAGTGCTCGTCCTCCTCGCGCGGATCCTGGCCGGTGAGGGCCGTGCCGACGAGGCCGGACGGCTCGCCGACGAGGCCGTCGCTCTCGATCCGCACCACGCAGGTGCGCGCCGGGTCGCGGCCGCACTCGCCGCCGATCGGCGGGAGCGCGCCGCGTGAGGTCGCTAGAGCCGCGACCAGGCCTCGGTGAGAACGCTCCGGAGGATCTGCTCGATCTCGTCGAACTCGCGCGGGCCGATGGTGAGCGGCGGTGCGAGCTGCACGACGGGATCGCCTCGGTCGTCCGCCCGGCAGTACAGCCCCGCGTCGAAGAGCCCCTTCGAGAGGAATCCGCGCAGCAGCCGCTCCGACTCGTCCTCGTCGAACGTCTCCTTCGTCGCCTTGTCCTTCACCAGCTCGATGCCGAAGAAGTAGCCGTCGCCCCGGACGTCGCCGACGATCGGCAGGTCGAGCAGCTTCTCGAGCGTGGACCGGAAGACGGGCGAGTTCTCGCGCACGCGCTCGTTCAGGCCCTCCTCCTCGAATATGTCGAGGTTCTCGAGCGCGACCGCGGCCGAGACGGGGTGGCCGCCGAAGGTGTAGCCGTGCGGGAAGACGACCTGACCGTGGCGGAAGGGCTCGTAGATCCGATCGCTGACGATCGTCGCGCCGATGGGGGAGTAGCCGCTGGTCATCCCCTTCGCGCAGGTGATCATGTCCGGCACGTAGCCGTACTCGTCGCAGGCGAACATGTGCCCGATACGGCCGAACGCGCAGATCACCTCATCGGACACCAGCAGCACGTCGTGCTTGTCGCAGATCTCGCGGACCCTCTGGAAGTACCCGGGAGGGGGCGGGAAGCAGCCGCCCGAGTTCTGCACGGGTTCCAGGAACACGGCGGCCACCGTGTCCGGCCCCTCGAACTCGATCATCTCCTCGATGCGGTTCGCCGCCCACAGGCCGAACGCCTCGAGGTCGTCGCCGTGCTCGGGAGCCCGGTAGAAGTTGGTGTTGGGGACACGGAAGCCGCCCGGCACCAGCGGTTCGAACATCGACTTCATCCCGGGGATGCCCGTGATCGCGAGCGCTCCCTGGGGAGTGCCGTGATACGCGACCGAGCGCGAGACGACCTTGTGCTTGCCCGGCTTGCCCTGCAGCTTCCAGTAGTGCTTGGCGAGCTTGAAAGCCGTCTCCACAGCCTCGCCGCCGCCGGTCGAGAAGAAGACCCGGTTGAGGTCGCCCGGCGCGTGGTCGGCGAGCCGGTCGGCCAGCTCGATCGCCGAGGGGGTCGCGTAGGACCAGAGCGGGAAGAAGGAGAGCTCGGACGCCTGCTTCGCCGCGGCCTCCGCCAGTCGGCGCCGCCCGTGTCCCGCATTGACGACGAAGAGGCCGGACAGGCCGTCGAAGTACTTGCGCCCGGTGCTGTCCCAGATGTGGTGTCCCTCGCCGCGCGTGATGATCGGCACGCCCGCGCCGGAGTCCATCGTCGACTGACGGGTGAAGTGCATCCAGAGGTGGTCCTTCGCCTTCTTCTGCAGGGAGGCGTCGTCGATCCCCCCTGGCGCGTCGGTCCCGCGGACGGGATCGCCCGACTCGAGGCCGGAGGTCGAGAAGGCTGTCTCGGTGGTCATCTTTTACCGCGTTCCCCAGTTGTAGAACTGCTTGTGGAGCTTCAGATAGACGAAGGTCTCGGTCGAGAGCACGCCGGGAAGCGACCGGATCTCCTGGTTGAGCAGGGCGATCAGATCGTCGTCGTTCTCGCACACGACCTCGGCGAGGATGTCGAAGGAGCCGGCTGTCAGCACGACGTAGTCGACGGCGGGGATGGAGGCGAGCCGGTCCGCGACGTCGCGGGTGTCGCCGGTGACGCGCACACCGATCATCGCCTGGCGGTAGAAGCCGAGCTGCATCGGATCCGTCACCGCGACGATCTGCATGACGCCCGACTCCGTGAGCTTCTGCACCCGCTGCCGGACGGCCGCCTCGCTCAGGCCCACGGCCTTGCCGATCTCGGCGTACGAGCGCCGACCGTCGGCCTGCAGCTGCTCGATGATCGCCTTCGACACCTCGTCGAGCTGGACAGGACGCTGAGAGGGTGGGCGAGACGGGGCCATGCGGCGATTCTGGCAGTCCACGGGGGCCCGGGCAAGTGGATCCGCACGTCGGAGCTCGCTCCGGCATCGGATCCGGTGGTCGGAGCGTGGTCCCGTCTGCGCGACGGACATCGGGCGACAGCGATGGCGGCCGGCTCGGCGGAGGGCCGTCAGCGACTACCATCGGGAGGCGGCAGGGCACCCCTGGAGCCGGCGGTCACGGGCCGTCGGACCGGACGGCCGCGGGCCACGGGGATGCGAGGAGCAGCGATGACGCAGATCGGCCGCAGCCGCGCGTCCGTCACCGTCCCCGTCTCCGCCTGGAGCTCCGACGCGCCCTCGGCCGAAGTGACCCTCGGCTGGGCCGCGCGCACCGAGACCGGCCACGTGCGCAGCGCGAACGAGGACAGCTACCTCGCCAAGCGCCCCCTCTTCGCTGTCGCCGACGGGATGGGCGGGCACGCGGCAGGAGAGGTCGCCAGCGACGCGGTCGTGTCGCGCCTGTCCACCGCGGCGCTCGGCGCGACCGTCGGAGCGGAGGAGATCGACCGGGCGCTTCGGGAGGCGGTAGGGGACATCGCCCGGCAGTCGCACACGGCCGACGTCGGCACCGGGACCACGGTCACCGGGATCGCGCTCACGGTGGTCGGGGGAGAGCCCTACTGGTCCGTCTTCAACATCGGCGACTCGCGCGTGTACCTGAGCGTCGCCGGGACCCTCGTGCAGCTCACCGTGGACCACTCCATCGTCCAGGAGCTGGTCGACGCGGGCCTGATCTCCCGCGACGAGGCCGACGTGCATCCGCACAGCAACGTGATCACCCGCGCGGTCGGCTTCCACGAGGCGCCCGTCCCCGACTACCGGCTCGTGCCCGTCCTCGCCGGATCGCGTCTGCTGATCTGCTCGGACGGACTCACGAAGGAGCTGACCGATGCCGGCGTCGGCCACCTGCTCAGCGGCACCGGCTCCGCTCAGGAGGCGGCCGACGCCCTGGTCGACGCCGCGCTGGACAACGGCGGGCGCGACAACGTCACCGTGATCGTCGTCGACGTCCTCGCGGTCACCGGCGACGAGGAGGCCGGCGCACCGGTCTGACGAGCAGAGCTCCGGCACGGGACGGCCGCGGTCGCGGTGCCGCCGGACCGCCCGCACGCGCCGAACGGCCGTACGACGGTCCTGCGCCTGCCGGTTCGCGTCGGGTTCGGCCGGCTCGAGGCTCCCCGCGCCGGCGCTGGGTACGATGGTGAGCGGAAGGGCGTTCTCGGTGATCTGCAGCAAGTGTGGCTCCAACCTCGCTCCCGGGGCGATCCTCTGCGGCGAGTGCGGTTCGTCGGTGGCGGCGCATGCCACGACGGGTGCGTCCCGCCCCTCGTCCTCCGGCGACACGACGGTCCTCGACCCGTCCCGCCGTGCCTGGCTGCCGGGCCTGGCCCCCGGCCGGCACCGGCGTCCCGCCCCCGGCGCACCGATGGCGCCGCCCTCGCAGGGGCTCGTGCGCCTCAGCTTCGCGACCGGGCAGCACGCGATCGTGACCGGCAACGGCCTGATCGGACGCCAGCCGCTCCCGGACCCCAACGAGACGTTCCGGCACATCCTCGCGATCCCGGATCCGTCGCGATCCCTCTCCAAGACCCACCTCGAGTTCGGCTTCGACGAGGGCGGGCTCTGGGTCAGGGACCGCTGGTCGGCCAACGGGTCCGTGCTGGTCGCGCCGACCCAGGCGCCGCTCCCGCTCGAGGCCGGCCGCCGCTACCGCGCGAAGCTCGGCAGCCGGATCCTGCTCTCCTCGGTCGAGATGGCGGTCGAGCGCGTCGACGGGTCCGCCGGCGGCTCGGGACGCCCGCCCCTCACCCGCTGACGGCACGGCCTCCGGGGACCGAATCGGCGGTCGACACGGCCTCCGGGTGCGGAATTCGTGACGATCATGTTTCCGGATGAGCGTTCTCCTCCGTTCGCCGTGACAGGCGGATGAGCGCTGTGCCAGTATTTCCCCACGTTCGGCCCTCGAGGCACGAGCCCCGACGCAGTCAGGAGCCCCCGCCATGACCCGTCCCCTCCCGAGGGATCCCGTCCTCCGCCGGGCCGTCGCCGCGGCACGCTCGCACGAGCGCGAGCGCCGGGCGGTCCTCTCGCGTCGGGCGGTCCTCGGCGGGATCGTCCTCGGAGCCGGTACCCTCGCCCTGGCCTCCTGCCCCCCGCAGACCCGTGCCGCTCCGACCGCCGCCGCCGACGGATCGGCCGGCGACCCGCGCCTGGTGTGGGACAACTGGCCCGCCTACATGGACGAGGACGACGACGGGAACCACCCCACCCTCCAGGGCTTCGAGGAGCAGACGGGCATCGCGGTGACCTACAACGTCGCCGTCGACGACAACAACTCGTACTACGGCAAGGTGAAGGATCAGCTCGCGCTCGGGCAGTACATCGGCGCCGACACGGTCTGCCTGACGGAGTGGATGGTCTCGCGCCTGGTCCGCCGCGGCTACGTGCAGGAGCTCGACCACGCGAACATCCCGAACATCGCCAACCTCACCCCCTCGCTGGCGAACCCCGACTTCGATCCGGGCCGCCGGCTCTCCCTCCCGTACCAGGCGGGGTTCTCGGGCATCTGCTGGAACAGGGAGAAGCTGCCGAAGGGCCTCTCGAGCATCGAGGAGCTGTGGGATCCGTCGCTCCGCGGCCGCGTCGGCGTGCTGAGCGAGATGCGCGACACGATCGGGCTCATCATGCTCGCTCAGGGGACGGACATCGCCGGCTCCTGGGGCGACGACGAGTACATGAACGCGATCGACGTCTTCCGCGAGCAGGTCGACGCCGGACAGATCCGCAACATCAAGGGGAACGCGTACCTCAACGACCTGCAGAACGAGGACACCCTCGCGGCGATCTGCTGGTCCGGCGACATCACCCTGATCAACGCCGAGGCCGGCGACAAGTGGGAGTTCGCCTTCCCCGACTCGGGCGGCGCACTCTGGAACGACACCTTCGTGGTCCCGATGGGCTCCGAGCGCAAGGCCAACGCCGAAGCCCTGATGAACTACTACTACGAGCCGGAGGTCGCCGCCGAGGTGGCCGCCTGGGTCAACTACATCACCCCCGTGGATGGAGCGAAGGACGTCATGGAGAGCATCGATCCGGAGCTGGCCGAGAACCAGCTGATCTTCCCCGACGAGGACACGCTCGCGCAGGCGCACGTGTTCCGGACCCTGACCGCCGCGGAGGAGAAGGAGTACCAGGCCGAGTTCCAGAAGGTGCTCCTGGGCATCTGATGGCGATCGGGACCTTCGCCGAGAGCGGCGCCGACCTCCAGCTGGTCGGGATCAGCAAGCAGTACCCGGGCTTCACGGCCATCGACTCCCTGGACCTCACCATCCCGGCGGGCTCCTTCTTCGCCCTGCTGGGCCCCTCGGGCTGCGGCAAGACGACGACGCTGCGCCTGGTCGCCGGGCTCGAGGAGCCCTCCGCCGGCCGGATCCTCATCGGCGGGCGGGACGTCACCGAGACGAAGACGTACCAGCGGCCCGTCAACACCGTGTTCCAGTCGTACGCGCTGTTCCCGCACATGTCGATCCTCGAGAACGTCGCCTTCGGCCTGAAGCGGCGGAGGATCGCCGACCCCGTCGGCAAGGCGCACGAGGCGCTCCGCCTGGTCGAGCTCGACCACCTCGCCCAGCGCCGCCCCGCGCAGCTCTCCGGTGGTCAGCAGCAGCGGGTCGCCCTCGCGCGCGCCCTCGTCAACCGGCCCGCCCTGCTCCTCCTCGACGAGCCGCTCGGCGCCCTCGACCTCAAGCTCCGCCGGCAGATGCAGCTGGAGCTCAAGTCGATCCAGGAGGAGGTGGGCCTCACCTTCCTCCACGTCACGCACGACCAGGAGGAGGCCATGACGATGGCCGACACCGTCGCGGTGATGAACAAGGGCAGGATCGAGCAGATGGGCGCGCCGGAGGAGCTCTACGAGCTCCCGCGCACCGCGTTCGTCGCGAACTTCCTCGGCCAGTCCAACCTCTTCACGGGCGAGGTGGTCGGCAGCACCGACCGCGCACTCACCGTCGACGCGGGCGGGCACCGGATCGTCGTGCCCGTCGCCCGCTGCGCCCGCACGAGCGGGGAGATCACGGTCGGCGTCCGCCCCGAGAAGCTCCTGCTGCTGACGCAGGAGCCGCCGGCGGACTCCGGCCGGAACGTGCTCGGGCCCGGCCGAGTGGTCGACGTCTCCTTCAGCGGGGTCAGCACCCAGTACACGATCCGGATGCCGGGCCTGGGCCCGGTGGCCGTCTTCGCGCAGAACATGGTCTTCGGGCCGGTCGTCGGCGAGGGAGCGGAGGTGTGGGTCGGCTTCAGCACCGAGCACGGCTTCGGACTCGCGGACGAACCGGGCTCGGTCCCGCGCTTCGAGGCGGACGACTCCACCAGCGCCATCGCCGTGCAGCGCCGGGGGCTCCTCGCCGGCCGCAGCGGGGGAGCGTAGGCATGGCCTTCGCCGCCTTCGCCGCGGGGCAGCCGGGTCCTCAGGACGCTCCGGTCCGCCGGCGGTCGACGGTCGCGCTCGTCCTGCTGCTGCCGGGCATCGCCTACATGCTGCTGTTCTTCCTGGCGCCGCTGATCTCGCTCGTGCTCACGTCCTTCCAGGCCGAGGTGCCGGACGGGGACATCGGCGAGTACGCCCCCGGGTTCGCCTGGCAGAACTACCTCGTGGTGATGGGCGACTACTGGCCGCACGTGCTCCGCTCCTTCGGCTACGCGCTGATCGCGACGGTGCTCGCGCTGGTGATCAGCTACCCGCTGGCCTACTTCATCGGAGTGAAGGCGCGGCCCTGGCCGCTGCTGCAGAACCTGCTCCTCACGCTGGTGATCGCGCCCTTCTTCATCAGCTTCCTGCTCCGGACGCTGGCGTGGAAGCAGATCCTCGCGGACGAGAGCCCGCTCGTGCAGGCGCTCAAGGCCGTGGCGGTCCTGCCGAGCGACGGCCACCTCACGGGGACGCCGATCGCCGTGATCTTCGGCATCACCTACAACTTCATCCCGTTCATGACGCTGCCGCTGTACACGACGCTCGAGCGCCTCGACGTACGCTTCCTGGAGGCAGGGTCGGATCTCTACGCGCACCCCGCCTCCGTGTTCTGGAGCGTGACCGTCCCCCTGTCGATGCCGGGCATCGTCTCCGGCACGCTGCTGACGTTCATCCCCGCGGCGGGCGACTACATCAACGCGAGCCGGGACTTCCTCGGCTCGTCGCAGACCTCGATGGTGGGCAACGCGATCGAGGCGAACTTCCTCACGCTCGAGAACTACCCGGCGGCCGCCGCGCTCTCGATCGTGCTGATGGCCGTGATCCTGGTCATCGTCGGCTTCTACGTGAAGCGCAGTGGAACGGAGGACCTCCTGTGACCGCGACGGCCGACCGTCCGCTCGCGAGCGCCCAGGAGGCGCTCGGCGCGCCGCCCCCCGCCCCGATCCGGGGCCGCCGCCGCTTCCGGGGCCTCGGGCTCGGCGTCTACACGGCGCTGGCGCTGCTCTTCCTGCTCATCCCTATCGGGTACACCTTCGTCTTCTCCTTCAACGACTCGGGGAAGAGCAACCTCGCCTGGCGCGGGTTCACCCTCGACAAGTGGGTGTCGGCCTGGACCAGTGAAGAGGTGATGACCGCCTTCGGGAACAGCCTGCTGGTCGGTGTGATCGCCACCGTGCTGGCCACTGCGCTCGGCACCATGATCGCCATCGCGCTCGTGCGGTTCCGCTTCCGGTTCCGGTCGGCGATCAGCCTGCTGCTGTTCCTCCCCATGGCGACTCCGGAGGTGGTGCTCGGAGCCGGCCTCGCCGCGCAGTTCCTCAGCGTGGGCGCCGAGAAGGGGCTGGTCACGATCGTGCTGGCGCACACGATGTTCTGCATCAGCTTCGTCGTGGTCACCGTGAAGGCGCGGGTGGCGAGCCTGGACCCGAAGCTGGAGGAGGCGGGACGCGACCTCTACGCGTCGCCGAACCAGGTCTTCTGGCGGATCACCTTCCCGCTGCTGCTGCCCGGCATCCTCGCCGCGGCGCTGCTCTCGTTCGCGCTGAGCTTCGACGACTTCATCATCACGAACTTCAACTCCGGATCGGTCACCACGTTCCCGAAGTTCATCTACATCGCGGCGGCGCGCGGCATCCCGGCGGAGGCGAACGTCATCGCATCGGCGGTGTTCGTCCTGGCGATCCTCGTGGTGGTGATCACGCAGGTCTCCGCGGCGGCCCGGGCGAAGCGCCTCGCGCGCGAGCAGTAGCTCAGGGCGTGCCGGGACGTGCGGTCAGACGTAGGAGGCGCGGATCGCGCCGACCGGGCGCCCGCCGCCCGACACGACCGGGTTCAGCCGCACCAGCACGTCGTTCGCCGCGGTCCGGTCCACCGCGTCCGCCTCGACCAGGAGCTTCAGCGCGACCACGGTCGCGGCGCGCAGGCTCCCGTCGAGGATCTTCAGGGCGACGGTGGTGCCGTCGGGCGAGGCCATCACGAGCACGCCCTCGGCGCCGAGCTTGGCGACCAGGCCCAGGCGCTCGATCACGACGGTGTTGTCCCGGCCCGGGCCGTCGATCGCCCACGCGTTCTCGAGGATCGCGGCCGTGAGGACGCCGGCCTGGCGGTAGAGGCCGAACGGTGAGGCGGGGGAGGAGGACACGATCCGTGAGACGCCCTTCGCCAGCGCGGTCAGAGGAAGGGCGTGCACGGGAGCTCCGCAGCCGTCGATCCCCGAGGCCACGACGCGCTCGCCGGTGAGGCGCTCGATCGTGTCGACGATGTGCTGCTGCAGCGGGTGCGTCCGCTCGAGGTAGTCCTCGGTGCTCCAGCCGTTCTGCACGCAGGCCAGCAGCATCGCCGCGTGCTTGCCCGAGCAGTTCATGTAGAGCGGGTCCGGAGTCGCGCCCGCCCGCAGCAGCTGAGCGCGGGTCCCGGAGTCGCCGGGCCAGTCGGCCGGGCACTGCAGGGCGGTGTGGTCCAGGCCGGCGCGGAAGAGCAGGTTCTGCACCAGCGCCACGTGCTGGGGGATGCCGGCGTGGCTCGCGGTGGCGATGACCGCCTCCGCGCCGTTCAGCTCGACTCCGGCGGTCATCACCGCGAGGGCCTGGAACGGCTTGAGGCAGGAGCGGGGGAAGACGGGAGCCGTCGGGGTGCCGAGGCTGCGGGCGACGCGGCCCTCGGAGTCGAGGAGGACGGCGGAGCCGGCGTGGCGCGACTCGACGAACCCGGATCGCTCGACGACGGCCAGCTCGACGGACTCGGCGACGGTGAAGGTTCCTGCTGGCATCCCCCCATCCTGCCCGATGCGTGGACCGGTCCCGCGCTCCCCGAGACGCCGAAGGCCACCGGGGAGCGCCTCGGCGCCCGCGGTGGCCTTCGGAGGATCGCGCCTAGAGGGTGGCGAACGCGTCGGCGATGACCGACACGGCGTCGTCGAGCAGCTCGTCGGTGAGGGCGAGGCTCGGCAGGAAGCGGACCACCTTGCCCTAGGTGCCCGCGCTCAGCACCAGGACCCCGTGCTGGGCGCCGTAGTCGATGATCGCCTGGACCGCGACGGCGTCCGGCTCCTTCGTGGCGCCGGCGGTGCCGGGCTGCACGAGCTCCATCGCCATCATCGCGCCGATGCCGCGGACGTCGCCGATGATGTCGTAGCGCTCCTGCAGGCCTCGAAGCGCCGCGCCCAGGCGTGCGCCGATCCGATCGGCCTCGGCGAGGAGGCCCTCGCGCTCGATGCGCTCGAAGACCGCGACGGCGGCGGCGGCGGCGACGGGGTTCCCGCCGAAGGTGCCGCCCAGTCCGCCGGCCTGCGCCGAGTCCATGATCTCGGCGCGGCCCGTCACGCCCGCGAGCGGCAGGCCGCCGGCGATGCCCTTGGCCGAGAGGACGAGGTCGGGGACGAGGCCGAGGTGCTCGCTGGCGAACCAGGCGCCGGTGCGGGCCATGCCCGACTGGATCTCGTCGGCGACGAAGACGATGCCGTTGGCCGTGCACCACTCCTGCAGTGCCGGGAGGAAGCCGTCGGCGGGGACCATGAAGCCGCCCTCGCCCTGGATGGGCTCGGCGACGAGGCAGGCCAGGGCGGACGCGCCGACGGTCTTCTCGAGGTACGAGATCGCGCGCTGGGCGGCCTCGGCTCCCGACAGGCCGTCGTGGTACGGGTACGAGCTCGGCGCACGGTGGACGTCGCTGGCGAAGGGTCCGAAGCCCAGGCCGTAGGGCAGCGCCTTGAAGTTCATGGCCATCGTGAGGTTCGTGCGTCCGTGGTACGCGTGGTCGAGCACCGCGACGCCGGGGCGGCCGGTGTGCTTGCGCGCGATCTTGACGGCGTTCTCGACCGCCTCGGCACCGGAGTTGACCAGGACGGTCTTCTTGGCGAAGTCGCCGGGGGTGTGCTGGGCCAGCAGCTCCGCGACGCGGATGTAGGGCTCGTACGGAGTGACGGTGAAGAGGGTGTGCGTGAGGCGCGCGAGCTGCTCCGCGGCGGCCGCGACGACGGAGTCGTCGGTGTGCCCGATCGTCGTCACGCCGATGCCGGCGCCGAGGTCGATGAAGCTGTTGCCGTCGACGTCGACCAGGATCGCGCCGTGCGCGCGGTCGATGTAGACGGGGAGCGCGGTGCCGACGCCGGTGGGCACGACGGCGAGGCGGCGCTCGTGCAGGGCCCGGGATCGCGGCCCGGGGATCTCGGTCGCGACGCGCCGCTCCTGGGGGACTGCGGACGTGGGAACCTGGGGGGCGAGCGTGTCTGTCATGGTCCTCGGAGTCTACCCGCGGGGGTTCCGCGTCCAGAGGTCCAGACCGGCGCGACCGGCCTGATCCACCGCCGTCGAGGAGGAGCCCGATGAAGTCCGAGCACGAGTACGCGGTGTCCGTCGTCTGGGAGGGCGACCGGGGCACCGGCACGAGCGGCTATCGCGAGTACGGGCGCCAGCTGACCGTCACGGCGGAGGGCCCGGCGCCCATCCTCGCCTCGGCCGACACGCCCTTCCGGGGCGACGCCGACCGCTGGAACCCGGAGCAGCTGCTCCTCGCGGCGCTCGCGCAGTGCCACCTCCTCTCCTACCTGCACGTGGCGGTCAAGAACGGAGTCGTCGTCACCGGCTACACGGACGACGCGGTGGGCTCGATGCTGCAGGAGGGGGAGAGCGGCCGCTTCACCTCGGTGACCCTCCGGCCCCGCGTCACTGTCGCCGAGGAGTCGATGGTGGCGATCGCCCAGACGCTGCACGCCGAGGCCTCCCGGCTCTGCTTCATCGCCAACTCGGTGAACTTCTCCGTCGCCCGCGAGCCGGAGGCGTCCGCGCGCTGAGGCTCAGCGGCGCTCGTGCGGGAGCGCCCGGCGGATGCGCTCGACCGTGGTCGTCGGCGGCGACTCGTTGTACGCACCGGCGAGCTCCTGCCCGGAGAGCGCGTGGACGGCCGCCATCACCTCGTCGGTGGCGTGGCGTCGGGCGCGGCCGGAGTCGGCGGAGCCGTGCCGCGAGAGGTCCAGCGGAGCCCCGAAGCGGACCGTGATCCGGTGCAGGCGCGGCACCCTCGTGCCCACCGGCTGGAGCTCCTGCGTGCCGATCATGCCGACGGGGACCACCGGCGCGCCCGTGGTGAGGGCGAGCCATGCCACTCCGGTGCGGCCCTTGTAGAGGCGCCCGTCGCGGGAGCGGGTGCCCTCGGGGTAGACGGCGAACGCCTCGTCCCGCTCGAGGATCGCCCGGCCGAGGTCCAGCGCCTCCTGAGCGGCCTGGCCGGCGCCGCGCTCGACCGCGACGGCTCCGACGCTCGTGAAGAAGGCGCGAGAGAGGGCGCCCCGCACGCCGGTCCCCGTGAAGTAGTCCGACTTGGCCAGGAACTGCACCGGCCGCGGGGCGAGCAGCGTCAGCACCGGGGAGTCGATGAACGAGAGGTGGTTGGCCGCCAGGATCACGCGTCCCTCGGCCGGGACGTTGTCGCGCCCCTCCACGATCGGCCGGTAGACCAGCCGGCCGACGCCGCCGATGGACAGGCGCGCCAGACGCGCCGAGAGGCCGATCCCCGGGGGAGTCGGCCTCTCGTGGTCGTCGTCGATCCGCATTCCGACGAAGCTACCGGGGCGTCCATGCCGCTCCGGTCATGCGGCGGATCAGCCGAACTGGGCGAGCGCCTCCTCGATGACCGTCGCGGCGTCGTCGATGAGCTCCTCGCTGATGACCACGCTCGGCATGATCCGCAGCACGCTGTCCCAGCTGCCCGCGTCGAGGACGATCACGCCGTTCGTGGTGGCGTGCTTCAGGATCGCCGTGAGCGCCTCCGGGTACTGCTTCTTCGTGCCCGGGTGGACGAGCTCGACGCCCCACATCGCGCCCTTGCCGCGGACCTCGCCCACGACCGCGAAGCGCTCGGCCCAGTCGCCGATCCGCGCCTGCAGCAGGCGCTCGACCCGCTGCGCCTCCTCCAGCAGGCCCTCGGACTCGATCGCCTCGAACGTCGCGAGCGCCGCGGCGGTGGAGACGGGGTTGCCGCCGAACGTGCCGCCGATGCCGCCGGGCTGCACGGCGTCCATGATCTCGGCGCGGCCGGTGACGGCGGCGAGCGGGAAGCCGCCGGCGATGCCCTTGGCCGTCGTGATGAGGTCCGGGACCACGCCGTGGTGCTCGATGGAGTACCAGGTGCCGGTGCGGGCGATGCCGGCCTGGATCTCGTCCGCGACGAAGACGATGCCGTTCTCGGTGCAGAACTCGGACAGGCGGCGGAAGTAGCCCGGCGCCGGGATGATGATGCCGCCGTCGCCCTGGATCGGCTCGACGAAGAGCGCGGCCAGCTCCTGCGCGCCGATGTGGGTGGTGATGTAGTCGATGGTGCGCTCGGCCGCCTCCTCGCCCGTCATGCCCTCGGGGTCGCGGAACGGGTAGCTGATCGGGAGGCTGTAGATCTCTCCCGGGAAGGGGCCCATGCCCGCGCGCTCCGGCCAGGGGCGGTAGGTCATCGCCATCGTGAGGTTTGTGCGGCCGTGGAAGGCGTGGTCGAGCGTCGCGATGGCGCGGCGGCCGGTGAACTTCCGCGCGATCTTGACGGCGTTCTCGACCGCCTCCGCGCCGGAGTTGACCAGGATCGAGTGCTTCTCGAAGTCCCCGGGGGTGATCTCGGCGAGCTTCTCGGCGACCCGGACGTAGTTCTCGTACGGAGTGACGGTGAAGAGGGTGTGCGTCAGCTTCTCGGCCTGCGCGGCGGCCGCCGCGGCGACCGCGGGGTGCGCGTGGCCGATGGTGGTCACTCCGATGCCGCAGCCGAGGTCGATCAGGCGGTTGCCGTCGACGTCGACCAGGACCGCGCCCGACGCGTGGTCCATGTAGATGTTCGCGAGCGTCCCGGCGCCGCGGGAGACGCTGGCGACGCGGCGCTCCTGGAGGGCGACGGAGCGCGGGCCGGGGAGCTCGGTGACGAGCTCTCGGGACTGGGGGACCGAGAATTCACGCATGCCCCGATGGTAGGCCTGGGACCGTTCGAGGACCCGCACCCAGCGCGTTGCGAGGCGCGCCGTGCAGGATGGAGGCGATCCCCGAACGTCCACCGGCCGCCGCCGGTCACGAAAGGTGCCCCTGTGCGCAGAACCCTCGCGATCCTCGCCGTCCTCGGCGCCTCCCTGAGCCTGGCGGCCTGCACCCCCGGGGAGCCGGATGCAGCGCCGTCCGCCTCCGCCACCCCGCTCGGCTGCGCGACCGAGGGCGAGGCGACCGCCGCAGTGCAGACCAGCGGCGACTTCGCCACCAAGCCGGTCACCGTGTTCCCCAGCCCGGTCAGCGTGGACGCCACCGAGCGCTCCGTCGCGATCGAGGGCACCGGCGAGGAGGTCGCCGAGGGCGACACCGTGCTGGTCGACTACACGCTCTACAACGGGACGAGCGGTGCCGAGTTCTCGGCGAGCAGCTACGCGTCCGGTGGCCGCGCGGCCTTCGAGGTCGACACCGACCAGTACCTCGCCGGTCTCGTGAAGGCCGTCAACTGCGCGACCGTCGGCTCGCGCGTCGTCGCCGTCGTTCCCCCGGCCGACGCGTTCGGCGACGCCGGGCAGAGCCAGTTCGGCATCGCCGCGACCGACTCGATCGTCATGGTGATCGACGTCGAGCAGATCGTGCCGACCGCCGCCGACGGCGAGCCGCAGCCCCCGGTCGACGTCCTGCCGACGGTGGCGCTCGCCGAGGACGGGGCGCCCACCGTCACCGTCCCCTCGACCGACCCGCCCGCCGACCTGCAGCTCGCCGTCCTCAAGAAGGGGAGCGGCGCGACCGTGGCCGACGGCGACCAGCTGATCGTGCAGTACCAGGGCGTGGTCTGGGGCACCGGCGAGGTGTTCGACCAGAGCTGGGGGAAGCCCGCTCCCGCCGCCTTCGGCACCGGCGACGTGATCGAGGGCTTCAAGGAGGCCGTGGTCGGCCAGACCGTCGGCTCGCAGGTGCTGGTCACCATCCCGCCGTCGAAGGGCTACGGCGACCAGGGCAACCAGAACGCGGGGATCAGCGGGACCGACACCCTCGTCTTCGTGGTCGACATCCTCGCCATCAGCTGACCGGGAGGCGCTGGGTGCTCCGTGCCAGGATGGGCGGATGCGCAGGGTCATCATCCTCGGCTCGACCGGGTCCATCGGCACGCAGGCTCTCGACGTCATCGGCGCGAACCGCGAGCGGTTCGAGGTCGTCGGCCTCGCCGCCGGCTCGAACCGGGCGGCGGTCGCCGAGCAGGCGTCCGCGTTCGGCGTCGAGCACACGGCGTTCGGTGCGGAGGAGGCCGAGCAGCTGATCCGCTCGGTCGACGCGGACGTCGTGCTGAACGGGATCACCGGCTCGGTGGGGCTCGGCCCGACGCTCGCGGCGCTCGAGGAGGGCAGGACGCTCGCTCTCGCCAACAAGGAGTCGCTGATCGTCGGCGGCGAGCTCGTCACCTCGCTCGCCGGTCCCGGCCAGATCGTGCCGGTCGACTCCGAGCACTCCGCGATCGCCCAGGCCCTCCTCGCGGGCGAGCACCGCGAGGTCCGCCGCCTGGTGCTGACCGCGTCCGGCGGGCCGTTCCGGGGACGCGACCGCGCCTCCCTCCGCGACGTCACCCCGGCGCAGGCGCTCGCACATCCGACCTGGGACATGGGCCTGGTCGTCACGACCAACTCCTCCACCCTGGTCAACAAGGGGCTCGAGGTGATCGAGGCGCACCTGCTCTTCGACGTCCCCTACAACCGGATCGACGTCACCGTGCACCCGCAGTCGGTGATCCACTCGATGGTCGAGTACGTCGACGGCTCGACGATCGCCCAGGCCTCGCCGCCGGACATGCGGCTCCCGATCTCGCTCGGCCTCGACTGGCCGCACCGCGTCGCCGGGGTCGGCGTCCCGCTCGACTGGACCCGCTCCCACTCCTGGACGTTCGAGCCGCTGGACGAGGAGGCGTTCCCCTCGGTCCGGCTCGCGAAGCGCGTCGGGGAGGCGGGCGCCTCCTACCCGGCCGTGTTCAACGCGGCGAACGAGCAGGCCGTGCAGGCGTTCCACGCGGGGCGGATCGGCTACCTCGACATCCTCGAGACGGTGGAGGCGGTGGTCGACGCGCACAGCGTCGACGGCACGCTGACCCGCGAGTCGCTGGCCGCGGCGGAGGAGTGGGCGCGCCGCACGGCGGACGAGCGGATCGCCGGAGTCTGACCAGGGGTCATCCGAACGGGCTCCTTCTCCGCGGATCCGTGTCGGCGGACGTCGCGCCGCTGATCCGCTCGGCCGCGGAGTTCATCGGATCCGTGCAGGCGCACCCCAGCGTGGACGGGCGGGCCCGGCCTACAGTGTGTCGGTGGAATCCGTGCTGCTCTTCGTCCTCGGCGTCGTCATCATCGCCGTCGGCGTCGCCCTCTCCATCGCCCTGCACGAGGTCGGGCACCTGCTCCCCGCCAAGCTGTTCGGGGTCAAGGTCACGCAGTACATGATCGGGTTCGGGCCGACCCTCTTCTCCCGGCGCCGCGGCGAGACGGAGTACGGCGTCAAGGCGATCCCGCTCGGCGGCTACATCGCCATGATCGGCATGTACCCGCCGAAGCACCCGGGGGACCGGCCCACGGAGTCGAGCACAGGCTTCTTCAACGGCCTGGCGTCCTCCGAGGCCCAGCTCGAGGAGCCCCGGCGCGGCGCCTACGCCACGATGATCGACGAGGCCCGTGCCGCCAGCGCCGAGACGATCGGCGACGGCGAGGACCATCGCGCGTTCTACCGGCTCCCCGTGTGGAAGCGCGTGATCGTCATGGCCGGCGGCCCCTTCATGAACCTCGTGATCGCCACGGTCCTCTTCACCGTCCTCCTCTGCGGCATCGGGATCCCGCAGAGCACCAGCACCCTCGCCGCGGTCTCGCAGTGCGTGGTCCCGGAGTCGCAGCGCGCGACCGCGACCTGCACCGCCGACGACCCGCTGGCACCCGGAGCCGCGGCCGGCCTGCTGCCGGGCGACACGATCACGGCGATCGACGGCACTCCGGTGAGCACCTGGAACGACCTGACCCCGATCATCCAGCGCTCCGCGGGCGTCCCGCTCAGCGTGTCCGTCCAGCGCGACGGCGCCCCGCTGACCCTCACGATCACCCCGGCCGAGAACGAGGTCGCGGTGACCGACGCGAACGGCGCCCCCGTCACCGACGCCTCCGGTGCGATCGAGACGCAGACGGTCGGCTTCATCGGCATCTCGCCCACGTCGGCCCTCGCGCAGCAGCCGGTCACCGCGGTGCCCGAGACGGTCTGGTCGAACATCACCAGCGTCGCCCATGTGATCCTCAACCTGCCGCAGCGCCTCATCGACGTCGCCCAGGCGGCGTTCGGCTCGGAGGCGCGCGACGCCAACGGCCCGATCAGCGTCGTCGGAGTGGGCCGGATCGCGGGCGAGATCGCCGCCTCCGACCAGCTCCCCGTCGTGTCCAAGGTGCAGACGATGGTCGGCGTCCTCGCCTCGCTCAACGTCGCCCTCCTCGTCTTCAACCTGGTGCCGCTGCTCCCCATGGACGGCGGCCACATCGCCGGCGCCCTCTGGGAGGGCCTGCGCCGCCGGATCGCCAAGCTCTTCGGACGTCGCGACCCCGGCCCCGTCGACATCGCCCGCCTGCTCCCGCTCACCTACGTCGTCGTCCTCGTCCTCGGCGGCATGAGCGCCCTCCTCATCTACGCCGACATCGTCAAGCCGATCACGCTGTTCTGAGTTGGATTCCACGCCGGGCCTCGCCCGGCGTGGCGCGGTCGGCTTCTCGGGGTGGGGCGTGGGTGGAGCGGGGTGCGAACGGCTGGGGCGAATCGCTGGGACGCGATTCACCGTTCGCCTCGAGGGTGGCAGGGCGGTCGCTGACCGGCGTGGCGCGGTCCGCTCTGTGAAGGGAGCGGGCTGGCAGCGTCTGCGGTTAATCGCTCGGACGGGATCGGCGGTTCGGCTCGGGAGCGAGGCGACCGCGGATCGTCGTGCGGTCTCGGGCTGAGAGCAGGTGCGGTGGACGGGTTCCGAGGCGCGCAGGAGGGGCGGCGGCTGGGAAGGTGCGGCGAGCGGACGAGGGGTCCCGCGGCGCGCGTACGATGGGGCGCGTGCCAGCAGTGAATCTGGGTCTTCCCAAGGTCCCCATGACCCTCGCCCCCCGCCGCAAGTCCCGCCAGATCAAGGTGGGCAAGGTGCTCGTGGGCGGTGACGCGCAGGTCAGCGTCCAGTCGATGTGCACCACACCGACGACGAACATCAACGCGACCCTCCAGCAGATCGCCGAGCTCACCGCGTCCGGCTGCGACATCGTCCGCGTCGCGGTGCCGAGCCGCGACGACGCGGAGGCGCTGCCGATCATCGCCAAGAAGAGCCAGATCCCGGTCATCGCCGACATCCACTTCCAGCCCAACTACGTCTACGCCGCGATCGACGCCGGCTGCGCCGCGGTCCGCGTGAACCCCGGCAACATCCGCAAGTTCGACGACCAGGTCGGCAAGATCGCCGCCGCCGCGAAGGCCGCCGGCGTGTCGATCCGCATCGGCGTCAACGCCGGCTCGCTCGAGCCGAGCATCCTGCAGAAGTACGGCAAGCCCACCCCCGAGGCCCTCGTCGAGAGCGACGTCTGGGAGGCCAGCCTCTTCGAGGAGCACGACTTCCACGACTTCAAGATCTCGGTCAAGCACAACTACTTCGTAGTCATGGTGAAGGCCTACCGCCAGCTCGCCGAGCGCGGCGACTGGCCCCTCCACCTCGGCGTCACCGAGGCCGGCCCCGAGTTCCAGGGGACCATCAAGTCCGCCACCGCCTTCGGCATCCTCCTCGGCGAGGGCATCGGCGACACCATCCGCGTGTCCCTCTCGGCCCCGCCCGCGCAGGAGGTCAAGGTCGGCCTGCAGATCCTCCAGTCGCTGAACCTCCGCGAGCGCAAGCTCGAGATCGTCTCCTGCCCCAGCTGCGGCCGCGCACAGGTCGACGTCTACACGCTCGCCAACGACGTCACCGCCGGCCTCGAGGGCATGAGCGTCCCGTTGCGCGTCGCCGTCATGGGCTGCGTCGTCAACGGACCCGGCGAGGCCCGCGAGGCCGACCTGGGCGTCGCCTCCGGCAACGGCAAGGGCCAGATCTTCGTCAAGGGCGAGGTCATCAAGACCGTCCCCGAGGCCGAGATCGTCCAGACCCTCATCGAGGAGGCCAACCGCCTGGCCGCCGAGATGCCGGCCGACGACACCTCGACCGGAGCCCCGGTCGTCACCGTCGGCGCGAACTGACGGCGCGGGGCGGATCGACGTGGTCCGCCCCGCACTGCGCCTCGCGCTCGTGGTCGTCGCCGCCGCGCTCCTCGCCTCCGGTGTCGCCGCGCTCCGCAGCGGCCCGTCCTCCGAGGCCGGCGAGTGCATCGACAGCCGCACCCCGCAGGACCCCTTCGGCTGCGACCGCTGGGTGCTGACCGCGGCAGAGGGGGAGACCCCGTACACGGCCTGGGTCGAGGACGCCCGCGTTCGCCTCCGCTCGGAGAGCGTCGGGGGTGCGCCGACCCTGGTCGTCGGCACGGGCTGCCTCGTGGTCAGCGCCGCCTACCGGATCGACGACGGCGTGCTGGTCCCCGGCGACGAGGTGACCGGATCCGACAGCTGCTCCGACACGCCGAGCCCCGAGGCCATCCGGCTCCGGGCGCTCCTCTCCGGCCCGATGACGATCGGCGGCACCCCCGACGACGTGCTGCTGGACGGCACGGGCGGAGCGGTCGTCTTCTCGCGGATCCCCGACTGAGGGTCCCGGCGCCCTCGCGAGCCGGGGGAGCGCAGCGGATAGGATCGTCCCTCGTGGTCACCCGTCTCTCGCATCTGTTCGTCCGCACGCTCCGGGAGGATCCCGCCGACGCCGAGGTCGCGGGCCACCGCCTCCTCGTCCGCGCGGGCTACATCCGCCGTCAGGCGCCCGGCGTCTTCGCCTGGCTGCCGCTGGGACTGCGCGTCAAGCGCCGCATCGAGCGGATCATCCACGAGGAGATGGAGGCCGCCGGCGCCCAGGAGGTGCACTTCCCCGCGCTCCTGCCCCGCGAGCCCTACGAGCTCTCGGGCCGCTGGACCGAGTACGGCGACGGCGTGTTCCGCCTGAAGGACCGCAAGGACGCCGACTACATGCTGGCTCCCACGCACGAGGAGTTCTTCACGCTGCTCGTGAAGGACCTCTACTCCTCCTACAAGGACCTGCCCCTGTCGATCTACCAGATCCAGGACAAGTACCGGGACGAGGCGCGGCCCCGCGCGGGCCTCCTGCGCGGCCGCGAGTTCACGATGAAGGACGCGTACTCCTTCGACTACACCGACGCCGGCCTCGACGCGAGCTACCAGCGCCAGCGCGACGCCTACGAGCGGATCTTCGCCCGTCTGGGCCTGGAGTACGTGATCGTGCAGGCCGACGCCGGAGCGATGGGCGGCTCCCGGAGCGAGGAGTTCCTGCACCCCACCCCCGTCGGCGAGGACACCTTCGTCCGGTCGGCGGGAGGGTACGCGGCGAACGTCGAGGCGTACCGCACGCCCGTCCCCGCGGCGCTGCCCGTCGAGGGCCTGCCCGAGGCGCGCGTCTTCGACTCGCCCGACACCCCGACCATCCAGACCCTGGTCGACCTGGCGAACGCGACGCAGCCCCGCCCCGACGGCCGCGCCTGGACCGCCGCCGACACCCTGAAGAACGTCGTCCTCGCGCTCACCGCGCTCGACGGCACCCGCGAGCTCGTGATCGTCGGCCTGCCCGGCGACCGCGACGTCGACCTCAAGCGCGCCGAAGTGGCGTTCGCCCCGGCCGAGGTCGAGGCCGCCACGGCGGAGGACTTCGCGAAGCACCCCGGACTGGTCAAGGGCTACATCGGACCCTGGTCGGCCGAGGGAGCCGTCCTGGGCGAGGAGTCGGCGACCGGCGTCCGCTACCTGCTCGACCCGCGCGTGGTCGACGGCACCGCCTGGATCACCGGGGCCAACGTCTCCGGGCAGCACGTCCTCGACCTGGTCGCCGGCCGCGACTTCCACGGCGACGCCACCGTCGAGGTCGCGGACGTCCGCACCGGCGACGAGGCGCCCGACGGCTCGGGCCCGATCGAGACCGCCCGCGGCATGGAGATCGGCCACGTCTTCCAGCTCGGCCGCAAGTACGCCGACGTCCTCGGGCTGAAGGTGCTCGACGAGAACGGGAAGCTGGTCACCGTCACGATGGGCTCCTACGGCATCGGCGTGACCCGCATCCTCGCCATCATCGCCGAGGCCACCCACGACGACCGCGGACTGCTGTGGCCCGCGAACGTCGCGCCGTTCGACGTGCACGTCATCGCGACCGGCAAGGACGCGGCGGCTCTCGAGCTCGCCGAGTCGGTCGGTGCCTCCCTCGAGGCCGCCGGCCGCGACGTGCTGATCGACGACCGCCCGAAGGTCTCGCCCGGCGTCAAGTTCGGCGACGCCGAGCTGATCGGGGTGCCCGTGATCGTCATCGCGGGGCGAGGAGCGGCAGACGGGATCGTCGAGCTGTGGGACCGCCGGTCCGGCGAGCGCGAGCAGCTCCCGGTCGCCGAGGCGCTCGCCCGGCTGGGCGCCTAGACCCGACACGCCGAGGGCCCCGCCACCGCTTCCCGCGGCAGGCGGGGCCCTCCGTGCCTCGGCAGGAACCGCGGGTGGAACCCTGGGCCGCGTCGGGTACCCTTGAGGGCTGATCCGGGTGAGAGCCCGGCAGGCGAACGACCGCGGTCACCACCGCGGCATCCAAGTGAATAGAGAGAAAGGCCCGCCCGTGGACATCGACCTGAGCGTTCTGCGACTCATGGAGCGCGAGCGCGAGATCCCCTTCGAGGAACTCGTGCAGATCATCGAGCAGGCGATCCTGACCGCCTACCTCAAGCACATCGGCCAGGCCGACGACGCCGACAAGGCCACCGCCGTCGACGCGCGCGTGCACCTCGACCGCAAGACCGGTCACGTCTCGGTCTTCGTGCCCGAGCTCGACGAGGAGGGCGCCGTCGTGGGCGAGGCCGAGGACTCCCCGCGCGACTTCGGCCGCATCGCCGCCTTCGCCGCGAAGCAGGTCATCAACCAGCGCCTGCGCGACATCGCCGACGAGCACGTGCTCGGCGAGTTCAAGGGCCGCGAGGGCGACATCGTCGCCGGCGTCATCCAGCAGGGCCCCAATCCGCGGATGATCCACGTCGACCTCGGCTCCATCGAGGCGATCCTCTCGCCCGAGGAGCAGGTGCCCGGCGAGGACTACAGCCACGGACGCCGCATCCGCGTCTACGTCACGAGCGTCGGCCGCGGACCCAAGGGCCCGTCGGTCCAGGTGTCCCGCACCCACCCGTCGCTGGTGCGCAAGCTGTTCGCCCTCGAGGTCCCCGAGATCGCGTCCGGCGTGGTGGAGATCGTCTCCCTCGCCCGCGAGGCCGGCCACCGCACCAAGATCGCGGTGCGCGCGACCGAGCCCGGCGTGAACGCCAAGGGCGCCTGCATCGCCGAGCTCGGCCAGCGCGTGCGCGCGGTGACCGCCGAGCTCAACAACGAGAAGATCGACATCGTCGACTACTCCTCCGACCTGCCGACCTTCGTCGCCAGCGCGCTCTCGCCCGCCAAGGTGACCAGCGCGTTCGTGATCGACCAGAGCCTCAAGGCCGTCCGCGCGCTCGTCCCCGACTACCAGCTCTCGCTCGCCATCGGCAAGGAGGGCCAGAACGCCCGCCTCGCCGCCAAGCTGACCGGCGCGAAGATCGACATCCAGCCCGATTCGGTGATGGACGGGGAGTGATCCCCGAGCATCGGCCGTGCGGGGGAGCGGTCCCAGAGGGGAGGGAGTAGAGTGGAAGCCGTCAGAACGTGCGTCGGCTGCCGTCTGCGCGCCCCCCGGGCCTCTCTTCTGAGGCTGGTCCTCCACTCGAACGTCCTCGCGGTAGACCCGCGTGCCGTCCGTCCTGGTCGGGGAGCGTGGCTCCACGACACAGCCGACTGCTACGAGCTCGCGGTCAAGCGCCGCGCGTTCGGAAGAGCGTTCCGGACACGCGAGAGCGTGGACGCGAGCGAGCTGGAGCAGTACATCGCACGATCCGACCGGCTCGGCCCCTCGACCGGAGGGGCCGGAGCAGCGCACGATCACACCATAGAGAACAGGCAGAACGGCCCGTGAACTGATCATGAGCGAAGACTGATGAGCGGCTCGAAATGAGACCCGTCCGTTCGTGACGCCTGCCCCCGTCTTGGGTGCAGGCCCAAGACAGGAGAGAAGTGGCAAAACCACGCGTACACGAGATCGCATCCGAACTGGGTGTCGATAGCAAGGTCGCACTTGCGAAGTTGAAGGAGCTCGGCGAGTTCGTCAAGGGCCCGTCCTCGAGCATCGAACCCCCGGTGGCGCGCAAGCTCCGCCAGGCCCTCCAGGGCCAGGGCGGTTCCTCCGCGGGAGCGTCGGCGACCCCGACCGCCCCCGCCGCCGGCGCCCGTCCCGGGGCCCCGCGCCCCTCCGGCGCCCGTCCGTCCGCGCCCACGCCCGGCCCGGCCAAGCCGCCCGCTCCGGCGCCGGCACCGCCGATGTCTGTCGCCGAGCGCCAGGCCCAGGCTCAGGCAGCCCAGGAGGCCGCGGCCGCTCAGCGCGCCCAGGCAGCCAAGGACGCGCCCGCCGAGGCCGCCGCTCCGGCTCCGACCGAGGCCCCCGCGGCTCCGGCCGCCGCCGAGAAGCCGGCGTCCGGCGCGACCCCCGGCGGACCCAAGCCCGTGACCCCGCGTCCGGCTCCCGCCGCGAACACCCCGCGCCCCGGCGGCGCCTCGGGCGGCTCCAACCGCCCCGGCGGCACCCCGCGCCCGGGCAACAACCCGTTCGCCAGCAACCAGGGCATGGGACAGCGTCCCGCCGCCCCGCGCCCCGGCAACAACCCCTTCGCCAGCTCGCAGGGCATGGGATCGCGTCCGACCCCGGGCAACATCCCCCGCCCCGCTGCTCCGCGCCCCGGCGCGCCCCGACCCGGCGGACCCGGCATGGGCCAGCGCCCCGCCGGCTTCGGCCAGCGTCCCGGCGGACCCGGCGGCGGAGCAGGACGTCCCGGCGGTGCCGGTCGTCCGGCCGGCGGCGGCTTCCAGCGCCCCGGCGGCGCTCCCGGTGCCGGTGGCGGCTTCGCCCCGCGTCCCGGTGGCGGCGGCGGTCGCGGTCGCGGCCCCGGCGGTGGAACCGCAGGAGCCTTCGGTCGCGGTGGCGGCAAGAGCAAGGCCCGGAAGTCCAAGCGCACGAAGCGTCAGGAGTTCGAGCTCAGGGAGGCCCCGTCGCTCGGCGGCGTCAGCGTCCCCCGCGGCGACGGCAGGACGGTCATCCGTCTGCGCCGCGGCGCGTCGATCTCGGACTTCGCCGACAAGATCGAGGCCATGACCGGCGTGCCGGTGCCCCCCGGCAACCTGGTCACCGTCCTCTTCGCCCTCGGCGAGATGGCGACGGCCACCGAGTCGCTCGACGAGGCCACCTTCGAGGTGCTCGGCTCCGAGCTCGGCTTCAAGATCCAGGTCGTCTCGCCCGAGGACGAGGACAAGGAGCTCCTCGAGGGCTTCGGTCTCGACCTCGAGCAGGAGCTCGACGACGAGACGGACGAGGACCTCGAGATCCGTCCCCCCGTCGTCACCGTCATGGGTCACGTCGACCACGGAAAGACGCGCCTGCTCGACGCGATCCGCAACGCCAACGTCGTCGCCGGCGAGGCGGGCGGCATCACGCAGCACATCGGTGCGTACCAGGTCGTCGCGGAGCACGAGGGCATCGAGCGCCCGATCACCTTCATCGACACCCCGGGTCACGAGGCGTTCACCGCCATGCGAGCCCGCGGTGCCCAGGTCACGGACATCGCGATCCTCGTGGTCGCGGCGGACGACGGCATCATGCCGCAGACCATCGAGGCGCTGAACCACGCCCAGGCGGCCAACGTGCCGATCGTGGTCGCGGTGAACAAGGTGGACAAGCCCGACGCCAACCCGGCCAAGGTGCGCCAGCAGCTCACCGAGTTCGGGCTCGTCGCCGAGGAGTACGGCGGAGACGTCATGTTCGTCGACGTGTCGGCTCGCGCGGGCACCGGCATCCAGGACCTCCTGGACGCCGTGCTGCTCACCGCGGACGCCGGTCTCGACCTGCGCGCCAACCCCAACAAGGAGGCGCGCGGAGTCGCGATCGAGGCGAAGCTCGACAAGGGACGCGGTGCGGTCGCGACCGTGCTCATCCAGTCGGGAACGCTGCGCGTCGGAGACGCGATCGTCGCCGGAACGGCCTACGGCCGCGTCCGTGCGATGGCGGACGAGAACGGCAACGCCGTCCTCGAAGCCGTGCCGTCGCGTCCGGTGCAGGTGCAGGGACTCTCGTCCGTGCCCCGCGCCGGCGACACCTTCCTCGTCACCGAGGAGGACCGCACGGCCCGTCAGATCGCCGAGAAGCGCGAAGCCGCTCAGCGCAACGCCCTGCTGGCCAAGGCCCGCAAGCGCATCTCGCTCGAGGACTTCACCCGTGCTCTCGAGGAGGGCAAGGTCGAGTCGCTCAACCTCATCATCAAGGGCGACGTGTCCGGTGCCGTCGAGGCGCTGGAGGAGTCGCTCGTCAAGATCGAGGTCGACGACTCGGTGCAGCTGCGCATCATCCACCGCGGTGTCGGTGCGATCACGGAGTCGGACGTCAACCTCGCGACGATCGACAACGCGATCATCGTGGGCTTCAACGTCCGCCCCGACCCGAAGGCCCGCGAGCGCGCTGCTCGAGAAGGAGTGGACATCCGCTTCTACTCGGTCATCTACAACGCGATCGAAGAGGTCGAGAACTCGCTCACGGGCATGCTCAAGCCCGAGTTCGAGGAGGTCCAGTCCGGTGTCGCCGAGATCCGCGAGGTGTTCCGCTCCTCCAAGTTCGGCAACATCGCGGGTGTCATCGTCCGCTCCGGCACGATCACCCGCAACTCGAAGGCGCGCGTCATCCGTGACGGCGTCGTGGTCGGGGACAACCTGGCCATCGAGTCGCTGCGTCGCTTCAAGGACGACGTCACGGAGGTCCGTACGGACTACGAGGCCGGTATCGGACTCGGAAAGTACAACGACATCCAGATCGGCGACGAGATCGAGACGATCGAGATGAAGGAGAAGCCGCGAGGCTGATCCGCTCCACTGGAAGGCCCGGGTCCGCCCGGGCCTTCCGGCGTCTCACGGCGCTGTTCGTGCGGGATCGGGAGGGGACTCTCGTCCTCTCGCGCCCTGCGGGAGGAATCGGGGGCCGCCCGTGTCCCGGAGGTGCGCACCCTCCAGCGTGCGCTTCCGCACCTCCGGGCGTGGGAGGCCGGCCCCGATCAGACGTTCTTGCAGCGGTGACTGCGCCCGCTGAGCGAGCAGCGAGCCTGCGGGCGACGTCCGGCTCCCGATCCAGCACCTGAGCCTTCCCGCCCCCCCGATCCCCGAGGATCAGGGAGCCGCGAGGAGGCACCCCACCCGCGCCGTCGCAGACGCGCCCCACCCGCGCCGTCGCAGACGCGCGGTCGAGGGGCATCACGCCCCAGAAGCAAGGCCCCCTCGGACGCGACCGGTCGTCCGGGCGGAGAGTGGTTGAATGGCGAGCTGAACGGTTCGCCGAGAGAGATGTGAGGACCAGCCATGGCAGATCCGGCCCGGGCGAGGAAGCTCGCCGAACGTATCCAGGTGATCGTCGCGAAGCGGCTCGAGCGCGGTCTCCGCGACCCGCGCCTCGGCTTCGTCACCATCACCGATGTCCAGGTGACCGGCGACCTGCAGCACGCCTCGGTGTTCTACACGGTCTACGGCACCGATGAGGAGCGCGCCGATTCGGCCGCGGCTCTCAAGGCCGCCACCGGCATGCTCCGCACCGAGGTGGGCAGGAACATCACGTCCCGGCTCACGCCTTCGCTCGAGTTCATCCTCGACGCGGTGCCCGAGAACGCGAAGCACATCGAGGATCTGCTCGCCGCCGCGCGCAGCCAGGACTCGCAGGTGCAGTCGCTCGCCGCTCAGGCGGACTACGCCGGCGAGGCCGACCCCTATGTGAAGCCCCGCGAGGACGACGAGGACTAGGCGCCGAGCCCGAACACCGCGGAGCCCGTGGCGACGTCGACCGATTCCAGGACGACGACGACACGGGCTCCCGGCTCGAGCGGGGCCGGGAGGTCGACGGTGATCTCCGGGTCGAGCAGCTGGACCGAGGAGCGGGTGCGCGCCGAGGAGACGACGATCCCGCTGAAGGAGGCTCCTTCGCGGCCGCGGAGGACGGCGGCCTCGACGATCGCGGTCGCCGCACGGGAGGCGGCTCCGGCCCGGCGGTCGCTCGCGGCGAGGAGCGGCGGGAGCAGGGGCAGCGCCTCGCGCAGCTGCGACGGGATCGTTCCGCCCCGGGACACCGCGAGGCAGACGGCGAGGCCGAACCGGTCGACCAGGCGCCGCAGGGGCGCGGTGACGTGCGCGTACGGCGCGGCGAGAGCCGCCTGCGCGGGATGCTCCGGCGGGGCGCCGTCGAAGGCGGTGTAGTCGGCGCCGCGGAACAGGGTCGCCGCGGCGTACATGATGGCGAGCTGGGCGGGGTCGTCGGTGTCGAGGCGGCGCAGGTAGGCGCCGTAGGCCTCCTCCTCGGGCCACGGGACGCCGAGCGCCGCGGCTCGGGAGCGGAAGGCCGCGACGGTGGCGGGGTCGGCCTCGGGCATGGTCCGGAGGATGCCCACCCCCGCGTCGAGCATCATCGTCGCCGCCGCCATACCGGTCAGCAGCGAGACCTGGGCGTTCCAGCCCTCGACGGCCAGGGGAGCGCGGCGCTCGACCCGGTAGCCGCCGTCGACGGCGACGATCTCCTCCTCGGGCAGCGTCAGGCTCGCTCCTCCGCGCTCGGCCTCGCGCGCCAGGCGCTCGCGTCCGAACCAGGGGAGCAGGGCGAGGGAGGGGTGCGGATCGCCCGCGTCGACGCTGCGCTGCACGCCCTCGTAGTCGAGCCGGGCCACGCTGCGCACGAGCGCCCGCTCGAGGTGCACCGAGCTCGGCTCCGCCCGCTCGTCGAGGGTCAGCGTCCAGACCAGCGCTCGGCGCGTCTCGTCCGGCAGGAGCGACGCGGCCCCCTCGGAGAGGACCGCGGGGTGCAGCGGGACGCGGCCGTCCGGGAGGTAGTAGGTCTGGCCGCGGCGGCGCGTCTCGGCGTCGAGCGCTCCGCCGGTGCGGACGACCGCGGGCACGTCCGCGATGGCGTAGCGGAGGACGACGCCCTCCGACGTGCGCTCCAGGTGGAGGGCCTGGTCCAGGTCGAGCGAGCCGGGCGGGTCGATCGTCACGAAGGGGAGGTCCGTCCGGTCGACGCGGTCCTCGTCGTCCGCTCCGGCGTCCGCGTGCTCGGCCTCGGCCAGCGCGGCCGGCGGGAACGGGCCGGGCAGGTCGTTCTCGACGCGGACCGCGGCGAGGGCGCGCTGGACGTCCTGGGCGAGGTCGACGTCGAGGGCGCGCTCGACGGCGGCGTCGGGGCGGGGGAGGCGGAGGCGGCGACCGGTCACGGCGCCGACCCTACCCGCCTCCTCCGACGCGGACGGCGGTCGACGGGCCCTCAGGAGCCGGGGAGGAGGTAGCCGTCCTCCGGGCCGCCCGTCGCCAGGCCGTCGGCGAGGAGCCCGGCCAGGGCGCGACCGCGCTGGTCGGCGTCCGGCCAGAGAGACTCCACCTCGGCCGCGGTGACCGGGCCGTGCGCGGCGCGCAGCTCGGCGAGGATGAGGCCGCGGACCTGGCGGTCCGAGCCCTCGAACCGCTTCTGCTTCGCCTTCACGGGACCGGTGTGCTCGGGGTACCCCTCCGCCCGCCAGCGGCAGAGGTCGCGGATCGGGCACTCGTCGCAGCGCGGAGCGCGGGCGGTGCAGACGACCGCCCCCAGCTCCATCGCGCCCGCGTTGAAGGCCGCCGCCTCGGAGAGCGACTCGGGCAGCAGCGCCGACATCGCGGCGAGGTCGGCCCTCGCGCGGGGCGGGCCGGGCTCCGCCGCTCCGTCGACCGCGCGCGCGAGGACCCGGCGGACGTTGGTGTCGACCACGGGGTGCCGCCTCCCGTAGGCGAACACGGCGATGGCGCGGGCGGTGTAGTCGCCGATGCCGGGCAGCGCGAGGAGGGTCTCGACGTCGTCGGGGACCACGTCGCCGTGCTCCTCGGCGATCGCCACGGCGCAGGCATGCAGGCGCAGGGCCCGCCGCGGGTCGCCCAGGGACTGCCAGGCGCGCACCGCCTCGCCGCGCGGGCCGGCGGCGAGCGCGGAGGGTGTCGGCCAGCGCTCCAGCCACTCCGCCAGACGCGGGACGACGCGGACCACCGGGGTCTGCTGCAGCATGAACTCGCTGACGAGCGTGCCCCAGGCGGGGAAGCCCTCGCGGCGCCACGGCAGGTCGCGGGCGCTCGTGCGGAACCAGGCGGTGATCGCGTCGACGAGAGGGTCGGAGGGCATCAGCCCACACTAGGCGGCGGCGCGTATCGTGGGCGGATGACCAGGTGGGCTCCGCAGAAGGCCGATGTGCTCGACGCTCTCGCGGCGGAGGTGCTGCACAACTACGGGCGCGGACGGGTCAAGGTCGGGATCGACGGCGACGACCCCGCGGTGAGCGCGGCGTTCGCGGTCGACCTCGCGGAGGCGCTCCGCCGGGCCGGCAAGGACGCGATCGTCGCGCACCTCGCCGACTTCCGACGTCCCCGCGCCGATCGGGACGACCCCGCCGTGCCCGACGAGCAGCGCTCCTACGCGGCCGGGTACGACTACGAGCTCCTGCGCCGCGTGCTGCTCGATCCGTTCACCCTCGGCGGCAGCACCGGGTTCGTGCTGGCGGGCTTCGACGCGGTGCGCGACGAGGCGCGGCAGGCGCGCTGGCGGACCGCCGGCCGCGACGCGGTGCTGCTCGTCGAAGGCGAGTTCGCCCTCCGGCCGGAGCTGCGCGGAGCGTGGAGCACCAGCATCCGCCTCGACACGCAGGAGCCGCCGGTGGACGCGGCGTACCGCGCCACGACGGACCTGCGCCGGCTGGCGGGGATCCTCGTCGACGTCCGCGATCCGGAGCAGCCCCGGCGCCTCTTCGCCGACTCCTGCTGAGCCTCGGGACGGAGGCCGCCGCCGCGGGCGGCGTCCGTCCGACAGGGCCGCGGGCTCAGACCAGGGCGGCGCGGCGCACGACCTCCGCCGGCGGCACGAAGGCGCCCGCCCCCTCGACCTCGTGCACCAGGTCGACCAGCAGCTGGTTGACCGGTGCCTCGCGCCCGCCGCGGTGAGCGGTGCGGACCACGGCCCCGGCCAGGTGGTCGATCTCGCTCGGCACTCCGCGGCGGACGCTCTGCAGCGTCGACCCGGGGTTCGGCACCTCGCCCATCCGCGCGGCCATCCGGCGGGGGAGCAGCTCGACCAGGGGCAGGGGAGCGGCGGCCAGGGCGCGGACGGACGTGTTCGAGAGTCCCTGCAGCGAGCCGAAGCGGACGCCAGACGCGAAGCCCGTCCGGGCGGCCTCGCGCATCGACCGGGCGAGGACGCGCCGCAGCCCCGGATCGTCGATCGTCTCCTGGACCGAGAGCCCGGTGATCGCGGGCAGGGCGTTGACCTCGTTGATCAGCAGCTTCGTCCACTGCGCTCCGGTGAAGTCGTCGGTGACGGCGGTGGGGACCGCTTCGCCGAGCACGGCGGCGGCCCGTCGCACGTCGTCGTCGGCCGGGCGGCCGGGGACGCCGAGCGTGGTCGTGGCAGGAGCCGTGACGGTGACGCGGCCGGGTTCGAGGTGGCTCGCGGCGAAGAGGGCGAGAGCACCCACGAGCCGGGCGTCGCGCACCTGCCGGGCCGCCGCGGTGAGCCCGTCCAGTCCGTTCTGGACGACGACGACGAGGGTGCCGTCGACCGTGCGGCGGTTGGTGCGCAGCGCGTCCTCGGCGTCCTGCGCTTTCGTGCAGACGAAGGCGAGATCGGGCACCAGGTCGAGGGACTCGCCGCAGCGGACCCAGGCGGTGTGCTCGCCCCACGCCCCGTCGAGCCGGATCCCCGACCGGCGGATCGCGGTGAGGTGGTCGCCTCGGGCGGTGACCTCGACGTCGTGCCCGGCGCGGTCGAGAAGGGCGGCGATGGTGCCGCCGACGGCGCCTGCTCCGAGTACTGCGATCCTCATCCGGACAGCCTAGGACGGGCGGGCGAGGGCTCCGGCTCCACCCCGGGGGTACTCCCGATCCGTCCGTGTATCCTCGCACCCGTGCTCGAGACCCCCGCCCCGGCTCCGAACGGGATCCTCCTGCTGGACAAGCCCGGCGGCATCACCAGCCACGACCTCGTCTCGCGGACCCGCCGCCGCGCGGGGACCCGCAAGGTCGGCCATGCGGGGACGCTCGATCCGATGGCGACCGGGCTGATGATCCTCGGTCTCGGCCCCTCGACGCGCCTGCTCACCTACCTCGTCGGCCTCGACAAGCAGTACGAGGCGACGATCCGGCTGGGCTCCTCCACCACCACCGACGACCAGGAGGGCGAGGTGCTCGCCTCGGCGGAGCCCGCACTCGTCGCGGCCCTCGCCCCGGAGTCGGTGTCCGACGCGATCGCGGCCCTCACCGGAGCGATCGAGCAGGTCCCGAGCACGGTCAGCGCGATCAAGGTGGACGGCCGCCGCGCCTACGCCCGCGCCCGCGACGGCGAGGAGGTCGTGCTCGCCTCCCGCCCCGTGACCGTCTCGGAGTTCGCCGTCCTGGCGAGCCGCCCGGTCGAGGGGTTCCTCGACCTGGACGTGCGCGTCACCTGCTCCTCCGGCACCTACATCCGCGCGCTCGCCCGCGACCTGGGCGCGTCCCTCGGAGTCGGCGGC